>PKUD01000036.1 GCA_002869695.1 Desulfuromonas sp. | reverse complement strand
TTGACAACATTCCGTTCAACCATGGATGTGGCAACTAAGTTCAAATCGTTAGACAGTAAAAAGTAACGCCAAAGGGGCGGCCAATCGGCCGCCCCTTTTTTGTGTCTGTTGCTCCAAAGATCAAATCGACAAATTCTTTGCCGCATTAAGTCTCTCTGTTTTCCACAAAACCTACGATATTTGAACATTCAACTATAAATATATTCAACATAGCGAGTGGGTCAAGAATGGGTATTTTGCCCCAGGCAGCTGCGGGATAAGCCCCACAACCCACAACTCTACCCCCCATATAAAAACGCATATTATATTTTGAATAATCTCTGATATTACTGGACAATTTTTCAAATCAATGAACTTGGCAAGCTAATTGCTCAAGAACAAGCGGACGAAACAAAACGTTACTTCTTGCTGAGGCCTGCTCAGCGTTTCTTATGCACACCCCAGATAGAACCATTTTTTTAACGGGACCATGAAGGCCCCTCAACGATGCCAAGGAGGAAGCACGCAATGAAGAAGTTTCTGGCAATCATCAGCATCCTGTTTCTGGTGCTGACACTCAGCAGCGCAACGGCTTTTGCCGGCAAGCCGGTCGATGGCGACAAAGACGGCTACACCAGCAACAAGGATTGTAATGACAGTGATGCCGCTATCAATCCAGGTGCGACTGAAGTCTGTGACGATGTCGACAACAACTGCGACGGGGTCATTGACGAAGGATGTGAGCCCGTCACCTGCGTCGATAACGACAGTGACGGCTATGGCTTCCCAGCTGACGCGTCCTGCACCTTTGCGCAGGAAGATTGCGACGACACTCTCTCTGAGGTTAACCCCGGCGTTGCCGAGGTTTGTGACAACGGTATCGACGATAACTGTGACGGCCAGACAGACGAAGGCTGCAGCACCTGCACCACGACCGCTTCCTCCGAAGTCAATTGTTCTGACAACAATGACGACGATTGCGACGGCGCCACCGACTGCGCCGACAGCGAGTGCAGCGGCGACCCGGCCTGCACCGATCCGCACAACGCCCTGCTCTACGAAGAGTATCCGGCAAACTGCATGAGCTGTCACAACGCTCAGTTCAACGAGATGGCTGGTGCCCTGCATTACACCTGGGTTGGCGAAGCTCCCGACATGACGAATCAGCCCGGCACCCAGCAGGGCAAACTGACCAACGCTCTCAACAGTTACTGCATCAACATTCTCGGTGACTGGCCGGTCTGCGGCACCTGCCACGTGGGTCGCGGTCTGCGTCCGGATGATTCCCAGGCTGACAACAGCAATATCGACTGCCTGATGTGCCACAGTACCACCGACTACCCGCTGGTCAGGACCCGCCTTGCTGATGGTTCCATGGGCGCACCGGTCGGCACCGACCAGGCGACCCTCGAGTCATATGTGCGGACAATCGGCAAGCCCGCGCGCAAAAACTGCCTGAAGTGCCACGCCAATGCCGGCGGCGGCGACGGCGTCAAGCGTGGCGATCTGTCCATGGCCGACATCACCAACACCGACCCCGACTTCGACGTGCATATGAACAACGCAGGCGCCAATGTTAGCTGCTTCGAATGCCATACCTTCGTTAACCACAAGGTCACCGGAAAAGGCTCCGACCTGCGGGCCACTGACTACGCTTCTGAAGTTGCCTGCACCACCTGCCACACCGGCATGGACAGTGGCACCGGCCACACCGACGCCGGCCTGAACCGTACCGACGCTGACCGTCACGTCAACCGGGTCTCCTGCCAGGCCTGCCATATCGACCTGTACGGCAAGTGGCCCACCGAAGTTCATCGTGACTGGGAATTCCATCATGACGGTGCGCCGGCTGACGGCGTCTCCGGCCCCGGCCACCCCTACTCTGAACTGGCCTCCGACCTGAAGCCGGTGCTCAAGTTCTGGAACCGTACCAGCCACAACGGCCTGCTCGGCGAAACGGCAGTCCTCGATCCGGCCACCGGAACCTATCCGACCTCACGGCCGAACGGTGACATCAATGATGGCAAGCTGTATCCCTTCAAGTACAAGACCGCTTACCAGCCGAAGACCATCGCTGACGATGTGATTATTTCCGTGGACACCTTTGACTTCCTCAAGGTCTCCGGTGACCTTGACACCGCAGTCGCCTCCGGTCTGGTCAACATGGGATATCCGTCCAATGAGCCCTGGGAACTGATCACCACCGAAACCTACGGGCTACTCAACCATGGCGCTCCCCAGGCGGCAACCATCGACTGCGCGCAGTGCCACAACAGCTTCAGCGTCGACAGCGACAGTGAACTGGACCTTCTCGGCTACAAACTCAAAGGGCCGAAAGCTGACGTCTGTAACCAGTGCCACAGCGACAAAAAACTGCCCCGCGACCAGGGCCGGATGCACGGCCACCTGCAGAAGGGCTCCGGTATCGGTTGTGGTTTCTGCCACAGCTTCGAGCGCCCCGAGCGTGGCCTCTGCTCACCGTGCGACCCGAACTGCGTCAGTGAGTTTGTCGACACTGTGTTGTATGATCACAGCGATGTCTGTAACTGATTCGCTGAACTAAGATTCTCTTTCCAATGAAATCGGGCGGCCGCATGGCCGCCTTTTTTTTCACCGATCGCCCTCGAAAAGCGACTGCTGGCAATGTTATACTGCTGTTATGTGGAGACCGCAGCTTCTTATTCTACTGATGCTCTCAACCGGGTTTGCCGTTTCGGCCGGTGGGGCTGAAACAGCCGTTCAGCAAAAAGCAACCGGGTACCTGTGCCAGCCGACCCAGGAAGACGAAATGGGTCCCTTTTACCGTCCCGGTGCTCCATTGCGGTCGCAGATAGGGAAAGGCTACCTGCTGACCGGAACAGTAAAATCTGCAATCGACTGCTCAGAAATATCTGCCAGCCTGATCGAGTTCTGGCAGACTGGCCCTGACGGCCGCTATGATGATGCTCACCGGGCCGCGGTGATCACCGGCGAGAGCGGAGGGTATCAGCTGGAGACCGACATTCCGGGGGAATACCTGACCCGTCCGGCACATATCCATATCCGGGTCTCGGCGCCCGGATTCCGGACACTGGTGACCCAGCACTACCTGCGGCGAGGGACCACCAGTTCAGTTTTTGATCTGACCCTGATTCCCGTCCCCTGATCCGGTAAAGCGACATAACGAACAAGGCCCCCGACATTGCATGTCGGGGGCCTTGCAGGGAGATGTATCGCAGGAGCAGTTCGTCAAACGGCAATCTTCTGCCGCTCGAGAATTTTCTCCATTTCAGCCGCCGAAACCGGTCGGGAATAGAGGAACCCCTGCCCCAGCTGACAGCCCTGTTCCAGCAATATGCGGCTCTGCTCTTGAGTTTCGACCCCCTCAGCCAGGACATTCAGTTGCATGCTGCGAGCCAGGGCGACAATGGATGTGGTGATGGATGCGTTGTGCGAGTCAACGGTAATATCGCGAACGAAGGAACGATCGATCTTCAGCTTGGAAATCGGTAAGCGCTTGAGGTAGCTGAGTGAGGAATATCCGGTACCGAAATCGTCGATCGTGAGTTTAATCCCGCGCTGTTTCAGCTGATCGAGAATATTGATCGTCGATTCCACATTCGCCATCGCCGCACTTTCGGTCAGTTCAAATTCTATCCATTGCGGGTCTATTCCTGTTTCCGCCAGTATCCGGTCGACGACTTCGAGGAAATTGTGCTGGTTGAACTGCAGGGCGGAAATATTCAACGAAACCTGTACCGGCTTGAGTCCCGCTGTCTGCCAGCGACTGATCTGCAGGCAGACGGCCCGCAGAACCCACTCGCCCAGCGGCAGGATCAGACCGGTCTCTTCCGCCAGCGGAATGAAGTCACCTGGCGAGACCATCTCCTGCCCCGGCGGCTGCCAGCGCACCAAAGCCTCGATCCCAGTCAGTTCACCGCTCACCATATCGACCTGCGGCTGGAAATGAAGCAGCAGCTGATCCCCTTCCAGTGCTTTGCGCAAACTGTTCTCCAACAGCAGGCGGTCATGGGTCCGGGCATTCATCTCCGGACGATAGAACTGGTAGTTGTTCCTGCCACTGCCCTTGGCCCGATACATGGCGGAATCGGCACTCTTCATCAGGCCCATCACGTCCACGGCATCATCGGGATAGAGGCTGATGCCGATGCTCGCCGTGGTAAAGATTTCATGCCCGGAAAGCAGGAAAGAGCGGGAGAAACAGTCGAGAATCTTGTTCGCGACCAGCGAAACCTCCTGCGGGGACTTGACCCGCTCCAGGACGACGACAAATTCATCTCCCCCCATCCTCGCCAGGGTGTCCAGGTCGCGCAGACATCCGCTCAGCCGTTTGGCCACCTCGCGCAATAGGTCGTCGCCCAGTTCATGGCCCAACGAATCGTTGATATTCTTGAACCGGTCGAGATCGATAAACAGAAGACCCAGCGTCTGCTTATTTCTGGCAGCAGTCGCCATGGCATGGCGCAACCGATCGTTCAGCAGCAGTCGGTTCGGCAACCCGGTCAGGGAATCGTGGTGAGCAAGAAAGTCAAGGTGCCGCTGGTGTTCGCGCAGATCATCCTCCACCTTCAGGCGGTCGGTAATATCGCGAGCCGATTCGATGATCCCGCTCAACTCGCCTTCTTCATCCCACAGCGGTGATGCCAGCAGTTCAAAGCTGCGCATTTCACCGTTGGGCAGTTTGTGTTCATGGACAACGTTGACCGCCCGACCGGTCCGCTGAACTTCCTGCAGCGGGCAGGGGTGTTCGCTGCTGTTGCAGGGAGACTCCTGATGATGAGAGACCTGGTAACAGAAAAGGGGACCATCCTCATTCATCGTATCGGTGAGATACCCTTTGGCAGCCTTGTTCATCAAGCGGACCCCATAATCGAGACCAATGACAAAGGTGGGATCGACAACCCCATCGATCACTGTCTGCAGGAAACTGCGTTCGCTGGCTATGACCTGTTCCGCCCTTTTCCGTTCGGTCACGTCGTCGATAATCCCGAGCATTCCGGTGACCTGTCCGTGGCTGTCTTTCAGGGGAATGCGGCTGTGCTGGTAATACTTGAAGACCTGGTCAGCAACAGGTTCCACCACCTCGTCGTGCAGCACACTGAGACCGGAGGAGATTACCTTGATCGACTCACGTCGATTTCTCTCCGCCGTGGCTGCAGACCAGGGCAGATCATAATCCGACTTGCCTGGGACATCCAGGGGGCTTTCCAGACCGACCAGGCTGGCAAATTTCGAATTGCAGCCCAGGTAGTTGGCATGCTGATCTTTCCAGAACACGTAACTGGGAATATTGGTGATAATCTTCTCCAGTAACTTGTTCTGCGAATCAAGCTCTACGGTCCGTTCCTTGACCCGCTGCTCCAGATCGGCCAGCAGTTTCATGTTCTGCAGGGCGATTGATGCGCGTAGACTGAACAGGTTCAATAACTGACTGTCGATCTCGTCAAACGGTTCTTCCCGCCGGAATGCGGTGAGCCCACCGACAATCCGATCCAGGTGCCAGAGCGGTGCCACCATGCCCGTCGATACCTCGAGTTTTGCGGCAAGCTGCTGATTTGTATGCGGGCTCTCACTGAGCGCGGGAATATAGACCGTATCCTCCTGGTTGAACATCAGCCCGCAGATTCCACCATCTTCCAGGGTGACCGTCTGTCCAAGGATCAGTTCCGACTTTTCACCGATGGCCTCCAGGTAGGTAAAGGCTCTTCCGTCTTTGTCCAGTGATAAAACCAACGCTATATCAGCGCTGACAAGATCCCGCACCGACTCACAGAGGGTCCGGTTAAACCGATCCACATCGCTGGCCGCCAGGATCAGCTTGCGGACCTGGGCGTCAAGAACTTCGAGGCCATTCTCGTAGCGATGCCGATCGGCTTCGCGTTGTTCCCGTTGCCTGATTTCGGTTTTCAGTGCTTTGTTGCTCTGGCGAAATGCGCTGATCGTGGTACTGGAGATACTGATGACCCGGTAGACGAAAAAAGCACCACCCATGAAGATCGTGCCGGTAACCAGTTCCAGCGGCAGAGCGATGGAACTGAACAGGTTGGCGATATAGCAGAGGTACCCGACAAAGAAGAAAACCATCAACCAGATCAGATCCAGCCATTTCCTGCGGAATTTGCTCGGAACCTGAGTCCTGATGCGCATGCTGGCGACGATCGGGAACAACATCAGCACAGCACCGATCGCGACCTGGACAACAGATATGATTTCCAGTTGATTCATGACTTACCACTTCAATGTAAGGGGCAACTCTCAATAAATTAAAGGAAGACTCCCGCACACAGGAGAATTGAATGACCATAATATATTAGTCATATCTAATTTTACAACAAGTTTTTTCATTCCCGCCAAATAATATAATCTAAGGTCACTTTCCTCCCGTGAATTAAAAAAATTGCGGGCCAAAGCATAACGCCGAAGCTATCCATCTAATATTTCATGTTTTTTTATTTGACAAAAACACCATTACATTATAAAAATGAGAATATTCTTAATTTTGTGCCATTACAATGCAATTATCTACCTGCTAACAGCGCTCGCAGGAGGGGCACCTGACCATGAAACATCCTCTGATTCTGAAATATCTTGACGGACGCAGCGTGGACGCCACCCTGCTCAGTGCCTTTCATCCCCGCCAGAAAAGTATACAGGCCGAGTTGACCTCCTCGGGAAAGGTGGCCCACATCCCGCTGGAGAGCCTCTGCTACGTGATGATCATGGCCCAGGGTGAATGGCAGATCCCCTCTTCGCCGGATGAAAAGGTTGAACATATTGAAACCGTGACCGGAGAATCGTTCAAGATGAGGGTGTCTCCGAAACAGGAATACCCCTCCGGAGTCCTCGCTTTCCCGGTACGCAAGGACACCGAATATCGCAATATCTTCTTTACCATCAATGGAATCAGGCAACGCAACGAGGACCGTCACCTGACTGAAATCCTCGAAGAAGGTGGAGTGATCGAAGAGAACGACGTCAAAAAGGTGCTGGCCGAGCAGCAGAAACTGCGCACACGCAAAGTCGGTGAAATTCTGACTGAAGAACAGGGAGTCGCTCCGGAAAAGCTCGAAAAAACTATTCAGGACGCAGCGAACAAGCTCTCTCCCAATGCCAAATTCAGGGTCGGAGATCTGCTCATCGAAGCGGGCCTGGTCACCCGGGAACAGGTGGAAACAGCGCTGGAGTCCCAGACCAAGGGAAAGAAAAAACGGATTGGTGAACTGCTGATCGAAAACGGGCTGATCACCGAGGAACAGCTGCTGGCCGCCCTGTCGGCAAAGTTTCGCATGCGCCAGGTTGACCTGGAGTCCCTTGAGCCGACCAAGCGGGCGCTGGACGCCCTGAACAAGACCATGGTCAACCAACTAAAAGCCTTTCCCGTGTCCCTCGAACGGAACGTCCTGACGGTGGCGACGTCAGACCCGACCAACCACACAATCGGCGACACGCTGCGTTTTTCCACCAGCTATGTTGTCGAATTTGTAACCGCCCCGGCGACCAAGATCCAAGAGGCGATCGACAAATTTTACGCCCAAGAATCGGCACAGTTGGACGAATCGATTTCTGATCTGATCGGTGATATGGATGAGGATGATATTGACATTCAGGACACCGAAGATGTTTCCGACTACAAAATTACCGAGAAAGATTCGCAGATCATCACCCTGGTCAACCGGGTTCTGCTCGATGGCTATAACAAAGGAGTCTCGGATATCCACTTCGAACCGGGGCATGGGCAAAAGCCGCTGCAGATCCGTTACCGGATCGACGGCATCTGCGATGTCGCCCACCAGGTTTCACACAAGTTCAAAAAGGCGATCATTTCACGGCTGAAGATCATTTCCCAGCTGGATATTGCGGAACGACGCAGACCACAGAGCGGCAAAATCCTGATGCGCTCCGGCAATAAGAAGATCGAGTTCCGGGTTGAAATTACCCCGACAACCGGTGGTCTGGAAGATGCGGTGCTGCGGATACTCTCTTCCTCCAAACCGTTAAAGTTGGAGCAGATGGGCTTTTCCGAGCAGAACCTGGAAAGCTTCAGGGGCATGCTAAGTACCCCCTACGGTATCGTTCTCTGCGTCGGTCCGACCGGTTCGGGAAAAACCACGACCCTTCACTCGGCCCTCGGCCATATCAACACACCGGATCGAAAAATATGGACGGCGGAAGACCCGGTGGAGATCACTCAGGCCGGACTTCGCCAGGTCCAAATCCAGCCGAAAATCAACTTCAATTTCCCCGAGGCGCTACGATCTTTTCTGCGTGCCGACCCGGACGTGATCATGATTGGTGAGATGCGCGATGCGGAAACCGCTAAAATTGCTATCGAGGCGTCACTGACCGGCCATATGGTCTTTACCACCCTGCATACCAACAGTGCTGCCGAGACCGTCGTCCGGCTCATCGAGATGGGTATGGACCCGTTCAATTTCGCCAACGCGATGGTCGGCATCCTGGCCCAGCGACTGGCCCGTAGACTCTGTCCCGACTGTCGCGAACCCTACCATCCAAGCATCACTGAGCTGGGTGAACTGGTCCAGGCGTACGGCAAGGAGTATTACCAGAAACATGAACTGCCACGGAATCCGGAAGAGATCACCCTCTATCGCAAGCAGGGCTGCGAAAAGTGTGGCCAGACCGGCTATCGAGGCCGTATCGCCATCCATGAATTGATGGCGACATCCGAAGTAATCCGCCGGGCCATCAAGGACAATCTGGCGTTGGAAGATATTCGTGACCTGGCAATAGATGACGGGATGTGTACACTGAAGATGGACGGGATCAAAAAAATCCTGCAAGGACAGACCGACCTGCAACAGATCCTGCGCGTCTGCGCCTGAGCGATACCGCGGCAAAGACTCACACTGGGTCGTGGAGTTTCTCCGGACCTCGCAGGACCCGTGCCTTGAGACGCCGGCCGATCCCTTGCAGAAGTCCGCTGAAAACCAGGTTGTGCAAGGGCATGACGGTATACCAGTAGAGCATCCCTGCGACCCCGTGCGGCAGAAACCGTGCGGTTAAGGTCAGCCGGGTACGCTGCTCCCCTTCAGCTTCGAGCCTGAATTCCAACGTCGCCCGACCCGGCAGTTTCATTTCGGCAACAAGCAGCAGCAGCTGTTCCCGCTCGACCCGGCTGACCCGCCAGAAATCTATCGCATCTCCGGCCGACACCTCGACCGGGCAGCGGCGACCGCGCTGCAGACCAATTCCGCCAACCAGACGATCGACCAGCCCGCGCAACCACCAGAGCCAATCGGCATAGTACCAACCGGTGCCACCGCCGATACAGGTGACCGCTTTCCAGACCTGAGCGGTATCTGCCTCGAAAACGATGAGGCGGGCGTCGGTATAATGGGTTCCACCCGCCCAGTCAGGGTCACCGGGGATCGCCCACTCCGCAGGAGGGATGGCCCCGGCATCGGACCAGGAACTTTCCACCTGCTGGTCACGGACCCGCTCGAGGGCAAAGCGGATCGCCTGACGACAATCGAGCAATGGTTGTGGCAACAGCTTTTGAATTCTCTGGTCAGCACAGACCACCCGGTTGCTGAGACCTTCGGCCAACGGGCGGGCCAGGACTGCCGGGACCGGTGTTACCAGGTGGATCCAGTAGGAACTGAGTCGCGGAGTCAGCACCGGAACGGGGATGATCAGTCGGCGCCGCAGGCCGGCCTCCTCGGCAAAAAGAACCATCAACTCCCGATAGGTCAGAACATCCTGCTGGCCGATGTCAAAGGATTCGCCGATTGTTTCTTCACAATCAAGACACTCCACCAGATAGTGCAGAACATTGCGCACCCCAATCGGCTGGCAGGGCGTATTGACCCAGCGGGGTGTGATCATCACCGGCAGCCGCTCCACCAGGTAACGCAGAATCTCGAACGAAGCACTCCCCGAGCCGATGATCATCGCCGCGCGAAAAACGGTTACCGGAACGCGGCCGGCACACAGAATATCAGCGACCTCAGCGCGGGATTTCAAGTGTTCACTCAACCCTGCTTCGTCTTCCCCGAGTCCGCCCAGGTAGATGATCCGCTCCATCCCCGCCTGTTCGGCACAGCTGACCATATTGCGGGCAGCGGCACGATCTGTCCGGGCAAAATCGGCAGCCCCCGGATCCATGGAGTGAACCAGATAATAGGCTGCCCGGCAGCCCCGGCAGGCCGCCGCGAGAGAATCCCGATCCAGCAGATCGGCCTGGGCAATCTCAAGCTGCGGATGCCCCGCCCAGGGACGGCTCGCCAGTTTCTCCGGCGTCCGTGCCACCGCACGCACCCGGTAACCGACGAGAAGCAGTCGCGGAATCAATCTCGCCCCGATGTAACCGGTCGCTCCAGCAACCAGGATCGGTTTTTGCTCGTATTTAATAGACATTATTACAGTTTAGCGGCTCACCGAGACGACCACAACCACCCGAGAAAGAATAAGGAGACAAGGCAAAAAAAGTATTCCCCTATGTTCCTGCGTCCTGATATGATCACCCTCTTCAGCTCACCGGTTCAGTAAAGCGAACCGGGTGAAGAATTCAGCCTTACAGACAACAGCAAAAGCAGGAGTACAGATTATGAGAGTCGGATTTGTCGGTTGGCGGGGCATGGTCGGTTCTGTCCTGATGCAGCGGATGCAGGAAGAGAACGATTTTGCCGGAATTGAACCGGTTTTTTTCACCACCTCTCAAGCGGGGCAGCCCGCGCCAATGGGCGGAGGCATCCTTAAAAAAGCCGATGACATAGAGGCATTGAAACAGCTGGATGCGGTGATCACCTGCCAGGGTGGAGACTACACCAAGGCGGTCCACCCCGAGCTGCGCAAGGCCGGCTGGCAGGGGTACTGGATCGATGCGGCCTCCAGCCTGCGGATGGAGAAGAATGCGATCATCATCCTCGATCCGGTCAATCGTTCCGTTATCGACAGGGGACTGAAATCCGGCATAAAGGACTTCATCGGTGGCAACTGCACCGTCAGCCTGATGCTGATGGCCCTGGGCGGCCTGTTCGAACATGATCTGGTCGAATGGGCAACCTCCATGACGTACCAGGCGGCTTCCGGCGCAGGAGCCCAGAACATGCGCGAACTGCTGGTGCAGATGGGCCAGCTCAACCAGGCTGTCGCCCCCATGCTGCAGGATCCAGGTTCAGCGATTCTGGAGATTGACAAGCAGGTTTCAGCCCAACTGACGGGTTCCGGACTGGCGACCGAGAATTTCGGATTCCCGCTAGCCGGCAGCCTGCTTCCCTGGATCGACCGGGAGGTCGAGGACGGTCAGTCTCGCGAAGAGTGGAAGGGGTTGGTGGAAACCAACAAGATCCTCGGCAACGACACACCGATTCCGATCGACGGCATCTGTGTTCGTATCGGAGCCATGCGCAGCCACAGCCAGGCGCTGACCATCAAGTTGAAACGGGATCTGCCGATCGGCGAGATCGAAGACATTCTGCAGAATGCCAATGACTGGGTTGATGTCGTCCCCAACGTCAAACAGGAGACCCTGTCCCAGCTGACCCCTGCCGCTGTTTCGGGCACCCTCAAAACCCCGGTGGGGCGCTTGCGCAAGATGAAGATGGGGCCGCAGTACCTGTCCGCGTTTACCGTCGGCGACCAGCTGCTCTGGGGTGCCGCCGAGCCGCTACGGAGAATGATCCGGATACTGGCAGACCAGGATTAGTGGCCCTACACAGGAACCAATAACAAACGGCTGCTCTTCAGCAAGGAGAGCAGCCGTTTTTTTGCTGAAAGACTTGCCCAGGGCTCGCGGTCTGATTATATATGTAGAGGAGATCGACAACGGCAACGTGTCCCGGAGGAGCCGATGAAGAAACCCGCCCTGCTATTTCCTGTCATCGTCAGCCTGTTGCTCGGCTTCTCCACTTCAGCTGCGCTGGCGATGGAACCGGTTCCGATCAGCCCCACCGGATCAGCGATTGTCCAGCGGCAGAAAGCGGAAGAACGGGTTGAGTCCAGCCGTTTTTCCCTGCTGCCCTATAAACAGAACTATATCCTGCCGCTGGCCTACAACACTCACCCCAACAAGCGCACCTACGCTGACGTCGGTGAAGACCTTGATCGGTTGGAGCTGAAATTTCAGTTCAGCTTCAAAATCCCCCTGGCCAAGGGTTTGATCGCCGGTCAGGGCAACCTGTTCGCCGGCTATACCCAGCAGTCGTTCTGGCAGGCCTACAACGATCAGCAGTCAGCCCCGTTCCGCGAAACCAACTATGAACCGGAACTGTATGTCGATTTTGTGACCAATTACTCCCTGCTCGGCCTGCGCAGCCGTTTCGTCTCGATCGGTTTTTCACATCAGTCCAACGGCCGCAGCGGCGACCTGTCGCGCAGCTGGAACCGGATCTATGCCCTCGCAGCGTTTGAACGCGGCAATTTCTACTGCGCCATCAGACCCTGGTACCGGATTCCCGAAGCCAGCGATGACGACAATCCGGATATCGACGCATACCTCGGCTATGGCGAATTCTACGCTCTCTACCTCTACAAAGAACACCGCTTTGGTGTGACCTGGCGCAACAACCTGCGCTCTTCCGACAACCGCGGCGCGGTCCAGCTCGACTGGAGTTTTCCCCTGCCGGGGCATCGACTGAATGGCTACCTGCAATATTTTAACGGTTACGGCGAAAGTCTGATTGATTACGACCACGTGAATAACCGCATCGGTCTTGGAATCATCGTCAGTAACTGGCTGTAAAATTTGTCACATTTCTTCTTGACCCGTCTATAACTTCACAGTTTAGAGTCGCTCCTGTCATGACACAGAACCTTCACCGCAACAGACTACAAGGAGAACGCTATGGCAGAGGATTTCGGAAAAAAGGAGTGGATTGAGTTGTTTCGCGAAACCGGTCTCGACGAAACAATGATGGAAAACTGGCATCGGCTGTTCGAGGCTCGATATCCGGAGAGTCACCAGAACTTTTTGCAGTGGTTGAAACTGCCGTCAAAGGATATCGCCGACATCAGGACGCGATTCCGTTGAATCGAGGACAGATGTACCGCATCAGTGAACTGGCAAGCAAATACAACCTGTCACGCAGCACACTGCTTTACTACGACCGAACCGGGCTGCTCACCCCCTCCGCTCGTAACGAGGCCGGCTATCGCCTCTATAGCGAGAGCGATGCGAAACGACTCGAGGCCATTTGTGCCTACCGTCGGACCGGACTGAGCCTGGATGATATCCGCAGCATTCTCGACAGTGTCGCTGCTCGAGAGCGGGAAGTTCTCGAGCAGCGACTGCACCAACTCGGCGGGGAAATCCAGGCGCTGCAGAATCAGCAGAAAGTTTTGGCCGGCATTCTCAAGATTAAAGCGACCAAAACAGCGCCCTTTTCAGCGACAGATAAGGAGCTATGGGTCAGCATGTTCCGCTCTGCCGGTATGGATGACGCAGCCATGACCCGTTGGCACCAGAAGTTCGAGCAGTTGGCGCCGCAAGACCACCACGCTTTTCTGCTGGCGATCGGAATTTCTGAGAAAGAGGCGCTGCAGATCCGCAAACTTTCCCGCAACGCGGAGAAGGCTCCGTTAAAGATGAAATACGTCTACGAATTTTATCAGGGCCTGGACCGACTCGGTCCAGGCTCAACCGCAAGCACGTTGGCCGCGTTGGAGCGGCTGCCCGCGCTACCTGGTAGCGCAAAAATTCTGGATATCGGCTGCGGTTGCGGTCTCCAGACCCTGGTCCTGGCCGAACGGCTAAGCGGTCAGATCATCGCCGTCGACAACCATCAGCAGTTTCTCGACAAACTGCAGCAGACCCTTGTCCAGGAAGGGTTAACCGACCGGATCACACCGTACCTGGCATCCATGTTTGAGCTGCCCTTTGCCGACCAATCCTTCGATCTGATCTGGTCAGAGGGAGCGATCTACATCATGGGCTTTGGCGAAGGGCTGCAGAACTGGCGACGTCTCCTGAAACCGGCTGGTCTGCTTGCCGTGACTGAAGTGAGCTGGTTCACAGCAGATCCTCCGGCAGAGATCATCACATACTGGAAGGTCAATTATCCGGCCATGCAGACGGTTGAGCAGAACAGGAAAACCATTGCCGCCAGTGGTTACCAGCTGCTCGGTGATTTCCCGCTGCCGGCATCGGACTGGCTGGAGGAATACTATCAACCGCAATTTGCCCAGTTGCAGAAAATGCGCGGGAAATACCCGGATCAGCCGGAGGCACTGGCCGTGTGTGAGGAGATCGAGCAGGAGATAGAAATGTACCGCCGCTACGGTGACAGTTTCGGCTATCAGTTTTTCCTGATGGAAAAGAAAAAATAGTCCTTTCAACCACGACAAAGATTATTGCCGGGCCAGTCGCATATTTTCGACATCACTTTCAAAATTACTGCGAAAGGGGTTGATATCCAGACCGCCGCGGCGGGTGTAGCGTGCATAGACGCTCAACTTTTCCGGCCGGCAGTAACGCAGCAGGTCGACAAAGATCCGCTCGACACACTGTTCGTGAAATTCGTTGTGCTGGCGAAAAGAGATCAGGTAGCGCAGTAGCGCTTCCTGGTCGATTTTCGGCCCCTGGTAGCGGATCAGCACACTCCCCCAGTCGGGCTGGTTGGTGACCAGGCAGTTGCTTTTCAGCAGGTGACTGTGCAGGGTTTCGCTCAGCGGCTGCTGCGGGTCGGCCGCGCCCTCAAGCAGAGAGGGATCAAGGCGGTAGTTGTCGATGGCAATATCCAGTCCATCTATGCAAACTCCCGGCAGGGAGTCGATCCGGCCGGCTGAAAACCCTGTCGAACCCAGCAGGCGAACCGTCACCGGCTCACCCGCCGCCCGTTCGAGATCGTCCGCCATGGTCTGCCGGACCTGGTCGAACGTATCGAAGCGGGTTTGGTTGAAAGAATTGAGATAGAGTTTGAACGATTTCGATTCGATCAAATGGACGGAGCGACAGGGAATCCGGAATTCAGCCATGGCGACCACCGGCTTCCCTTTGCCGTTAAGCCAGGAGAGCTCGTAGGCATTCCAGATATCGAAACCGTGGAAAGGCAGATTGTCACCGATGCCAATTTCATCCCTTTTTACCTTCCGGGGGAAGGGGCAGAGCAGGCGCGGGTCATATTCCGACCGGTAATCGGTCGGCTTGCCAAGCGGCAATGAGGTTTCCAGTTCGTTCATCCGTCTCCGTTCCTCTCAGCCCTTCTGCATTTCGGGGAATAGCCACGGAGTTGCCACCCTGGCGCGTTCTTCGTAGTTCCTGATGTGCTCAACCTGCTGCAGGGTCAGACCGATATCATCCAACCCGTGGAGCAGACAATCTTTGCGGAACGGGTCGATCTCGAAATAGAGCTGTCTTCCGCTCGGTGTCGTCACGCGCTGCTCGGGAAGATTGACCTGCAGCCGGTACCCGGGGCTGGCATTGACCTCGACAAACAGGTCGGCCACCTGCTGCGGATCCAGGACGATCGGCAGGATACCGTTTTTGAAGCAGTTATTGTAGAAAATATCAGCAAAACTCGGTGCGATAACCGCCCTGAACCCCGCATCGAGGAGCGCCCAGGGCGCATGCTCGCGGGACGATCCGCAGCCGAAGTTCTCCCGGGTCAACAGGATTTCGGCACCGAGATAGCGCGGCTGGTTAAGGACGAAGTCCGGGTTGATGGGCCGGTTACTGCAGTCCTGCCCCGGCTCACCATGATCGAGATAACGCCATTCATCGAACAGGTTGGGACCAAACCCGGTCCGCTTGATCGACTTGAGAAACTGCTTTGGAATAATCGCGTCGGTATCTATATTGGCTCGGTCCAGGGGTCCCACCAGCCCGTTCAGTTCGCTAAAGGGTTGCATCAGATCACCTCCAGTTCTCGAACATCAACAAAGTGTCCTGCGATGGCAGCTGCGGCCGCCATCGCCGGGCTGACCAGGTGGGTCCGCCCCCCCTGCCCCTGCCGCCCTTCAAAATTGCGGTTCGAGGTTGAAGCACAGCGCTCCCCGGGCAGCAGGCGATCATTGTTCATCGCCAGACACATCGAACAGCCCGGCTCCCGCCATTCGAACCCGGCGGCGATAAAGACTTTATCGATCCCTTCGGCTTCCGCCTGCTGCTTGACCAGACCTGAGCCAGGAACGACCATCGCCAGTTGAATATTGTCGGCGATCTTGCGGCCCTTGAGAACCGCGGCGGCAGCGCGCAGATCTTCAATCCGCCCGTTGGTGCATGAGCCGATAAACACCTTGTCCGGACGAATCTCGCAGATTGGCGTGTTCGCTTCCAGCCCCATATAGTTTAGAGCTGCCAGCATTCCTTCTTTTTTCACCGGATCGGGCTCATCGGCAGGATCGGGCACCTTGCCCTCGATATCAGTCATCATCTCCGGGGACGTCCCCCAACTGACCTGCGGATTGAGATCAGCTGCGTCGATATCGACCAGCCGGTCGAATACCGCGGCCGGGTCCGAGTGCAGAGTCCGCCAGTCCGCAGTCGCCTGCTCCCACATGTCTCCGGAGGGCGCAAACGGACGACCCTTGACATAGTCGATGGTCTTCTCATCGACGGCGATCATGCCGGCCCGAGCCCCGCCCTCGATGGCCATGTTGCAAACCGTCATTCTTCCTTCCATCGACAGGTCCATGATGGCATCGCCCCCGAATTCAACGACATAGCCGGTCCCCCCGGCTGTGCCGATACGGCCGATGATCCCGAGGATAATATCCTTGGCGGTGATCCTCGCCCCAGCCTTCCCGTTGACCCGAATCAGCATCGATTTCGATTTTTTCTGAATCAAACACTGGGTGGCCAGCACATGCTCAACCTCGGACGTCCCGATGCCGAAGGCCAGAGCTCCGAAGGCCCCGTGGGTTGCGGTATGTGAATCACCACAGACGACGGTCATCCCCGGCAGGGTCGCCCCCTGCTCCGGACCAATGACATGAACGATCCCCTGGCGGATATCGTTCATGCTGAACTGGGTAATGCCGAATTCTGCGCAGTTGCGATCCAAGGTCTCCACCTGGAGCCGAGAGACCGGATCAACAATCCCGAGACTACGGTCGGTGGTCGGCACGTTGTGGTCCGGCACCGCCAGGTTTGCAGCCACCCGCCAGGGTTTCAGCCCGGCCAGGCGCAACCCTTCAAACGCCTGCGGCGAAGTGACTTCATTGACCAGTTGCCGGTCGATATAAAGCAGGCAGGTCCCGGCCTCTCGGCAATGAACCAGATGCCGTTCCCATAGTTTGTCATAGAGTGTTTTTGCGGACATCAAAGAACCTCCTGAAAGTTGGTTTTCTTCATCCTATCAAAATCCGCGGTCGACAACCATTCGACGGGTGAAATAATCTGTCATTAATCCAGAATATTGCCAGAGCGACCGGAACCTGTCACCAACAGGGAGTTTACTCGCGGGCAGAAAAAGCATATAAAAGCAGGATGATTCTGCAAAGGAGGGACCGACATTGAGTCAATTCAATTTCGATCTGCTGGTAATCGGCGGCGGATCAGGCGGCGTCCGGGCCGCGCGTATGGCTGCGGCACAGGGGGTCCGGGTCGCGCTGGCTGAAGAGAAACAGCTCGGCGGCACATGCGTCAACTTGGGCTGTGTGCCGAAGAAACTGTTCGTTCACGGAGCCCATTACCGGGAGGACTTTCACCATGCGGTTGGTTTTGGCTGGCAGATCCCCGACCCTCCCACTTTTGACTGGCCGACCCTACGCGATCATAAAACGGCAGACATCAAGCGGATCAACAAGGCCTTCGACAAAATGCTCGCCGCTGCCGGAGTTGAATTGCTGCGCGGCCGAGCGACCCTCATCGACGCTCACCGGGTGGCGGTCAACGGCGCCACTTACAGTGCGGAAAGAATCCTGCTGACAACGGGGGGTCGACCTCACGTGCCCGAGTTCCCAGGGTCCGAGCATGTGCTGGTTTCAGACGATGTGTTTTACCTCGAGCGCTTACCCCGTGACATCCTGGTGGTCGGCGGAGGCTATATTGCCGTTGAATTTGCCGGCATATTCAATGGTTTCGGGATCAAGACCGACCTGCTCTACCGGGGCGACCTGTTTCTGCGTGGTTTTGATCGTGACCTGCGCTCTTTTGTCCGCGACGAAATGAGTAAAAAGGGCATCACCCTGCACTTCGAAAGCAACCTTGAGCGGGTCGTAAAACACCCCGACGGCTGTCTGGAAGCCCGCCTGATTGACGGCCGCAAAATGACGGCGGAGCAGATTTTCTTCGCCACCGGCCGCCGACCGAACACAGCCGGTCTGGGACTGGAAAAAGCCGGAGTGGAAACCGATCCGTCCGGCGCGATCAAGGTTGACAACACGTTCCGCACCAGCCTGCCGTCAATCTATGCCTTGGGCGATGTGATCGACCGGGTCCAGCTGACCCCGGTTGCTTTGGCTGAAGCGATGAACCTGGTGAACCGACTCTACCGGAACATTGATCAGCCGATGGACTACGACAACATCCCGACCGCAGTCTTCAGTCAACCCGACATCGGAACAGTCGGGCTCACTGAAGAGGCTGCCAGGGCGCAGGGCTATGATGTGGAAATTTTCCGCTCTGAGTTCCGCGAACTGAAACATTCGCTCAGCGGCAGCGACGAACGCGCACTGATGAAACTGGTGGTTGACAAGAACACGGACCGGGTTTTGGGTGTCCATGCCGTCGGCAGTGCTGCAGCTGAAATCATCCAGGGCTTTGCCGTTGCTCTCAGAGCCGGGGCCACTAAGCGGGTCTTCGACAGTACGATCGGGGTCCATCCGACCTCAGCGGAAGAACTCGTTACCATACGTGAGCCGGTATAGAGGATAAGGATAAAATTGATTTCACCACTGAGACACTGAATCCCAGAGAAAATTCCGAACACTCAATAAGGAAATGAAAAGAACTCTCTCTGCTCTATGTGACTCTGTGGTAAACATGGCTTTCAACATCAACAAAGGATGCTCCATGACTGACGAGAATTTCGACCAGGAAGAGGAAAACGGAGAAGAAAGCTTTGCCGCCATGCTCGAAGAAAGCCTGCTAGGTGCCGTCGAATTGGAACCGGGCAAGAAGATCGAGGCAACAATCCTGCAGATTGGTGACGAGTGGGTTTTCCTTGATGTCGGCCAGAAAGGCGAAGGCGTCCTAGCGGCCAGTGAACTGCTTGACGCTGATGGCAATCTGAGCATCGCCATCGGCGACAAGATTGGTGCCTATTTCCTCTCCCGTGCGGGTGGAGAACTGCGCTTCACCACCAAGCTCGGCGGAGGGTCCACCGGCACCGAACAGCTTGAAGAAGCCTGGCGCAGCGGCATCCCGGTCGAGGGCCGGATCGAGAAAGAGATCAAGGGCGGCTACGAGATCAAACTGGCCGGATCGGTCCGTGCCTTCTGCCCCTTCTCCCAGCTCGGTCTGCGCCGACAGAGCAACCCGGAGGAAGAGATCGGCAAGAGCTACTCCTTCAAGATCAGCCAGTTCGGCGAGCGGGGTCGTAATATTGTCGTTTCGCATCGGGAGATTCTGGAGGAAGAACGCCGCCAGCAGCGCGACGCTCTGAGAGACACGCTGAAAGAAGGACAAGTGGTCAAGGGCGTCGTCACCTCGGTCCGCGACTTCGGCGCATTCCTGGATATCGGCGGACTGGAGGGTCTGCTGCCGATCTCTGAGGTCGGTTACGGCCGGGTCGAGGATATCAACGAGGTGCTCTCAGTCGACCAGGAACTTGAAGTGGCGGTCAAGAAGCTCGACTGGGAGAACAACAAATTCTCCTTCAGCCTTCGCGACACCCTGGCCGATCCCTGGAGCAAGGTCGGCTCGATCTACAAGGAAGGGATGCAGTTGACCGGAAAGGTCTCAAGGCTGGCCCAGTTCGGGGCTTTCGTCACCCTGGAGGAAGGGGTCGACGGGCTGGTGCATATTTCCAAGCTGGGCGAAGGCAAGCAGATTCGTCATCCACAGGATGTGGTCAAGGTCGGGCAAGAACTGCCGGTGGTCATTGAAAAGATCGACCTCGAGCAGCGCCGGATCTCGCTGACCCCGGCAGGGACGGATGTCGAAGCAGGAGAGACCAGCTACAGCGAGCAGCCTTCCGAGGCCGGGATGGGAACATTTGCTGATCTGTTTAACAAGGCGAGACAAAAGAAAAAGGGGCGCAAATAATTCACAGACATGGCAAATATATCCGTTTCGACTGACACCTTGAGACGTGGCATCAGTTGCGCCGCCTCCCTCCTGTGATAAAAATCTGCACATTCAGGAAATATTTGCCGTGCAGCAGGAGGGAGGCTATATGAAACCATCGCCAAAATTTCGTATCCTCATCATTGACGAAGAACCGGCCACGTCCTTGCTGCTGGCCAGGAGGAGATAAATGCTCACGGAGCAAATCTGCAAGATTCGCCAATGCCATCACGACAATCTCATGGCCAGACATTTCGATCCGGCCTATTTTGCCTCTCTCAGCCCTGCCCAGCAAAAACGCCTTCAGCAGATCATCCTAACCGGCATCGAAAACCCCGACAGCATCATGGGCGCATATGCCATGCACCCAGAGGATTACGACCTGTTCCAGCCCTACCTGGACAAGATGATTCGCGACTACCACAACATCAAGGGTGAATTGAAGCAGGTTTCGGATTGGGGTTCGGATGAGCGGTTCGACCTCCGCAATATTGATCCCGTTCTGGCCAACAGTTCGATGCGGGTTCGGGTCGGACGGAACCTGGCCGACTTCCCTCTACCCGGGGCCATGAGCAAAAAAGATCGACTGGCTTTTGAGAAGCGGATGGTCGGAGTGTTTTCCGGACTGGTCGACTCCCCGGATTTCGGTGGCCGCTACCTCTCACTGACCCCCGACTCTCCCTACCAGATTTCAGAAGAGCAGTATCAGCAACTGGTCGATGAACACAAGATGTTCAAGGATATGAGCGCCGACCCTTACCTGTCGGCGGCGGGCATCAGTTCCGACTGGCCCTATGGAAGGGGCATGTACGAATCCACAGATGGCCAGCTCATCGTCTGGGTCGGCGAGGAGGATCATCTGCGCATCATGACAATGAAACGTGGTGCCCTGCTCAATGATATCTTCGCTCGTTTGCGGATCAGTCTCGATGCGATTGAGCGACAGGGGCTGGTTTTCGCCCGCTCTGCCACCTACGGTTATGTGACCAGTTGTCCGACCAATCTGGGCACTGGCATGCGAGCCAGCCTGCACCTGGAGCTCCCGAAACTGACCAAAAACGGAACGACGCTGGAGGGCTTGAAACAGTTAACCAAGACGCTGGGACTCTCGGTTCGCGGTGCGGGAGGAGAGCATACGGAAGCAGGTGCAGGAGGGCTAGTGGACCTTTCCCCCAGTGGCCGACTCCAGATTACCGAAGAAGAAATCTGCCGATGCCTCTACGAGGGGATCGTGGCCCTGCGGGAGATAGAGCAGAGAAGTTAGTTGCGCCTGACAACCCTCCACTCAGCGCCCGGAAATTCCTATTGATTTACTTTGAATTCAGTTCGGAGACCTGTTAGCATATGGCCTGTTCGGCAGCAGGCTGAACACAACCCGCGCTGAGTTGCCTTTTTTGGTCACCATACCTTCGATCCGCATCCTGCTCTATCCCCGTATGGCATCTGAGAGACGTTCTTGGCCTCACTCCTGGTGATAGCTACGTGATGGCTTGCCCTTTAGACCGGCCTGTCATCTGCCGCTCCCTCCGGGGACCATTCATGTTCTGAAAGGACATCGCACCAATGAAAAATTCTGTTACGAGACTAGCCACCTTACTCTTCAGCACGCTGCTGCTGCTTTCGACTTTCTCTTTCGTCAGTGCTCAAACCGAAACAGCAGCCCCGATTACCGAAGGGAGCAAGGTCTCACTGGAATACAGTCTCACCCTGAAAGACCAGGGTGTCATCGACAGTAATGTCGGCGGTGAAGCCCTCACCTTTGTCTATGGGTCAAAACAGATCATTCCCGGACTCGAAAAAGCGGTCGGCGGGATGAAGGTCGGGGAACAGAAAAACGTCGAGATTGCCCCGGAGGAGGCCTATGGACCGGTTTACCAGGAAGCGATCACTACGGCCAACATCAGCCAGTTTCCTGCTGACCTGCAAAAGGTCGGTGCCATGGTTCAGACCCAGGGGCAGGACGGTCGGCAGCTGCGTGGCAAGGTTGTCAGCATCGAAGGGGATATGGTCAAGGTTGATTTCAACCATCCGCTGGCCGGACAGACGCTCTATTTCGAAATCAAGCTTCTGAACGTCGAGTAAAGAGAGCCTCTGGCAAAGGCGGGGAAGGAACGGCAAGCAGGTGAGTTACTCCTCTTCGTCAGTGCCCTGTTCCTTTTCCTGCTGTTTGCGCCTGTTCTTTTCATCCTTTTTGGCCTTCTTGGCGAGTTCCTTTTGCCGCTTCTCAAAGCCGTAGTTCGGTTTTCTGGCCATCGGGGAATCCTTCCCGGCAGGAGTCCGGCCCGAATTCAGGCCCGGAATATTCCGCCTTTGTGAGTGTCTCAGCAAAAAGAGCCCCACGGAATCCGTGGGGCTCTTTTTGCAAATATATGCAAAACCTTAGTTAAATTCTGCGCACATTGGCTGATTGAGGTCCTTTTTGGCCCTCGGTCACCTCAAAGCTTACCCGGTCACCCTCAGCAAGGGACTTGAATCCATCGCCTTCAATTGCGGAGAAATGAACAAACACGTCCGGTCCATTGTCCTGCTCGATAAAACCAAATCCTTTTGAGTCGTTAAACCATTTTACTGTACCTTCTACCATTTTCTTCTCCATGTTCCCCTGCGGAAACTTTTTGTTGTGTCATGTCCTGTCACCGAAAATAAAAAACACGCACCCTATATAGGTCTGCGTGTTTAATTCATATTGACACCTTGTCATTATGAATGGTGGCGGAAACGTACACAAACTTGCTTAAGTCTTAATAACGTACACGGAATTCTTTTTAAAAGCAAGGGCTAAACACCTATAAAAAAATAAGAATTCACCTCCGGCCGCATTCCACGGATGAAACCGAGCCCTTTTCTCCTCAAGCGCCGGTCGGAAAAAAGTCAGCTGGCCTCCCACAGAGTCCAGGCCAGATCGTTTCTATTCGTACTCTGGGTAAATTTGGCCTGGCAGACGAGACATTGGTAATCCTGCTCGGTAAACCCCCGCGGGGGAACGCCACTAAAAACACGCGGAGTCCCCATTTCTGTCAGGTCGTCATGGGGCTTCCCCCCATTTTTTCTTTTTGCCTGGGCTTCACAAAGTTTACAAATCGCCATTAGTTTCTCTCCATCGGGGCAACGCTTTCTTTTCCTGCCTTTCAGCTCAAGACAGGTCTGCCGGTAACCGCGGTAACGTTACTTGCAGCGCATCGTTTTTAACCCGATCTCAAAGAGCACCTCCATCTTTTGCGAACCGACATTCCGCTGAACCACTCCGAGTCCAAAAAGCGGGTGGTTGACCAGTGAATTGACCTTGTAAGACCCTTCCATGGAATAGTCTTTCGCCTTGTCGCTGTCCATCTTCGGGCGCAGAGCTTCCCACTCCTGCTTAGCTGAGGTCTTCTGGCTTACGGTCCGCCGCACGGCCGGTTTTTTTGCTGCCGCTGGCGGACGGTACTTGTGCTGACCACTGCAAACATTGCATTCAACCTTGGCCGGGACCGTTTCAGCCATGGCGATAACGATATGGTTGGTGATTTTACGACATTTGGTGCAACGGGCCTCAACAGGATCTCCCGCGGACAGAGTCTTTTGCATTCATTTTCTCCCTTAATGGAGCCAGTCAAGCTGTGTCCGATAAACACCAGGGAGACATCTGGGATCTACAGGTCAGATTTGACCAATTGCTCTTTTGTAATATGGCCGTCACATCACGCGGGCTTCACCAATCCGTAACTTCATCTCCGGAGAGGTTGCGCAGTGCGGTAGGGGATGGCGAGGATCTGAGACGGGTACGCTTTACTCAGTGTACAGCTTTCTCCGGCGAAAAGATACCGGCAAACCTGACAACCGGGTTGGCCCTGAGCAAAAACGCAAACAGGGCACCCCTAAAGGCACCCTGTCGAAAGTCACAATACCTGATTTTTTGCTAGGAAATTTCCACCAGCTCAAAATCGTAGATCAACTCTTCTCCAGCCAACGGGTGGTTGGAATCGAGGCTGACGTTAGCGTCATCGACCTCAACCACGGTCACCAGCATTCCCTCATCGTCATCACCGACAATCTCAAACTGGGCACCGACTTCAGGCTCTATCCCGTCTGGAAACATCGAACGTTCCACGACAAAGACCCGCTCCTGATCATATTCGCCGAATGCATCCTCGGCAGGGATAACCACAGTTTTCCGATCTCCTACCGACATGCCGACCAGAGCCTCTTCGATCGGGACAAAAAATTCGTCATCACCGATCACCAGCGCCATCGGACCGACTTCTCCACACCCACACCCATCATCGGCGCAGTCACCCTCGTGCTCTTTTTTTTCAGTCGCAAGAGTCGTATCAATCACCGTTCCATCTTCCAGCTTACCGGTAAAATCGATCCGGACCTCGTCACCTTTTTTTGCTGTTGCCATCGCTCTATTCCTCCATGCGTGGATCTATTTTCTTGAAGATTAATCGTATCAGTACCACAGATAAGGAACCTGTGAAAGCTTGAAACAGGGCCAGCCGGGCAGGACATGGCTTCTGCTTCCCCTGTATGCTCTCTGCCGGACCTGTGACAGGGCGAATCAGTTCTGGTCCAACTGGCCGGCAATCGCTGCCATCAATCGCTCGACGATCAGCAGATGGGTCTCCTTACAGTCCTCCAGGAGAAAGAGGTCGGAAAAATCGATCGGAGCACCGAAACTGATCTGGCCAGGTTGTCCCAGTCCAGGGAAGTTCCAGCGATTGAGTCCCTGCAAACCGGCCGGAATCACCGTTGGCCGATGATCATAGATCAGCTTGCCGACCCCGCGGTTGCCCTTGCCCAGTATTCCATCCTTATTGCGGGTTCCTTCCGGAAAGAGCATCACCTTTTCGCTCTTTAACAGTTCGCCAAGATGTTTACCGGCTCGCACATCTCGCCTTCGCCGCACCGGGAACGCCCCCCAGGAACTGAAGATCCACGCGAGAAACCGGTTGCGGAACAGTTCTTCCTTCGCCGGAGCCCAGACCATCTGCAGCGGAAATGAACGGAGCACGACTGCGGGCAACAGCACTGTGTCAAAACCGGAAATATGATTGGCCGCCAGCAGGACGCCACCGGCCGGCGGGATATGTTCAGAGCCCGTCACCCGTAACCGGTTCAACCCGTAACCGTAAAAACCGATAACAGATGCAACCAGCAGTACCCAGACACGTCTCAACAGGGATGTTTTCAACAGGAATCTCCAAGGTCAGAAAGTCATATGCGCATTTATACCACTGCCATTTCTTACGTCAATTCAAACTTCTTGCAGGATGGGTTGTCCACTTAAAATTTGACAACCTTCCATATCTCACCCTATCTTTGCAGGGTGCAAACGAACTGTGGTCTCCTGTGGGGGAACCAGCAAGATCGTCACATGACAACTGCGGCGGGCCTGCCCGGTTTTAACTCTAACGAGGATTGCTGATCATGGAAACACTGCTCAAGGGCAGCATCAGCTTCATGCCTCTCCCTGATCTGCTGCAATGGCTTGAATCGAGCCGCAAATCAGGAGAACTGACCCTTTCCGGAAAGGGGTTCAGCCAGTCGTTCTATTTCGAGGAGGGTTCGATCATTTTCGTATCCTCCAGCAAGCCGGGGCAGCGGTTTGGTGAAGTCCTGGCCCAGGGGGGCACGCTTGATGAGACTGAAGTGGAGCTCGCGCTGGTCAAGAGTCAGAAAGCCGGGCTCTGCTTTACCCAGTACCTGATCGAAGAGAGCAAGGTCCCGCAAGAGATCCTGACCGAAAACCTTGTTCAGCTTGCTGAAATCATCCTCATGGAAGCGGTATCAAACCCGACCAGTCGCTTCTGTTTCACCGAGGTTCTGCCGGAAGTTCTCAGCAGGGGGACAATCCGGATTGCCACCGGCCGACTGATTATGAACTCCTTGCGCCGGATGGATGAATTGAATTGGCAAAGCGAACAGCCACAAACGTGAATTGATCGGGACACCCTCCCGGTACGGATCTACCAATAAACCACCAACAAGGATAAAGGGAAAATCATGAGCTGGCTTTCAGGCATCATCGGCGGTGGTATCGGAGCAATGATCGCCGGACCATTTGGTGCCATCATCGGTGCTGCTATCGGTTCGAGCATGGGCGGACAACCGGCCGCATCCGGCAGTCACATCGGCTATACGGACACAGAACGCAAACAGGCGATCTTTTTCACCGCAGCATTTTCCATGGTTGGCAAGCTTGCCAAAGCGGACGGTCGCGTCTGTAGCAATGAGATAGAAGCGATTCAGCGGGTCAGCCGCGAGGCCCTGGGGTTGGATGCCCAGACCCGACAGTTTGCCATCAACGTTTTCAGCCAGGCCAAGGACAGCCCAGAGACGTTCGATCACTATGCGCGTGAATTCGGCGAACTGTTCTGGCAGGATCAACAGATGTGCAGTTTCATGATGAGCTTTCTGTTTCAGGTGGCCATGGCGGACGGCTCCCTGCACCCCAGCGAGGAGCAGATGCTGCAGAGCGCCAAGCAGGCCTTCCGCCTGCACGATTCGGTCTATCAATCGATGTACAGCCGTTTCGTCGGTGGCTCGGCCAGGACGTCAACCTCCCTGATAAAACATTTTGAAATTCTCGGCATCAGCGATGAAGCCAGCACCGGTGAAATCAAGAAGGCCTACCGCAAGAAAGCAGCAGAATTTCACCCTGATAAAATTGAAGGGAAGGGCCTGCCACCTGAATTCATAAAGTTCGCCAACGACAAGCTGGCAGAGATCAACGCCTCTTATGAGGCCGTGATGAGTTCGCGGACCGCAAACTGACTCGACAAAGCCGCACCTGGACCGGGGGAACGTTATGTGGAGACGCAAGGCCAACAGGCTGAACGAGGAAGGTCTGAAAACAGCGATCAGGGAGTCGATTCTGGCGGAAAAGGATGCCATGGACTTCTACCAGCATGCCGCAAAGAAGATGTACAACGAACGCCCGCGCCTGACCTTCAAACTGCTGGCCCGGGAGGAACGTGAGCATGCGCGGTCCTTCTACGATGCCTACCGTTGGGAAGACCTGCCATCCTTTGAGGAAATGATGGACATCACACCGGACACCGGATCATCCTGGTGGAAGGAACTGCAAACGACCATGCTGGGGGACTTCGACGAGGAAATGGCATTGTCTTTGGCGATGAAACGGGAGCAGGCTCTGGAACAGGAATTGCGGACCATAGCCGATCAGATTGAAGATCCTGACGTGCGCGAGGTCTACCTGAGAAACGCCCGCATGACCCATCGCCATCTGGAACTGATCAGCGAAGATTACAAGCTGGTCCATCCTTCTACCTGACAGCCTATTGCGGTTGCCGCAATCGCTGGCAACTTCTGTCCGAGGGGAAACATCCATGTCCATACTTACCGAATCGAACGTTTGGCAGACGCTGACGTCCCACGCGGAATCGGTTGCCAAACTGCACATGCGCGACCTGTTCAGTGCCGACGCGGAGCGTTTTACAACATACTCCCTGCGCCTGGACGATCTCCTCTTCGACTATTCCAAGAACCGGATCACCGCCGACACTCTCCCCCTGCTATTCAAGCTTGCCCGTCACGCAGGTATGGAGAAGAAACGCGAGCGGATGTTTTCCGGCGAGAAGATCAACCTCACTGAACAGCGGGCAGTGCTCCATGTCGCCCTGCGGAACCGATCCAACCGACCGATCGAGGTCGATGGGCAGGATGTCATGCCCGGGATAAACCAGGTGCTGGGGCAGATGCGCAATTTTTCGGACCGCGTGCGCGACGGGCGCTGGAGAGGCCACACGGGCAAGCCGATCCGCGATATCGTCAATATCGGCATCGGCGGTTCCGACCTCGGGCCGTTGATGGTCTGCGAGGCGCTGAGACCTTATTCCCGGGATAAATTGCAGGTTCATTTCGTTTCCAACGTTGACGGAACGCAGATCGCTGAAACCCTGAAACAGCTCAACCCGGAAACCACCCTGTTCCTGGTCGTCTCAAAAACCTTTACCACCCAGGAAACCCTCTGCAATGCCGAATCAGCCAAACACTGGCTGCTCGCTGCGGGAGCCGAGCAAAACGCGGTGGCCCGTCACTTTGTTGCCGTCTCCACAAACCGGCAAGCAGTCTCTGCATTCGGCATCGATCCAGCGAACATGTTTAAGTTCTGGGACTGGGTCGGAGGTCGCTACTCGCTCTGGTCGGCGGTTGGTTTATCGATCGCCCTTTCGGTGGGAATGGATCGGTTTGAAGAACTGCTGGAGGGGGCGCATCTGGCCGATGAACATTTCCGCAACACCCCACTGGAACAGAATATCCCGGTGATCATGGGTCTGCTCGGAATCTGGTATATCAACTTCTTCGGCGCCGACAGCCATGTCATTCTCCCCTATGACCAGTCCCTGCACCGCTTCCCCGCCTATTTCCAGCAGGGAGACATGGAGAGCAACGGCAAAAGGACCACCCTCAAGGGGGACCCGGTGGATTACCACACCGGACCGGTCATCTGGGGTGAGCCGGGCACCAATGGCCAGCATGCTTTCTACCAGCTGCTCCACCAGGGGACCCGTTTGATACCGGCAGACTTCATGGCTCCGGCAATCAGCCACAACCCGCTGGGGGAGCATCACAAAATATTGCTGTCCAATTTCTTCGCCCAGCCCGAAGCGCTGATGCGCGGGAAAACTGCGGAAGAAGCCCGCAACGAGATGACGGCAGTCGGCCTGGATGCTACCGAGATCACACATCTGCTGCCACACCGGGTTTTTCCCGGCAACCGCCCGAGCAACGCCTTTCTTTTCCACAAACTGACGCCACGCACGCTGGGCATGCTCATCGCTTTTTATGAACACAAGATTTTCGTTCAGGGAGCCGTCTGGGGAATCAACCCTTATGACCAGTGGGGCGTAGAACTGGGGAAAAAACTGGCGAATAAAATTCTTCCCGAGCTGGCAGACGATCACGCGGTCGGCAGTCATGACAGTTCCACCAACGGACTTATCAACCATTATAAAACGAGCCGTTAAGACCTGCGGACGTGCAATCACTCTCTTGACATGCAAACATTCAAATAGTGATATTATTAGCCTATTGAACAAACGTTTATCAGCCGATCGCTCTTAATCGCTACAGGAGTATTGTGTGCAGCAAAACCGACAGAACTTCAATCTGCGCAGTTTTTTCTCGCTGCTGATCACTTTTAGCGGCCTGGTCATGCTGATTTCCGGGCTGGTTTTATATGTCATGCCCGAAGGACGGGTGGCCTACTGGACCGACTGGCGCCTGATCGGTCTCGATAAAGAGCAGTGGGGCACGATCCACACCTTTCTCAGCCTGATCTTCTTCTTAGCCGCAGGCTTTCATCTCTACTACAACTGGACCGTGCTGCTCAGCTACCTGAAAGACCGCGTCAAGCGCAGCTTTGCCCTGCGCAGAGAACTGCTCGCGACGCTCTTGCTGGGAGCCATCTGCTTGCACGGCAGCATCAGCGGCTATGCCCCGTTCAGCTCGGTTATGGATCTGGGTGCAACGATCAAAAAGACCTGGTACGCAGGGCAGGATGTTCATCCGCCCTTTCCCCATGCGGAGCTAATGCCCCTGAAACAGCTGGCCAAACGGATAGATTTCAATCTTGCGGGGGCGCTGGAACACCTGCGGGAGAAAGGCTTCACAGCAAGCACCGGCGACATCACCCTGAAGGAGTTGACTGCAGACAGCAGCAATTCACCGGCAGAGGTTTTTGAAGCGATGATGATGGACGACCGACTATACCGGTAATGAATAATGGCAACAAAAGCCCCTTCGTTCGATATCGTGCGAAAGGGCATCTTTATCACATCTGACTCGCGATAGCGGATCCTCCGGCCGGGGCAGCAAACCGGCAGCCCCGTTACTGCGGATATCGAGCGACGGGCCACACCCGCCCCTCACGGTCGAAAGCAATCACCTGGTAAGGGGTGGTTTTTCCGTTTTCCATCTCCATACCCGGCGAACCGGCCGGCATACCCGGCACACTCAATCCGGCAATATCCGGTCTCTGTTGCAGCAGGCGGATAATCTCGGCCCCGGGGACATGCCCTTCAATCACATAGCCATCAACGATGGCAGTATGGCAGGATCGAAGATCATCTGGAACTGCGTGCCGGTCTTTAATCGCCGAAATATTATCAACTTTCCTTGTCTCGACGCTAAAGCCAAGCTTTTCCAGATGATCGACCCAGCCACCACAGCACCCTCAACCAGGGGACATGAAGACAGCTACCCGGGATGACGTAAGGGGATCTGCGGCAACCGGCAGAGCGACCAGCAACAGGCACAGACCGATGGCCAGAAGCGGTATGGAGAATAAGCGAGCCATGATAGTTCCTTTCTGGCGATTGTTCTCGGCAGGCTGCCTAAAAAATCTGATGGTTTGCCGCGTGGGCATTGCCTGCCGGAATTGGTAAACAAAGATACCATCCATAGATGACCTGTCAAGTAAACATTCGGCCAAAATAACCATTGCGATCCCAGGTAAAGCTGTTAAGTATTATAAGGAATTCTGCCGAAAGGACATCGCTATGGGACTGCAACAGACTCTTGACAATATCAAACAGGAATTCGTTGCCAGCGCACCTGCCGAGAGACTGGCCATAATGCAGCAGGCTACGGCCCTGCTCTCAACCTCGGAAATTCTTGAAAAAACTCTTTCGCCGGGGACACGCGCTCCTGATTTTTCGCTGCAGGATGCTGCCGGCAACACTTTCGACTCGCGCGAGCTGCGCAAAAAAGGCCCTTTGCTGCTGACGTTCTACCGGGGCATCTGGTGACCGTACTGCAATGCGGAGCTGGAAGCTCTGCAAAACCTCCTTCCGCAAATCAGGGAGACAGGAGCAGAAATGCTGGCCATCTCGCCGATGCAGCAGAAGTATTCTCAGCAGCTGGTCAAAAAGCTCGGTCTGGAGTTTCCGCTGCTCTGCGATCCCGGCAACCAGATAGCCCAACAATTCGGCCTGGTCTTCACCCTGGACCCGAAACTGCGGGAAATCTATCTGAGCTTCGGTATTGATCTGGAACGCTTCAACAATGACAACAGCTGGCAACTGGCCCTCCCAGGCCGGGCCCTCATCGACCGACACGGTATTTTGCGCGACTGCGATTTTCATCCCGATCACACAACCCGTCCGGAGCCGGAAGAGACGCTGGCCAGACTCAAAGAGCTGTAGGGAGGAAACCATGGGACCCGTCTGACCGGAATCAACTTACCCGCTCATCTCTCCCCACAGCAGTGACAGAGCGAGGCTCCACATGGTCAGGAACACCAAGCTATCCAGTATCCTCCAGGCAACCGGCTGCCGAAACAGCGGAGCCAGAAAACCGGCCGCCAGGCTGAGGGTCAGAAACCAGGCAAAAGACGCCGTCATCGCACCAAGACCGAACAGGTAACGCTCCTGCTCCGGGAACTGGCCGCTAATGCCACCAAGCAGTACCAGCGTATCGAGGTAGACATGGGGGTTGAGCAGGGACACAGCCAGAGTGGCGCCAAGAACGGCACGCAATGAGGGGCTACTGGTTTTCTCTGTGTCAAGGAGCCCGCCGCGCAATGCAGACTGCAGTGATCGAAGACCATACCAGAAAAGAAACAGCGCACCACCCCAGACAGCAATCTGTCCCAGAAGTGGATTGGAAGCCACCAGCCTACCGACGCCGCTGACACCGAGCAGAATCAACAGCGCATCACAGAAACCGCAGAGCAAGGCGATCGGTAACGGGTGATTGCGCCTGACCCCCTGCGACAAGACAAAAGCGTTCTGAGCTCCGATGGCGACAATCAAGCCACCCCCGAGCCCGGCACCCTGCAGAAAAGGAACCAACATAATATTTTCTCCGTAGAACGTAATAAGCAGCTGACGTGTGGTTCAGGGGAGAGAATGAATATCCTGCCATGAAATGTAAAATTAATTGTTTTGAAATGCCATTAGCTGAGCTAATATATGTTCATGCTCGATTACAAGCTCATAGAAGCCCTGGCCATGGTTATTCAGGAGGGCGGATTCGAACGCGCGGCACGGTCACTCTACCTCACCCAGTCGGCCGTTTCACAACGGATACGACAACTCGAGGAGAGAACCGGACAGGTGTTGCTGACCCGCAGTTCACCTCCGCGCCCCAGTGCAGCCGGATTGCAGTTGATCAAGCACTACCACCAGGTCAGCCTGCTGGAAAAAAACCTCTCCAGGGAGCTGACGGAAGGGATCGACGACGGTCCGACCGTACTGAACATCGGTGTCAACGCCGACAGCTTGTCGCTCTGGTTTATCAAGCTGGTTGGCCCGCTGTTATGCAATGGCGACTTGCTCCTTGACCTGCGCGTTGACGATCAGGAACAGACCCACAACTTCCTCCGTGATGGAGACGTCATCGGCTGTATCAGCACTGAAGAAAAAGCGATGCAGGGCTGTCGCGTTGAAATTCTCGGGCAGATGGCCTACCGGATGCTGGGGACACCCGAATTTGCCAGACAATGGTTTGCGGACGGATTTACCCTGGCTGCATGCCGGACTGCTCCTGCAGTCGTATTCAACCGTAAAGACAACCTTCATAATCGATTTTTCAGGCAGGTTTTCGGTCGTTTGCCGGACAAGCTTCCCGCGCATTATGTACCATCACCGGAACCGTTCCTGGAGATGATTACCTCAGGATACAGCTACGGGATGGTTCCGGACCTGCAGGGAGAGTCGCTGCTGAGAGGTGGTGATCTGGTGGAACTGGTCCTGGACAGGCCGATTTTCGTAGATCTTTACTGGCATTGCTGGAATCTTGATTCGCGCCATTTGACCCTGCTGACCGAAACGCTGGTCGAGGGTGCGGAAAAACAGCTGAAATAGCAAGTAACGGGTGGATTGCTTACCCAAGACATGACATCTTCCCCTGTCTGCTGAACCCTAAGAGATGGAAGAACATATGAAACAGGTATTCGCCCCCGGCTGTGCGCTGCTGATCTACAAACCAGAGCTGGCTGAGCGCATAGGCAAACTTCTTGTCGAACATGATCCTGCGATCGAAGAGCACACGATCTGTTGCCGGCACGAACCTGGACTGGCAACCGGAGTCCGGGTCATCAACGTCTGTGCCGGGTGTGACAAGCGCTACCGAGAACTCCACCAAGCAACCTCGACCATCTCTTTCTGGGAGGTTCTGGCTTCAGATGAGCAGTTCCCCTTGCCCGATTACCGAGGGCAGCAGATGTCAATTCTGGACGCATGTCCGACACGAGACCAGGAACGGGTGCATCAGGCTATCCGCACCCTGTTAGGCAGAATGAATATTGAACTGCATGAACCGGAGCAGACAGGGGCCAGAAGTACGTGCTGCGGCGACAGCTTCTTCGGCAAGGTGCCGGTTGCAGAAGTCAAACAGCAGATGATAAAGCGTGCGGCGGAGATGCCCGCCATTGATGTCGTCGTGTACTGCGTCTCGTGCATCAAGGCGATGCATATCGGTGGCAAGCGCCCACGCTATCTGGTCGATCTGCTGTTCGGAGAACAGACCTGTCCAGGAATATTTGAACCGGAGGAGTGGCATCACAAATTAGATGATTTTATTGAGCGTCATTCGGGGAACGCACGTTTTTCACTTTGATCCCGGTCGGCGTCAGCTCGACCAGCCCCTCCCTGTAGAGACCGCCCAAGGCTTTTTTGAACAGTTTCTTGCTCAGTCCCAGCGCCTGCTGAATGGCGGCCGGAGAACTCTTGTCATGCAAGGGCAGAAACATGGATTCAGCCAGCGCCGTCATGATCACCTGCTTGGCAACATCAATCCCTTCGGCACCGCCCTTCTGGAGTGAAACATCGACCTTTTTATCCGTGCGAATTCGGTCGACATAACCCTTGAGATGATCCCCGCGCTTCAGGCCACTGCCAAGCTGGTCCCGGTAGATCAGCGCTTCGTAGAGATGGTCAACGATCACCTTGGCGCCCAGATCGGTAAACTTCCAGATGATCAGATCAACTTCCTGCCCCGGTTGAAGATCGACCTTTTCGGTTTCCAGGCAACGTTCGATTTTTGCCGTCCCGACCACCCGGTTTGCACTGTCGCGGCAGACCTTGACCAGGTAACTTCTTCCTTCCAGCATCTTTTCCGTCTGCTCGGTGTGAGGAACCAGCAGGTCCTTTTCCAAACCCCAGTCAAGGAAAGCACCATGTTTGGTTACCTGCCGGACCTGCAGCAGGGCAAACTCTCCGACCTGTGCGCGCGGACGCTGTAGGGTTGCGACCAGAGAATTGTCTTTGCCCCGGTAGACAAACACCTCTATCCGGTCTTCGGGTCTGATCCCAGACGGGCACTCAACTTCAGGGAGCAGAATCGGCCCCAATTCCGAAGCCAGCCACGCCCCCTGTGCATCGATTTTTTTTATGACAAGCCTGTTTATCCGCCCTATTTCAAACACCTGCATCTCCCATAGCGAAATAACTGCGAAAAAGGGTTCATCCTGCCGAGGAGCCAACTCCGCCTTTTCGCGAGGCGGGGCATATGGCACAATCAACGATAAGTCGTGTCGTTACTCAGAAACTGCACCGTTACAACCACAGTTGTCAACACGAACAGGGGCATTTCACCCATGATTATATAGACTGTTTTCAAAAAATCCCAAATTCTCTTAAATTCACCCTTAAAAACTGTTAAAGATCATTAAGTGTCTGTTTTTATTTACCTTAAATAGGTGCACAAATAACAGGCAAAACGTTAAACTGGCTGTATTTGTGATAACTTTATCCGTGCAAGCCCGCCGAGAGGGCCGCTTATCAACAGGGGCTGTGAACAACTCAGAGAATGGTCCTGCAGCAGGTTTCTCGGCCTTTTTTTCTGTCAGAATTTTCACTATTTAAGCAAAAAAACCTCTCGCTTTTACCGTGAACGGAATTCCACCCGATGAAACAGTGCAGAGATCCCTTCCGACTGACATGGCCGCCCATTGGGCCCCAGCGCGGTGCCGGTTATTTTCCCTTGAAGAACGATGGCCCTGTCCGGCAGCCGATAAATCTCCTGGCAGAAGGCAAACCGTAACCTGGAAACCTGCTCCAGCCGCACAGTGACTTGAAACCGGTCACCACTGCGGAGCGACTGCCGGTAATCGAGTTCCGCCCTCAGCACGACCAGATTGACCTGCTCCCTTGCTAATTCGGCGAAATCGACCCCCTGGGATTTAAGATATTCATGCCGGGCATGCTCCAGATAGTTCTGGTAGACGGCATTGTTGACAATCCCCTGCATGTCGCATTCATAGTCACGCACCAGAAGTTCAAGGGCATAGCAGTGCTGTTTCATCAAGTGCCTCTTCTAAAGGACTGAATCATCGCTAACAGCTTACGTTGAAGTGAGAGGAAACACAAACAATCGGTTGCTTGGCGTGACACAATAATGCTACTTTTCATATATTCACAAAAAACCATATTGACAATCTTTCTCCCTCCCCCTATTGTGCATATGCACACGAACTGAAGGCAGATTTTCAACTGAACCCTCTTATTCTCAATCAGACTCAGTCGTGGTCAGGGGGTAGCGTACCAGTCGGCCAGAGTCTCCAATATACCCTCAATTTAGAGTCGAACAACAGGAGAGATCGATGTCAACCAGCGTTTATCGGGCGGAATCGGATAAGAGTGTAGATCAGTTTGTTGCCGCATTCGGCCAAATCGCGGCGACACGTGGATTTACCATCCAGAACGAAGACAAAATGGAAATGGCCCATATCTTCCGCGCCCATGGTGCTGACGTCGCTGAAGAGTTTGATTTGCATATGGTGCAGGTCTGCAAACCGACCAAAGCGGCCCAAAGCCTGGACAAGAACCCGGAACGTGCCGTTCTGATGCCGAAGTTTGTAATCGCCTTTACCAAGGAGGGGAAAACCCAGGTACGCATGCTCAAGTATGGGAGTGGACTGATCGCCGAACTCGTTGATGACGAGGAGTTTTCTGGCTCCCTGGAGGAAAGTTTTGCGACTCTGACCACGCTCATAGATGCAGCGGTTTAGTCCTTAATCCAGCATAGCGCCTTTTCCCGAGGAATTCGTTCGTTTTAACAGGAGAGAACAATGGTAACAATTCTCAGTAAATTGCAGAAAAATCTGGTCTATGCAATTCCAATCGCGATGGTTCTCGGGTTGCTGGGAGGCGGGTTTATCTTTGACGCCAAGCCTCTGAAATCACTAATTATTCCGATCACTTTTGTGATGATCTATCCGATGATGGCGACACTCAATGTGCGCTCGGTCTTTTCCGGCAAAGATACCAAACTACAGGTGGCCACCCAGCTGATCAACTTTATCCTGATTCCGGTCATAGTGTTTGGCCTCGGCAAGCTCTTTCTCAGTGGCGATGAGGCCAAGTTCGGGCTCTGGGCTGTTGGCCTGTTCCTGATCGGGGTGCTGCCCGCCTCCGGGATGACTATTTCCTGGACGGGCTTTGCCAATGGCAACAAGGAAGCCGCAACCAAGATGCTGGTTTTCGGACTGATCATCGGCTCCGCCGCGGCTCCGGTCTACACCAAAGTCTTCATGAGCACAACTGTCGATGTCGACATGTTGCACATGTTCAAACAGATCTGCATTTTTGTGTTTGTCCCGCTGGTTGCAGGCATAATAACTCAAACGTATCTGACCAATAAGCATGGCAAGCAGGCTTGGATGAACATTTACAAGCCCAAGTTCCCACCTTTTTCGGCGCTCGGGGTGATCATGATTGCCTTTGTTGCCATGTCCCTGAAAGCCAAGAACATTCTCGCCAATCCCGCAGACCTGTTGACCATCGTGATTCCACTGGTGATCTTTTACCTCGTGTCTTACTCCCTGTTGTCACTGGTCGGAAAACTGTTTTTCAGTCGTGAGGATGCGATTGCTATGGTCTTCGGCGTCGTGATGCGTGACCTGTCGATCGCTCTGGCCATTGCAATGACCGCTTTCGGCAAGGAAGGGTCCACTATTGCTCTGTTAATCGCCATGGCATATATCTTTCAGATTCAATCTGCGGCATGGTACATTAAACTTGTCCCTTGGATATTTGGACGGGGGGAAGAAAAAGTGACGCCGGTAGCGGAAACAAGTACGGCAAACTTACCTTGCAAAGGTTGACTTCATGTCGCCACGACCGAAAAAACCAAGAAAATGTAGCTGCCCCTTCCTCGGCAATCACGACTCAGTGTTCAAGCCAGCAGGCACACCCATGAAGGACCTGCCCACGATAGAGTTGGACCACGACGAACTGGAAGCCCTGCATCTCTGCGACAGCCTCGGCCTGACCCAGCAACAGGCCGGTGAAAAGATGGGGATATCACGGGGAACAATCCAGCGGCTGGTCGTCAGTGGCCGAAAAAAACTGGTGGATGCCATCACAGGTTCGCAAGCCATTGCCGTGCAAGGACCGCCTGAGGCCACCGTCAATACTCCTGCGACCGAGCAACCCCGCAACAACTGAAACTTTTCATTATCAACTGGAGCCCGACCATGAGTACTGAAAAGCACCCTGATCTCTCCTGTGCTTATTGCAGCAGCCAGTTTCGCAACCAGGGAACGACAAGCTGCTGGAGTGAGCCGAATGAGCGAGACAAAGAACCCGGCTACTGTCCGAGTACCCGTGAAGCAAATGTGATCGATGATTCTTTTCAGCGTTACCTGGCGGATGACGAGGACGCCCGGCTGGCCAAAGTCGCAGCCCGGGTTGAAGGGCTCTGTTACCAGCCTGTCCCCGGCAGTGACGCGGTCAATGCCCGCTGGACCCGCGTAGAGGATACCGTCGCCCTGGCCAAGCTGATGGGTTACCGTAAAATCGGGATCGCCACCTGTATCGGCCTGCTGGAGGAAACGCAGCGCTTGGGTGATATTCTGTCTGCACAGGGACTGCAGCCTCAATCGGTCTGCTGCAAGGCAGGAAGCATTGACAAGCTGGAACTCGGGCTGCAAGAAGAAGAAAAAGTTCGCCCCGGAAGCTTCGAGCCGGCCTGTAACCCGATTGCCCAGGCTCGGCTGCTCAATCAGGCCGAAACCGACATGAATCTGATCGTTGGACTTTGCGTCGGTCACGACATGTTGTTTGCCAAACACTCAAAAGCGCCCGTTTCAACACTGATCGTCAAAGACCGGGTAACCGGCCACAACCCGATCGCCGTTCTTTATGGGCAGAATTTCTACTACAAGCGCCTGCAGAAGCAAACCGTCATTCAAGATTGATCCACTCAGACCTGATAAATATAATTTTGTATTTATTATGCCTGTTTCAGAGCGATCCAGATTTCATTCAACGACAAAAAAAACGCCAAAAAACCTATGCCAAACCAGTTAATCCCACAAAGTGGTGTAAATTATTCTTGACACTCAAAGTAGGATTTCCATATAGTGCAAACAAGCAAACCTAACGGAGGAAAAGCCGATGAAACTTTCGACAAAAAGCCGCTATGGAGTCCGCGCCATGTTCGACATGGCCTACCACGCAGGAACCTTACCTGCACAAATCAAGGACATCTCCCGTCGCCAGGAGATCTCTCCCCGCTACCTTGAACAGATTTTTCAGGATCTGAAAAAGGGCGGCCTGCTGAAAAGTCGGCGCGGCCCTCAAGGGGGATATAGTCTCGCCAAACCGGCGGATGAAATCACTGTCGAGGATATCGTCCTTGCAGCGGAAGGCGAACTATTGCTGGTCAACTGCGTCAAAGGCCTGCGCAAAAACAGCGATGCGTCAAATACTGAGGTCGAGTCATGTGAGCATGGCGCGCACTGTATTACCCAACCACTCTGGGCAGAGGGCAGCCGGATTCTCGGCGAGTATTTCAGGGGCATCACTCTGAAAACACTCTGCGACAGAGCCAAGGAGATGGGGCTGGAAAAAGAACTGGATCATCGGTTCATGTACTTCATCTAGTGAACCGGGGTTCAGTCCGGTTGATTCATTCGGGATCTCACCGGGTTCCGGCAGCAATAAATCAGGAGGAAGAGGATGCCGCAAGTGACGAGCGAAACCCCCTTGGGGCAGATCGGCAACACGCCGCTGGTTCGCATCAACAGTGAATCAGACCGGGGTGAAGCAGCGATCTGGGGGAAAATGGAAGGGACCAATCCCGGCGGCAGCGTCAAGGATCGTATTGCTCTGGCCATGATTGAGGACGCCGAACAGAACGGCAGACTCAAGCCCGGCATGACAATTGTAGAACCGACCAGTGGCAATACCGGCATCGGCCTGGCCCTGGTGGCTGCGGTGAAAGGGTACCCGCTGATTTTGACCATGCCGGACACGATGAGCCTCGAGCGCCGTCGCCTGTTCAATGTCTATGGCGCGGAACTGGTTCTGACGCCCGGCAGCCTGGGGATGCGCGGAGCGATCGAAAAAGCCGAAGAACTGGCTCAGCAGCGGGACGGTTTTCTCCCCCAGCAATTCCGCAATCAGGCCAACCCGAAAATTCATGAAAAGACGACCGGCCCAGAGATTGTTGCAGCCCTCGACGGCAAGATCGATGCGTTCGTTGCCGGCGTCGGTACCGGCGGCACAATCACCGGTGTCGGCCGGGTTCTGCGCAAACTCAACCCGGCGGTGCAAATCATCGCGGTAGAGCCAAATGACTCACCGGTACTCTCTGGTGGGGATGCAGGGCCACACAAAATCCAGGGAATCGGCGCCGGATTTGTTCCGGACACCCTCGACACGTCGATTTATGATAAAGTCATGACCGTCAGCAATGAGAATGCCATTGCCACGACCCGCCAGCTGGCCCGCCAGAAAGGCATCTTTACCGGCATTTCAGCCGGAGCCAACGTTTTCATTGCCCGCCAGGTGGCGAAACAGCTCGGTCCGGGAAAAACGGTTGTCACCATCCTCTGCGATACCGGTGAACGTTACCTGTCGACCGGCATCTATGACTAATCCTTCAGATTTACCCCTTGCCGAAAAATACCATCTCCTGCAACAGATGCTGCAGGAGATGGGCTCAGTTGTGGTTGCTTTTTCCGGCGGCGTCGACTCGACCTTGCTGCTTCGTATCGCACGAGACATCCTCGGTCCGGACAAAGTTCTGGCACTGACAGCACAGTCGCCCAGCTACCCGGAATTCGAATTTGCAGAAAGCTGCGAACTGGCAGCAGCCATGGGGGTAGAGCAGCAGGTGATCCAGAGCCGTGAGTTGGAACTCACCGGGTTCACTGAGAACAGTCCGCGCCGCTGTTATCATTGCAAACGCGAACTTTTTTCACAGTTTGTCAGAAGAGCTGCCGAGATGAACATCGCTACAGTTCTGGACGGCTCCAATCTGGACGACCTCGGGGACTATCGTCCGGGACGTGATGCGACCAAGGAACTCCAGGTGCGCTCACCACTGCAGGAGGTCGGACTGAGCAAAGCAGAAATCCGCCAATTGAGTCAGAAACTGGAACTGCCGACCTGGAACAAACAACCTTTCGCCTGTCTGGCGTCCCGCTTTCCTTACGGAACGCGGATCACCGCCGAAAGGCTGGACCAGATCGACCGGTGTGAAGAATTCCTACGCGAGCGGGGATTTACCAATTACCGGGTGCGTTATCATCAGGAGATCGCCCGGGTCGAAGTCGCCCCGGAGGAGATCCCCCGCCTGCTCGATGACAACCTGCGCCGGGAACTGGTGGAAAGATGCAAAAAAAACGGTTTCAGCTACGTCACCCTCGACTTGCAAGGCTACCGAACCGGCAGCATGAATGAAACATTGCCAGCGTCCTGACCGGTCAACGCAACAATCACCCTGAACCGAGTATAGGGAGGAGTTATGCCCAAAAGCGGAGCCCTGCTTGCCGTCTGCTTCTCAGCCGGACTTATCGGCGGGCTGGTCAGCAGCCTGTTGCTCTGGCTCCTCGGGGGATGGGGCTTGACGGCGATGGCCGGGGTCAAAATTGCCCCGACCCTGAACGAGGCGTGGCTCTATCCCCGCTTGATTTGGGGTGGGCTGTGGGGCATCCCTTATTTTTTCTTCGTCAGCCTGCCACGCACCCGTCGCCACTGGATCCGCAAAGCCCTCTGGTGCAGTCTGCTGCCGACCCTGGCCACCCTTTTTTTTGTGTTTCCCTACCAGTTACGTCTCGGCCAGGCAGGGCTGCAACTCGGTTTATTGACACCCCTGTTTATTCTCTTCATCAACTTCGCCTGGGGCTTTACCACCGGCTTTTTCACCCGCCTGCTATGGGGTCGCTGATCCCGCGCAGAATCAGCCTGCTGGGCCTCTGCCTGCTGCTTTTCTGGATTCCATCGCTCTGCAGCGCAGCGGTAACCGGCCGGGTCAGTTGGATCTACGATGGCGACACCCTCGAGGTCGCTGGCGTTGGCAAGGTCAGGCTGATCGGTATTGACACCCCGGAAGGCAAAGCTTCAGCGCGGGACAACTTCTACTGGGAGAGATATCGGATTCCTGCCAGCAGATTGCGCCAGGTCGCTGCGGACGCTCTGGCACGTAACATACAAAGAGTCAAAGGGGACCTGGTCCGGCTTGAATTTGACCGACAGAAGCAGGACAAGTTCGGCAGAACCCTTGCCTATCTCTATCTACCAGATGGCTCCCTGCTCAATCGACAGCTTATCCGGGAAGGTCTCGCCAGCACCTATCGCCGTTACGATTTTCGCCTGAAGCAGGAGTTTCTAGCCGTTGAGCAGCAGGCCCGCGACGCAGCGATCGGGCTTTGGGCGCAATAGCCACCCGGCAACTCCCTCCCCTTGCCAAATCCATTAAAAAGCCAGATAATCAGCCTGCCATCCAAACGACAAGGAGAGGATCATGGAAGCGCTTAAAGAGTTTCTCACCCAGATGGACCAGACTTTTTTCGGCATCAGCCTGGGTCGCTTTGCGGCAGCCTTTGCTGCGCTGATCTGTGCCTTTCTGGTAAAGAAACTGATCGGCCAATTTTTTGTGCGCGTCCTCCAGCCGATCGCCAATCGGACCAGCAGTCAATTTGACGACCGAGCCATCCAGGCACTGCGCAAGCCGGCAGAATTTCTTGCGGTCATCGCCGGGCTCTACCTCGCCGGATTGCTGCTGCAGCTCCCAACTGAACCGGTCGACATGCGGGCCCTGTCCGGCGCGCTGGTTAAATTTCTGGTCGCATTTGATATCGGCTGGGCGCTCTACAACCTGGTTGATGTCCTCGACGCGCTCCTGTTAAAATGGGCCCGAAAAACGGACACCGACCTTGACGATCATCTCCTTCCCTTTATTCGCAAATCGCTGCGCATCTTTATCGTCATCATGGCCATCGTCATGGTGGTGCAGAACCTCGGCTACTCCATTTCCGGTTTGCTCGCCTCTCTCGGCATCGGTGGACTAGCCATTGCCCTGGCAGCAAAAGATGCCCTCTCCAATATCTTCGGATCTATCATGATCCTGCTTGATCGTCCCTTTGCCATCGGCGACTGGATTGAAACCGGCGACATGGAGGGGACTATTGAAGAGGTCGGCTTTCGCTCCACCAAAATCCGCACCTTTGCTAAAACCCAAATCACAGTTCCCAACAGCGTGCTGATGAACCTGCCGATTAACAACTACAGCCGCATGCCGAAACGGCGCATCAAAATGAATATCGGGATCACCTATGCCACCAGCGCCGAACAGATGCGTCAAGCCGTTTCGGTAATACGCCAGACGCTGCGCGAACATCCGGATATTGACCAGGAGTTCTTCCTGGTCAACTTTACCGATTTCGGTGCGTCCTCACTCGATATCATGGTCTATTGTTTTACCCGCAGCACAGTCTGGCAGGAATATCTGGACGCCCGACAGGATCTCTGCCTAAAGATCATGGACATTCTTGAAGGGATGGGCCTGGAGATCGCCTTCCCCAGTCGAACGATTTATCTGGAGAACAATCAGGACAAGGAACCGGCCTTAAGCTGAATTTTTGGATAATGACAAGACAGGAGTACCATGCGCCGCACCTTTTTCGTTAGCTGTTTTGTTCTTGTCCTTATCGGGTTGTGCGCTGGCTGCGATTCCAGCCCGCACATCACACCGCTCGGACCGGACGCCCTGATCCTCTCTTTCGGCGACAGCCTCACTCACGGCACTGGAGCTGCCAAGGGCCAATCCTACCCGGAGGTCCTCGGCAGCCTGCTCGGCCGCAAGGTAATCAATGCCGGTATTCCTGGCGAGGTATCCGCTGCCGGACGCTCACGGCTCCCCATGGAACTTAAAAAATACAACCCGGCTCTGGTTATTCTCTGTCACGGCGGCAACGATTTCTTACGGCGCCTTGACCAGAAAAAGACCCGAGACAACATCAGGGCGATGGTCGAAATGATCCGAGCCAGTGGCGCGGACGTTGTGCTGATCGGTGTACCGAAACTGGGTTGGGGGCTTAATGTCCCGAGTTTCTATGAGGAGATTGCGGAAAGCAACGACATTCCATACGCAAAGAACGTCCTTGTCGACCTTCTGGGCGAAAGCACCCTGAAAAGCGACACCATCCATCCCAATACCCGCGGCTATCACTTACTCGCTGAAGCCGTCTATGACCTCATCAAAAAAGCCCAATAGAACGGACCCGGACCGAGCCGGGTTAGCCCCCTGTTCCCCATCATCCATTCCGGTATATAATGAAACAGAGAGAGGGGAAAAAGGATGTTCAACCCCTTTCCTGTTATTGTTCTCACCGGGATTGAACGTTCGTTCGAGAGAAGGAGAACAGTCATGAACACGACCGAATACAAAGGTATGTGCGAGTTGTTCGGCGATGGTGAAATGGTCTGGGTAGAAAACCAGACCAGTCATCTGCAAGGACGCGTCACCGGCTGTCGAGAAAACATGATTGAAGTCGATGTGAAAGGACACCGCGAAACCTGGGATCGTGACATCTGTACCGAACTGACTCACGGCTTCAAAGTAAAATACTCTGAAACGCTGAAGCACCCGCACGAGTATGACACCCACCTCGACTAGCATGGGCAGCAGAGCCCATTCCGTGGACTGGGCTCTGCTCGACTCAGTCCGGTGACCGCGATCAGCGGAGCAACCAATAAACGCCTGCCCTGAATCTTTCCATTTGACTATTCTCATCTTTTTCTATAAAATTTTTTAATCTCGCTATGCGAAGACCCAACAAAATCCTTATCCACCGGTTGAGCAGCAGCAGAGCGCTGACCACGGCCGTCTGGACAGAACGGCAACAGGTCACAAACACAAGGAATGTGCCAAGTTCCCGGCAGGATGTGACAGGAGCATAAGTGGATTCACGTCGTCCTTACAACAGTCGCATTATCGACACCTATCTGAAGTTTCTGCATGAGCGCTACCCTGCTCTCGATACTGAAGCTTTGCTGGATCATGCCGGGATGGCTGCCTACGAAGTGGCCGACCAGGGGCACTGGTTCAGCCAGGAACAGATTGATCTGTTTTACAACAAGTGCGTTGAACTGACCGGTGACAAGAATATCGCCCGTGATGCCGGACGATTTGCGGCCAAACCCGGGACACTTGGCGCCATGCGGCAGTACATGCTGGGGCTGGCCGGCCCCCTAAAATCATTTTCACTGATTGGCGCAACGACAAAAAAGTTCACTCGCTCCAGCAGTTACTCATTCCGTAAAATCAACAATAACAAGGTCGAAATCACCGCCACTCCGTACCCAGAATTTCAGGAAAAATCTTTTCAGTGTGAAAATAGAATCGGCTTTTTCGAAGCCATTGTTAACATCTTCAACATCGGGATTCCGCTGATAGAGCACCCCGAGTGCCTGTTCAGAGGCGACTCGAAGTGTCGCTATATTATTTCCTGGCCCCACAACCTGTCGCTGCTGGTCAACAGGGTCCGCGACATCACCCTGGCCGGTGGCTCCCTTGCCGTACTGGCCGGACTGCTGTTCGACCCGGCGATAGCCCTCGGCACAGTCCTCCCTTTGAGCGTTATCGGCTACCTTGGAATCGGCTGGCTGGCAGCCCATCTTCGTACCAGGACACTGAATCGAGACATCGAACACCTCTGGGACAGTTCCGAGCAACTCGCAGACCAGATCGACCTCAACTACCGCAACACCCAATTGGCGGCAGATGTCGGTGATGTGATTGCCAACCGGACCAGCATCGAAGAGGTGTGTGACTCGGTGGTGCATATTCTGCAAAACACCCTCGATTTCGACCGTGGTCTGATCCTCCTGGCAAATGAGGAACGAAACCGACTGGACATTCGAGGTGCTTATGGTTATCAGGAACAGCATCTGGATATTCTGACCCACCTGTCCTTCAGCCTCGACAAACCTGACAGTCGGGGGATGTTTGTCTCATCATTCAGGGAGCAGAAGCCATTTTTGATCAACGATATTGAAAAAATCAAAGACAGTCTTTCGCAAAAATCTCTTGATTTCGCTCAGGCCCTCGGGACCCAGAGTTTCATCTGCGTCCCGATTAGTCTGGAAGGAATCTCGATCGGCGTGCTTGCCGTCGACAACCTCAAAACCAAGAAGCCTTTGCTCAAATCGGACGTCAATCTGTTGATGGGGATTTCCCCGGCGATCGCGGTCAGCATCCAGAATGCGCGACTTCTCGAAGCACGTACGGCCCAGTTCGAATCAACCCTGCAGGTGCTGGCCGACTCTATCGACGCCCGCGACTTTCTCACCGCCGGTCATTCAGAAAAGGTTGCGGAATATGCGGTCGGCGTCGCCGAAGAGCTGGGGTTGAACGAACAGGAATGCCGGGTGATCCGGATGGCGGCCCTTCTGCATGACTACGGCAAGATTGCCATTCCCGACTCGATCCTGAAGAAAGCCGGTCCGCTCACAGCTGCAGAGCGTGAAGTCATCCGAACCCATCCGACGAAAACCCGACAGATTCTCGAAAAGGTCACCTTCGAAGGCCCGTACAAGATGATACCGGCGATCTGCCAGTCACACCATGAACGCTGGGATGGAGAGGGCTACCCGAATGCGCTCAAGGGGGAAGAAATCCCGCTGGCCTCGAGAATCATTGCCGTCGCTGATTTTTACGAAGCAATCACCGCCAAGCGTCATTACCGGGCGCCGATGAAAACCCGCGTCGCCCTGGAAACCTTCCTGTCAGAGTCAGGCAAATCTTTTCAGCCAGAAATTGCCGACGCCTTTGTCCGCTACCTGGAAAATAATGTTTTTTCCTTGAGCACTTCTCATAAACCGGTTAAAACTGTGGAGAAGAATCGTTGGCGAACAGAACCGCGCCAGTTCCGAGTGCCGTACCGGACTGAAGTCTCGATCAGGGCGGAACAGAAAGTGATCACCGGCACCAGTATCAATATCAGCCAGGGGGGACTTTTTGTCGGCAGCGATGAAGCAACCAAGCTGAAACCGGCAGCAGGAATTCAGATCACCTTCACGATTCCGGAGCAACACACCCTGATTCAGGTTCCGGCGAAAGTGGCCTGGATCAACGGTGAAAACAAAACCGCCCCCCATCTTCCGCAGGGCTTCGGCGTTAAGTTCAGCGAAACACCGCCGGTCCTGGAACAGACCGTTGAGCAGTACCGTGAAAACTACCTGGCGCATGGCAGCCGGATGACGCACTGATTAAATTCCTTTCCCAGACAACAAAGGTTCTAACATGGCTTACCTGATGGAACATCCGGAGGAGTTTACCCGACTTGCGCAAAAAACCCGTGCGGAGCAGGTCATTAGGCAGGCCGAGTGGGCAGGACTCAAACCGGGCATGCATATCCTGGACGCCGGCTGCGGTAGCGGAACAACAACCTCCATCCTGAAACAGGTGGTCGGTGAGAACGGTCGTGCCACCGGTCTGGACATCTCGTCAGCCCGCCTGACTGAAGCCAGAGCGACCTACGGTCACGACGGGATTACATTCATTGAGCACAATCTTCGTGAACCCTTCGACTCGCCAGATGAGTATGATGCGGTCTGGATCCGATTTCTGCTGGAATATTTCCGCGACGACCCCGTTACCATTGTCAAGAACGCCATCCGCAGTCTCAAGCCCGGCGGCATTCTTGTCCTGGCGGACCTGGACAACAACAGTTTGATCCACTATGGCATCCCGGAGCGGCTGGAGAAGACCATCAACGAAATAGTCGAATGTCTGGAAGAGAACCACAACTTCGATCCCTACTCAGGGCGCAAGCTTTATGCACATATGTCTGAACTCAAGTTTACCGATATTCGTGTGAATGTAGAGGCACATCATCTCATTTATGGTAAGCTGAACCCCGTCGACGCGGCCAACTGGCAAAGTAAAATCCAGGTAGCGGTCAAAAACTCCGGCTGCAGCTTTAGAGAGTATGATGGTGATTTTTCAGCGATGCATGAGGAGTTCAACACCTATTTCAATGACCCGCGGCGGTTTATCTATACCCCGCTGATCATCGTTCGCGGCAGAAAACCTCGCGTTTAACGCCATGCACATCTCGCCGATGGATTGATGGCTAATGACAATTGCAGTCGTAACCGATAAACTCACCAAGCAGGAGGGTGAGAAAAAAACAACCAGAAGGCGAGTGGCTGACCGGGTTAACCGTCTGAATTTTTTAGGAGAGCCCGTCAGGGTTCTCCTCTCCCACCCGAGGTACGATTTTACTCTTTCCGTCAAAGCGGACCCCCAACCGTGCGATGGGGAGACTCTCGAGGTCCACTGGCGGGATCCCCTGCCGGACAACGCCAGCCAGTACGAGATCAGCGGCATTGTCCTGCCGGGTGATCCCAGGGCCTTTACGATCTCCATTGGACAGCATGAAATCACCGCCAAAGGGATATCCTGCCCGTTGCCGCCAGCGGGCACTGCGCTCCCCGCACGTCAGGCCACCAGGCACCGGTCCCTGGATGGCATCAAGGCAACTCTTTCTCAGCACAGCGCCCGGTTTGAGGGCCGTCTGATCGACTTCTCCGCCCAGTCTCTCTGTGTAGAAATCAGGATAGAAAAACCTCACAGCCGCTACTGGATCGTTGCCGAACGTCAGGTTCATCTGACTCTCGAGAATGACCAGGGGATTCTTTTTTCGGGTGAGACCGAGGTCCTCCGCAACCAGACCGGACTCGACAGTCAATCCTTTGTCCTCGCCCCGCGGGAGATGAATACACCGCGATTTACCACCAGGCGTTATCGCCCCAGTCGCGAATTTCTTTTTCCAGAGCCGACTCTCGCCTTCAAGCACCCACTCACCGGCCGGCACCTTGAACTGAACATCACCAACCTCTCCGGACTCGGCATGGGCATCAAAGAATACCCGGAACAAGCCATGCTGCTGCCGGGAATGATTCTGCCGATGATGCACATAAAGTTGGTTACAGGTTTTTTCATTCCCTGCAGTGGCCAGGTTGTATACCGTAACCAGGTCGATGACCATGCCAACGGGACACAGTGCGGCATTGCTATTCTCGATATCGACATCCAGGACCACCTCCGACTTCTTTCGCTGCTGCAGCGGGCGCAGAATCGTAATGCTCATCTTTCCAGTGAAGTCGATATTGAAGCCTTGTGGGAGTTTTTCTTTGAAACCGGGTTCATCTACCCTTCAAAGTATCAGCAACTTGCTCAACAGAAAGATGGCTTTCTCAACTCTTTCCGTAAAACCTATCTTGACCAGACGCCAATCGCCCGCCACTTCACCTTCCAATCCGAAGGACAGATAATGGCGCACCTCTCTGCGATACGCCTGTATGAACAGACCTGGTTTCAACAGCATCATGCTGCCAGGCGTGCCGGGAAGCATGCGGTCGGGCTTGAAGTTCTTCACCAGTTGACAGAGTATTTCTACAATGCCTGTCACTTGAACAACGATAAGATTGGTTATGTCGCGGGGTTTTATCGACCGGAAAACCGTTTCCCCTCACGCTATTTCAGAAGTGCCGTCAAACAGCTGAATAATAAAAAAGCTGCCAGCCTCGACCTGTTCGCCTACTTCTCCCGGATTCCCGAATGTTATAAGCAGTGGAGCCGGACCGAAACGACTCCGGCGTGGCGACTGCAGCAGACAACCCGCGGAGATCTGATTGAGTTTAACGGTTTCTATGAGCAGGTCTCCGGAGGGTGCATGGCAGACGCACTCTCCCTGAAAGCGGAAATGCTCGGCCGCACTGTTATCGAAGAGGAATTTGCGAAACTCGGCCTGACCCGGCGGCGCCACCTCTATTCCGTCAAGCGCGGCCAGGAGCTGATGGCCATCATCGAGCTGCACGAATCTGACACCGGCCTGTCGCTTTCGCGGATGGATCACGTTGTGATCTGCTATGTCCTCAACGATGAACTGCCCCCCGAACTGCTCTGTTTTAAACTGCAAAGGCTGGTCGTAAAATTCACCCTGGAACAACCTCCGCTGATGATCTTCCCCGCCAGCTACCCGGAAAAGCATCTATTCAAGAGAGAGAAAACCTACGAAATGATGATTCAGAACATGCTCCATATTGAAGAGTACATGCACTTTCTGAACAACTTCATTGAAAAACACCGCTCGAACAGCTAGAATTTGCTCATAATAATTGTTTCATCTTGCGCAGGGAGAGTTCGGCAGGCATACTCCTGAATGCATCCCCCCTCCGGGATGAAGACAACCTCATTCCGACCAATTTCCGTTCATTTATCTCAAGGTAGACACAATGAAAAATATCTATCTGGCGATCCTTCTGTCTCTTTGCATGGCGGGACCACTGCACGCTTCCGGCTTCGGAGTTTTCACCCAGGGCGCAAAAGGTCTGGCGCAGAGCAATGCGGTCACGGCCCATGTCACAGGACCTTCCAGCCTCTATTTCAACCCGGCCCTGCTGACCGATCTCCAGGGGACCTGGTTTGAAGCCGGGACCACCCTGGTCGTCGCAGACCGAACCTTCAGAAGCGATGCGACCGGCCTCGGTGAAGAGAGCGCTGATTCGCTGAAAACCCCCAGCAGCTTCTATTTCACCACCCAGCTCAATGACCAGGTGAGTGCCGGTCTGGGGATCTATTTCCCGTTCGGATTGTCGACCGAATGGGATAAAGACTGGGAGGGACGCTATATCGCCACCACATCGGATGTCGCGACAACCAATATCAACCCGGTCGTCGCCTATCGCTACAATGATCGTTTCTCCATCGCCGTCGGGCTCGACATTCTCTACCTGGACGCGGAACTGGCACGCCAGCTGAACAGTACCCTGATCGGCGTTCTGATCAATCCTCCAGAGGGCCTCGGCATGCTGCCTGATGTGGGGCAGGAATTCAGCGGGGACGGTTGGGGGGTCGGTTACAACCTGGGGATGATCTACAGAATAAACGAGGAGCTGAGCTTCGGCGCCACCTTCCGCAGTCACATTGATGTCGAGGTCGATGGCGAACTCGGTTTTCAGGTTCCGCTCGACGCAGCGCCGCTGGCAGCACTTCTGCCCGACACGGGCGGCAGCGCGGACGTCCGCCTGCCGCGTCAGGCGAGCTTCGGTTTGGCCTGGCAGGCCTCCGACCAGTTGCTCATCGAGTGCGGTACGCGCTGGGAAGACTGGAGTTCAACCGAGGAGCTGCGCACCGACTTCGACCAGCCGCTACTTGGGCAATCGGCAGATCTCATCCCCCGGGACTGGGAAGACACCTGGGCTGTCAACATCGGCGCAGAGTACCAACTGGACAACAGGATTTCCTTGATGGCCGGCTACCTCTACAGTGACAATCCGGTCCCGGACAGCACCTTCGATCCGACGGTACCGGACTCTGACGCTCACCTGTTCACCATCGGCACCGGCCTGACCCTGGGCGATTGGACACTCGATCTGGCCTACGGTTTCGAACACCACCGGGACCGCAGCAAGAACAATCAGATCGGGGTGTCAACCGGCATGACGGCAAACGGCGAGTATCAGGCCGATATCCACCTGCTGGCCGCCAGCATCGGGTACCACTTCTAGGGCACCGGATCGACCGGCCCCTGGAGCGTAGACCCTGCTAAAGCAGCTTGAATTTTTTCATCCGGTAGCGAAATGCGTCAATCCCAAGATTCAACCTCTTGGCCGCTTTTGACTGGTTGCCGTCGGTCGCCAGCAGTGCCTGATGGATCAACTCGCGCTCAACATCCTCGATATCGATCCCCTCAGGAGGGAGATTGAATGTCAACTGGCTGCCGGAAGACAGCGTGGCAGGTCTGGCAATCATCTCGCGGGGCAAGTGCTCCAGCTGCATGATCTCATCGTTTTCGAGAATCACTGCCCGCTCGATGACATTGCGCAGCTCACGAACATTTCCCGGCCAGTCATAATCGAGCAGGAACGCTTCCGCCTGCGGAGAAATCCCCTTGACCGCCTTGCCGAACTCCTTATTGAAATCCGCGATAAAGGTTCTGGTCAGCGGCAGAATATCGTCACGCCGCTCCCGCAGAGGCGGCAACATGATCGGAATCACCTGCAAGCGGTAATAAAGATCGTTGCGGAAGGTTTTCTCATGAATCGCCTCGAGCAGGTCCTTGTTGGTCGCCGAGACGATCCTCACGTCAACATGGATGTCCTTGGTGCCCCCCACCCGGCGGAACACCCGGTCCTCCAGAACCCTTAGCAGCTTGGCCTGAATCGACAGGGGCATGTCGCCGATCTCATCGAGAAAAACCGTTCCGCAGTCAGCAATCTCGAAAAGACCTTTCTTCAGCGTCCGGGCGTCAGTAAATGCACCCTTCTCATGCCCCATCAACTCGCTTTCCAGCAGGGTTTCCGGGACCGCGGCACAGTTGATGGCGACAAACGGCTGGTCCGAACGACCACTCTGGTAATGGATAGCCTTGGCAATCAGCTCCTTGCCGGTGCCACTTTCGCCCTGGATCAGCACGGTCCCGGCATCGCTCTGGGCGATTTTGTGAACCATGTTGAGGATGCGCTTCAGATCATC
>PKUD01000005.1 GCA_002869695.1 Desulfuromonas sp. | reverse complement strand
CTTTATTTTATTCCTGCTGAACTCCACCGCGCTGGCGAGCGAAGGTCTGGATAGCGGAGATACCGCCTGGATGCTGGTGTCATCAGCCCTGGTGTTGCTGATGCTCCCCGGCTTGGCACTCTTCTACGGCGGCATGGTCCGCTCGAAGAACGTCCTGTCGACCAGCATGCACACCTTTGCGGCGATGGCGATCATCGGCGTTCAGTGGATTGTCATCGGCTACAGCCTGGCCTTCGGTGGCGCGGGCTCTTTTATCGGCAGCCTCGACCATCTTTTCCTCAGCGGGATCACCCCGGACAGCCTGACTGGGACCATCCCCACCTATGTGTTCGTCATGTTCCAGGGGATGTTCGCGATTATCACCCCGGCACTGATCTCCGGTGCAGTCGCCGAGCGGATGAAATTTTCCACCTACTGCGTCTTTATCCTGCTCTGGGCCACCCTGGTCTATGATCCTCTCTGTCACTGGGTCTGGGGTGAAGGCGGCTGGCTGGCGGCGGACGGCGCGCTCGACTTTGCCGGCGGGACTGTGGTTCACCTCTCCTCAGGCATTAGTGCGCTGGTGTTCGCCCTGATTCTCGGCAAGCGGATCGGTTATCCGCAGGCGCGGATGACCCCGCACAATCTGCCGATGACCCTGCTCGGTGCTGGCCTGCTCTGGGTCGGCTGGTTCGGTTTCAACGCGGGCAGCGCCCTGGGGTCTGGCGAAAGTGCCGCCCTGGCCTTTACCACCACTCAGGCCGCAGCAGCGGCAGGGGCCCTGTCGTGGCTTCTGATCGAATGGATTCACGCGGGCAAGCCGAGCGCACTTGGCGCCGCGTCAGGGATCATCGCCGGGCTGGTGGTGATCACCCCCGCCGCGGGGTTCGTCACCCCCGGGTGGGCGCTGCTGATGGGACTTTCGGCGGGCCTGGTCTGCTACGGTGGGGTGATGATGAAGCATCGCTTCGGCTACGACGACTCCCTTGACGCGTTCGGTATTCACGGTCTGGGCGGAGCCTGGGGGGCCATTGCCACCGGTATTTTCGCCACGGTCGGCGCCACCGGCCTGATCGGAGGGAACCTGCATCAGTTGTGGGTACAGCTGGTTGGCGTGGTCGCTGCCGGAGCCTATGCGGTTGTCGTCACCCTGGTGCTGCTGTTTGTGCTGGGTAAGACCATGGGCCTGCGGGTTGAGAAAGATGATGAGCGGATGGGCCTCGACCAGTCGTCCCATTCGGAGACCGGTTACAATTATTGATTTTGGGTCACAACAGCAGCCGGGAGTCCCGGCTGCTGTTCAGTTGAAGAGAAGAGCCGGGTCCGCTGTCGCGGGCCCGGCTCTTTGCATCTGCAGAGAAGCATCGCACCTGTGGAAGTGATGCCGTCGCCGGGTTATCCTCTCAGCGAGAATCCCTGTCTTGCCGTCAACAATGTACAGTCGTGCGCGTTTATTCGGACAAGTCAACGCTCATCAGATATAATTCTGTGAATGGGCGGCACGTGCGATGCTAATATCCCGCCAGATCCGCTGTCGTCACCAGCAGTCAGTCAGTCCTTTTTTTCCGGCGCCCGTTTTCTTGGGCTACCCAGATCAACTCAAACCGCCAGGGAGTATTTATGACACGCGAAGAAATCTTGACGATCATTGAAGAGAAAAATGTCCATTTTTTTCGTTTGCAGTTTGTCGATATCTTCGGATTTATGAAGAATATCGCAATTCCCCGCAGCCAGATCAATAAGGCCCTGGATGGTCAGATGATGTTTGACGGATCTTCCATTGACGGCTTTGTGCGTATCAATGAGTCGGACATGTACCTCAAGCCGGACTATGACACCTTCATGGTGCTGCCCTGGCGGGTCAAGGACGGCGTCAATGCTGCCCGCATTATCTGTGATGTCCACAAGTCCGACGGAACCCCGTTTCATGGTTGCCCGCGTGTCAACCTGAAACGGGTGCTGGCCGAGGCGAGGGATCTCGGTTTCACCATGAACGTCGGAACGGAGTGCGAGTTTTTCCTCTTTCAGGAAGATGAGAAGGGCGGTTTGAAGACCGAAACCAATGATGTCGCGTGTTATTTCGAAGTTGATCCTGAGGATACCGGAATCAACTGCCGTCGAGAGATTATCGATACCCTGGAGGCGATGAATTTTGAGATCGAGGCGTCGCATCACGAGGTGGCCGAGGGGCAACATGAGATCAACTTTAAATATGCGGACGCGTTAACCTCCGCCGACAATACCGTGACCTTCAAGTGGGTGGTGCGTTCGATTGCCTCGAAGCACGGTTTTCACGCCACCTTCATGCCCAAGCCGGTGTTCGGCATCAACGGCTCCGGTATGCACACCAACCAGTCGCTGTTTCGGCTGGATGGGAGTAATGCTTTCTTTGATGAAAATGGCCCGCTGCAGCTGAGCGAAACCGCTTACCAGTATATTGCCGGCACGCTCAAAAACGCGCGCGGCTTTGCAGCGGTGACCAACCCGCTGGTCAATTCCTACAAGCGCCTGGTGCCGGGCTACGAGGCCCCGGTCTACGTGGCCTGGTCGGCCTCTAACCGTTCTGCGCTGGTCCGCATTCCTGCCTCGCGGGGTCTCAGCACCCGCGCCGAGGTGCGCTGCCCGGACCCGGCCTGCAACCCTTATCTGGCGCTTGCCATGATGCTGAATTCGGGTCTCGACGGGATCAAGAAAAAGCTCGCAGTGCCGGCAGCGGTGAATGTGGATATATTTAAAATGACCCTTGCCGAAAAGGAATCAGCCGGGATTGACAGTCTGCCCGGCAGCCTCGAGGAGGCTCTTGTCTCCCTTGAAGAAAATCCGTTGGCAAAGGAGACTCTGGGCGAGCACATTTTCGAGAAATACCTGGAAGGAAAGACCCGTGAGTGGGATTCATATCGGACCGCAGTCACCGACTGGGAACTGAAGACTTACATCAAAAAATATTGAACCGATCCCTCCTTTGCTCGCCTGTTCGCCGGTACTACATAGGCCCACAAGCCGGGTTGGCTGTCAACTCCCGGCTTGTGGGTCCTGGGGCGTCTTGCCTTCAGGCTTTTTCCCCTCCAGAGCGCCGAGCGTCTTACCCACAGAGACAGGTCATCGCGGTTGTTCTCGGCGGTGAACCGCCCTGAATTTATGTCGGTTCATTCATTTGCCGGTTTGGCCTTTTTGTTGAAGGCGAAGAGAACCCGGTGAATCAGCTCGCCCAGCTTCTGGGCCGGAGAATAATCCGGCTGGAGTTCCAGGGTTTTTTCACAGTCGGCAAGCGCTTTGGCGAATAGCTGCAGGTCGTAAAAGGTCTGTGCCCGGCCGAAATAGCCTTCGTAGTTGGCGGCGTCAATATCCAGGGCTCGATTGTAATCATCGAGAGACGCATCGAATTTCCGTAACATACGGTTGACCAGTCCCCGGTTGGCCCAGCCTCTGAAGTTCTCACGGTCATATTCAATCGATCGGGAAAAATCGTTGCTCGCCAGGTTCAGGTCCCCAAGGGAGAAATACGCCATGCCGCGGTGGTTGTACACCATTGCCCGGATTGGCCTTTCCAGATCCATCTCCAGCAACCGGCCGTAGAGCTGTACCGCGGTCTCCAGATCATTATGGCTGTGGGCATTCAGCGCTGAAAGCATGATCTTTTCCAGTTCATTCGCCAGTGCGTATGAAATAGGCCCGACCTGCATGGTCGATGGTGGCTCCATCTGTTGCTGGGCAGGAGGGGTGATCAGGTCCTGAACGCGGAGAATCTCTTCGATGCTCTCACGCCGTTTACGGCCATGGTGTCTGATTTCTTTCTGGTAGTCGCGAATTTCCTGAAAAATCAAGTCTGACAGGGTCAGGGTGGCGTTGAGCGAAGCCAGTTTTCTCTTGATCGATTCGTTGGGCAGGACGATATCCGATTTGTAGACCAGCTCGTGCTCTACCTCGGCCCAGGCATCCTGCAAAATGGTGCGCAACTGAATTTCGCAGACTGCTCCGCAATGGGGAATCGGTTCTGCAATGGCCGCAGAACTCAAACTGAGCAACAAATGGACAGAGTCATAGCTGAACTCCCGGAAGGAATTCCGTTCGCCCTTTCTTTCCGCTTCGACGATTGGAAAATGCTCGGTGAGCAGCCCTTCGATGATCTCCAGGTCTTCGAGGAAAGGGCAGATGATTCTCAGTCCGAGCAGATCGGTGATCTGGCTGGCGGTACTCTCCTTTTGCCCCTTGAGCACTTTCTTCAGCTTGCCGTAATAATTATTGAACCGTTTGACCCGGTATTTAATGGTCGGCGTGTAGCCGTGGCTCTCCAGCAGAGACCGGACCGCGTGGTAAGTCTCCGCCAGCGCTTCATCATAGGCAGGTCGCAGCAACTCATAGATAGTCTGCAATTCCTCCCGATTCGGAATCGCGACATCACGCTCACCCTTTGACATCGTCACCTCCAGTAGGTCCTGTTTTGAATTGTAGCACTCTTCCGCTCGCCGTACCGACAGGGAGAGTGATCGGTTGCCCGGGACGCCACCGTTAAAAAAACCGGCCACAGAAAGCAGCCGGTTCAAGGGTCATGATTGTTCCCTGAGTTCAGTCCTTCTTTCCCTCCAGATAACCCAGCGTCGTCTCCCAGAACGACAGGTCGTAGCGGGTCTTTTCGTAGAGCTTGGCGTTCATAATGACGATCCCGGCGATTTCGGCGACTGCGGAGAGGAAGGTGACGTCCTCCTGGCTGTAAGCCCGCTTGTGCGCCGAATAGACCCGCAGGACGCCAATCTCCCGGTGTTGGGCGATGATCGGCAGGGAGAGGATCGAGGCAATCCCCTCTGCGACGGTCTGCGTCGGGTACTCGAGGCGCGGGTCGGTGCTGGTGTCGTCGATCAGCACAGGGATTCCCTTGAGAGTTTCCTGGATGCTCTTGTCGGCGTGCGGCGTTCCTTTGTTGAGGAACCGGTCGCTGAGACCCTTGGCGGCAAGCAGTTCGAGTTCGTTGGTTGATTCGTTGATCAGTCGCAGGGCGGCTGCCTTGGCACTCATCAGCGTCGTGACACGCTCAACGATCAGCTCCATCACCTCGCGCGAATCGAGGGTTGAGAGAATTGCCCGGGTAATTTCGTGCAGGGCACGGAAATATTCGAGGCTGAGGTTCGCATTGGCCGGATCCGCGGCAAAGACACAGACCTGTTGCTCAATGTCGGCCGGAGGCCCCGCCAGTTCGAGACCTACATTCTGCAGCAGCGTCGAGAGTTTGATCCCTTCGGTCTCATAGAGCCTGGCATTGGCGATGGCCAGCCCGCCGAGTTCGGCCATCGCAGCCACCAGTTCGACCTCTTCGGCACTGAACTCGCGCCGCTCGGCGCTGTAGAGACGCAGGACGCCGATCGCCTTGCCCGACGCTTCAAGCGGCAGTGAGAGCATGGTGTTGATCCCTTCGCGGCGCAGCTCATCACGGTACTGGATGCGTGGATCGTCATAGGCGTCCTGAATACAGACCACTTCGCCGGACAGCACCGCCGGCACACTGAGGTCGCTGCTCAGGGTTCCTTTGTTGAGGTATTCCGTGCTCAAACCGCAGGACGCGACCTGCTCCAGTTGATGGGTCTGTTCGTCAACCAGCCGCAGGCTGCCACCCTTGACCCGCAGAGCTGCGGCCGAGCGCTCGACCAGGGTATCGAGGGTACTCTGCAGGGACATGGAAGAGAGGATGGTCTGAGCTGTTTCATAAAACAGCTTAAAGTATTGTATAGGCTGACTATCTGGCATTTTAGTATGATCTCCTGTGTAGGATATGAGACAGTGTTTTATTTATTATATAGCGAAACAGGATCGTGGTGAAGGAGTTTTTTTCGCTCGGGGACGGCTTCGATCTGAACCGTCTGGCTGGTGCAACAGCTGCCGGGGAGTCCCCCCGTTCAGTCGCTGATCACCGCTGCAAAATAACCTTCTTCCGCTTTAACGGTCGCCAGTCGTGCCGGTTCGATGTACGATGGGGAGAACTGCACCGGCAAGAGGGAAAAGCGCCGAAGGTTGCGCCGAAAATCAAGCGAAGTTACTTATACTATACCCAAAATAACCAAGGAGCACCTTATGGAAAATCATCAGTCTGTTCTCAGCCGTCCACATAACGGTGATCTTGACGATATTCTTGGCGTGACCATCCCTGCCCTGGATGACGGTTTCATCCGGGTCATCGATTACATGGGTACTGATGAATCCATCGTTCAGGCGGCGCGGGTCTCCTACGGTGCCGGAACCAAGAAGGTCAGCGAGGACCGGGGTCTGATCCGCTACCTGCTGCGCAACCGCCACACCACCCCTTTTGAGATGTGTGAATTGAAACTGCACGTGCGCGTGCCGATGGACTGCTGGCGGCAATGGATCAGACACCGCACGGCCAGCGTCAACGAGTACTCGACGCGTTATTCTGTAGCGGTGGATGCCTGCCGTACAACCCGGCCGGATGAATGGCGTGCGCAATCGGATATCAACAAACAGGGGAGCGGTGCAGCAATCAGTTCCGAACTCGGAGCAAGACTCAGCCAGAGCGAAGCCGAGTTTCATCAGGCCAGCAAAGCTCTTTACCACGACCGCCTCGATGCCGGCGTGGCCCGGGAACAGGCGCGCAAGGATCTGCCCCTGTCAACCTACACCGAAGCCTACTGGAAAATCGACCTGCACAACCTGCTGCATTTTCTCGCGCTGCGTATGGATTCACACGCGCAATACGAAATCCGCGAGTACGCACAGCTGATCGGCCGGGAAATTGTCAGCAAGTGGGTTCCGCTCACCTGGGAGGCATTTCTCGACTATCGCCTCAATGGCCTCTCCCTGTCAGACATCGAAACAAGGCTTCTCGCCCTGCTTGCCCAGGGCAGAACCGAGGAGGCCGTACAGTTTCTCTACGAGAAGAAGTGGCTGCATGAACAGCAGGCTACCGTCAAGGAATCACGGGAGGCCGGAGAGTTTAAAGTGAAACTGCAAAGAATGGGAATGCCGGTCCCCTGGTGAGAAGAACCGTCAGGGGGCGCGCTGGCTAGGAACTGCAGGAGAGCATCGAACAGCCCGCCCGGTGTCGCGCCCATTCTGGGCGCTTGCGGGCGAATTCCTCTTTCCCCGGCTGTTCCGCATAGGGCTGGCGCATCACCTCGAGCAGTTCATTGACCAGTGCGAAATCACCCGTCTCCGCCTTATCGATGGTCAGTTGCGCCAGGTAATTACGCAGCACGTACTTGGGATTGACAGCGTTCATCTGCCGGCGTCTTGCCGCGTGGTCTATGCCGCTCCCGGCAACCCGCAGCAGGTAACTGCGCAGCCAACCGCCGATGCGGGCCTTATGCTCTGGAGTCAGCTCCTCCGCCCGGTAGTAGGCGTCGAGCAGCGGGGTCAGCAGGCTGTCATCGTCCTGATCAATCTCGGGTGACAGATCAGCCAACTTGCGGTAGAAGATCGTCATGTCGGTTTCCACCAGAGTCAGCACTTTTTCCAGTTCGTCCGTCAACAGCTTGTCAGTAGCCGGTTCGAACCCTTCCAGTCCCAGTTTCTGAGCCATCATCTCCTGCCAGCCCTGTCGGTAACAATCACCGTAAACCTGCAGAGCCGCTTCCAATGGCTCGACCTGCCCGATCAGCGGGTAGATGGCGTTGGCCAGCTGGGCCAGGTTCCACAAGGCGATCTGCGGCTGGTGGCCGAATCGGTAGCGACCCCGTTGGGCATCGGTGGTGTTGGGGGTCCAGTCGGGGTTGTAGTCTTCCAGCCAGCCATAGGGGCCGTAGTCGATGGTCAGGCCGAGAATCGACATGTTGTCAGTGTTCATAACGCCGTGGACAAAGCCGACCCGCATCCAGTGGACGATCATCCCGGCGGTGCGTCGGCAGATCTCTTCGAACCACTGCAGATAAACGGCAGGTGAGGGGGCATCCAGGTGCGGGAAATCGGTGCGGATGGTGAAGTTGACCAGCTGCCGGAGTTGCTCGAGCTCATCCCGCGAGGAAAAGATCTGAAAACTGCCGAAACGGGTGAAGGAGGGGGATACCCGGCAAACCACGGCGCCCGGTTCCTGTCTGGGGTGGCCATCGTAGAACATGTCGCGGGTGACCAGTTCGCCGGTCAGCAGCAGGCTCAGGGCGCGGGTGGTCGGCACCCCGAGATGGTGCATCGCCTCACTGCAGAGGAATTCACGGACCGAGGACCGCAGCACCGCCAGACCGTCGGCGTGGCGGGAATAGGGAGTGGGTCCAGCTCCTTTGAGCTGCAGCGCCCAGCGCTGACCCCGCCGGTTGACGACCTCACCGAGGTTGATCGCCCGTCCGTCCCCCAGTTGCCCGGCCCAGTGGCCGAACTGGTGCCCGCCGTAACAGGTGGCGTAGGGATCCATGCCGGGCAGCAGCCGGTTGCCGACAAAAGTTTCTACGAATTCCTCGGTTGCGCAATCTGCCGGCTGCAGGTCGAGCAGTTCGGCAACCTCTGCGGAACAGGCGACCAGCTGCGGCGCGGCTACCGGCGTCGGCTGTACACGGGAGTAACAGGCGCGGTGGACCTGGCGCACCTGGTTGCGAAGATCCGTATCGGCGGGTAGCTCGGCAACAAAGCGGTTGTCGAAATTCAGCGTAGAGAGGGATGACGCCGCCAGCGACGTGGTTAAATCTGTTTTCATGGGCTAATTGTCGCACTGGTCTGACTCCGGGGGCAAGGTGCCCGGGGCAATTTGTTCTGCGGGCCAGGCCAAGAGCGGCAGAGACACTATCGTCATGGCATATGTTTCCCGCCTGATAAAAGGCTGGCCGAGCGACTTATCGCTCACTTTTGCGCCGCCTTTTCCTCCATCTATCCGTTATAATCATAAGCCGTCCAACGAAAGCAGTGGCGGGGCAATCAGCCGCCTAATTGCTGTTTTTTTCCATGAGGCGGACGACTTATCACCATAACCGGAGTTATCAACGAGATGGGCGAAGCTAAATTTGATCCACGGACAATCTATCGCTTTGACGAGGCAAAAAAGACTTTTTATATCGACATCGATCTGGATTTTTATCGTGAACTGTATAGTGCCTGGGATTTTTCCCCGCAACGCAATCGTGACCTGGATGGCGAACTTCTCGATTACCTGATGGCCTGCTGTGACGAGATCCCGGCCCGCTACCCGGTGGTGATCGCCGTCAATTTGCCTGCAAGGGTCTACGATGAGAACAGAGAGAAGCGCGCGACCCAGGGGTTTCGCAATTTCTTTACCTATCGCATCCGCCGGGAAGAAAACCAATACCGTAATTATTTTTCAAAGGTGATCAAATATCTTGTGATCGGCGCTGTTCTGCTGATTTCGGCATCGCTTCTCGAGAACTTCTTCTCAGGACTGGCCTACTCGGAACTGCTTGTCGAAGGGTTGATCATTGGCGCCTGGGTGTCGATCTGGGAAGTCTTTTCCGTGCTTTTTTTCAAGCTGTCCGATCATCGCAAAAAGGTGGCGGTGTTGCGCCGCCTGCAGGTTGCTGATACCGTTTACCGGTATCGACAGGTCCCGGAGCATGACAACCCGAACCCGGACGAAGCCGATCTCCTGGTTTAGCTGTGTTCTTTATCTGCCGGGCTCTCAGCCAGGCTTGAGTCCTGTTACACTACACATTCACATCTGCCAAAACAGGGAGTATTTACATGCAAACACTCACATTTGCGAACCATGACCAGATGCCGATCCTCGGACTCGGCACCTGGAAGAGCAAACCGGGCGATGTCGGTGATGCCGTGCGCGAGGCGATCCGGATCGGATACCGGCATATCGATTGCGCGGCGATCTATGGTAACGAAGCGGAAATCGGCATCGTGCTCGAGGAGTTGATCCGCTCGGGAGAGATCCGTCGCGAGGAGCTGTGGATCACTTCCAAGCTTTGGAATTCCGCCCATGGCAAAGAGCAAGTCCCCGCAGCACTGAAGAAAACCCTGGCCGACCTTCGCCTTGACTATCTCGATCTCTACCTGGTTCACTGGCCGGTCGCGACCCGGGCGCTTTTCCCAGTGACGGGGGGTGACTTCTTCAGCCTGGAGGAGGTGCCGCTCAGCGAGACCTGGGCGGGCATGGAAGCCTGTGTCGCGCAGGGGCTGACCCGGCATATCGGTGTGTCCAACTTCAATATTCAAAACCTTGCAACGATCAGTCGTGACGCATCGATTCTCCCGGAGATGAACCAGGTCGAACTGCATCCGTTTTTAGCGCAGGAGCAGCTGGTCGCCCATTGCCGTCAACACAACATCCAGCTGACCGCATATTCGCCACTCGGTTCCGGTGACCGACCGGCTACTATGAAAAAATCTGATGAACTCAGTCTGCTGGAGAATGAAACGGTGAACGCTATTGCCAGGGCCCACGGCTATAGTCCCGCGCAGGTCCTGCTCCGCTGGCCGGTCGAACGGGGTATCGCGGTGATCCCGAAGTCGGTCAACCCGACCCGGCTTAGGGAAAACCTGGCGGCGGCCGAGCTGACCCTGACGGCGGAAGATATGAGCGAACTGGCTAAGCTGGATGTCAATTTCCGCTATGTGAATGGAGAGTTCTGGACGGGTGAAGGATCCCCTTACACGCTGGACGGGTTGTGGGGCTGAGTGGAACGCGATTTATCCACCACCCTTCAAAAAACTCAGATTGAAGTGCTCGATGAAGCTGTTGATTTCCGCTTTGCTGGAGTCGAAGAAGCAGATTCTGACAGGCGTGACCGGCAGGCGTATTGAGCGACTGATCTCACGAAACCCTTCCGCTTCGAGGGTGATTTCGATCGCTTTCCCGTTGCGCTCGAACCTGATGCTTTGTTCGGCGCGATGATATGGAGTGTCACCGAGCAGTACTGGAAGCTTGGCGTAAAACTCCCGATGGGTGATCCCCATCTCTTTCTTGATAATTGTGTGCTGCACCCGGGCATCTGTCATGACATCGACTCTGCCTTCTGACCAGGCTTGGTTTAAAAGAGAGCCGGAACCGCTGCGCAGTTACGGCTCTCCTGGCTACGGAGAGTTTTGGCTCATCAGCTGGTAAAATCGCCGGTGATGTAATTTTCCAGCTGGTGAATATGGAATTTCTGCTGGGAGATGGTCGCCTTGACCAGGTCGCCGATGGAAACGACGCCGATCAGCTGCTCGTCTTCAATGACCGGGAGATGTCGGCAGTGACTTTCGGTCATCAGGGCCATGCATTCTTCAACGGTATTTTCCGGGGTGACGTAGGGAACCTTGGTGGTCATGATGTCCCGTACCATGATCTTCAGTGAAGAGAACCCTTTGAGGACCACTTTTCGGGCGTAATCGCGCTCGGAAAGGATTCCCACCAGCTTGCCGTCATCTACGACCAGCAGGGAGCCGGTTTCCTTGGCTGCCATCATTTCCAGCGCATCATAGACGGTCTTGTTCGAGGTAATGCTCCAAACCTGATGTCCCTTTGTCTCGAGTACCTGCTTGACAATCGTATTCATAGACACCTCCACATGTTGTTTTTCACCCGCT
>PKUD01000004.1 GCA_002869695.1 Desulfuromonas sp. | reverse complement strand
GTTTGGGCGCAGGCGATGTTGGTCTGCTCCCAGCAGGGGGTTGTCCGATCAACGAACGCAGTACAGGCATCCCGAATCTCTGCGGCGCATTCCTTAATCTCCCAGCAGGGGGTCAGGGCAAGCAACCTCTTGATTGCGGGAATACTGAGGCCTTCTTTGTGGATCAAGTCACGTAAACACTGGAGCCAATCGATGTCATCTTGAGAGAAGAAGCGTTTCTGACCCTTCCGTTCCGGAGTGATCAAACCTTCATCCTCATAGATACGCAGGGTCCGGGGGTGGACATCCAGTAGCCTGGCGGCCACACTGATAGGATAGATTGGTACGTCTGAACTGATGGCCATTTTCCCTCCCCCGATCAAAATCAAGACTTGGCAAAAAAGCAATCGACCGTAAGCCGTAAACTATTTATCAAAATAACAGACAGACAGTTTTTTTCAAAACATATTGTGGAGGACTACCCCCACTGGCGCCTTCCCCCTGAAAAGAAAAGTCCAGCCTGCTGCTGCGCAAGCTGGACAGAGGAGAAGGAAATCTTGCTACTTTAATGAAAAGTTTACCCGAAGAGGTTCAGGATTCAAGTCAACCGGGTCATCTATTGCGTCACTTCGACACTTAAAGCACACATGACCGTCCGACAAACAGGCAATCCGGATTCCGGGTCACCCATTCCCGCTCTGGAGAGCTCTTCAGGGGTGGCGCAGGGTCAGTGCGTTGGAGCAGCATCCGTGCTAAATTGTTTGACTCCCCTGAATATCTGTTTAAACTTTTCAATGGACATCACAAGCCGTCGAAAACCCAGACGGATAGCTTTTTCCTGAAAAGACTGCAGCCACATGGAGTCATCCATAGGCGAGCAGCAGACAGAGTGGAATCGACAATTCCGACCGTCCTGAATAACGGACAAAACTGCACCTGTAAGCTGCGAGGACCATATGAGTAGACTGTTTTCAACGATCAAGATGCGGTCACTGGAGATACGCAATCGCATTTTCGTTTCACCGATGTGTCAATACACCTGCGTGGACGGCGTCCCGGAGCAGTGGCATATGGTCCATCTTGGCAGCCGTGCCGTAGGAGGTGCCGGGCTTGTGATGGTCGAAGCTACGGCGGTCTGCCCCGAAGGGCGAATCAGTCCAAGTGATTGCGGGTTGTGGAATGATACCCAGGCCGAAGCCTTTACCCCGATCGCTGATTTCATCAGCAGTCAAGGGGCTGTCCCCGCCATCCAGTTGGGTCATGCCGGACGTAAATCTTCAACAGAGCCGCCCTGGCTAGGGGGGAAAAGTCTTCCACCGGATGCAGGAGGATGGCAGCCAGTTGCACCTAGTGCAGTTGCGTTCTCCGACGAGAGTCCGGTCCCCCATGCATTGACAACTATCGACGTCGAAGAAATCTGCTACGCCTTTGAGCAGGCAACCGTGCGTGCCCGCAAAGCCGGTTTTAAGGTTATTGAAGTCCATATGGCGCATGGCTACCTGCTGCACCAGTTTCTTTCGCCGCTCAGCAATAAACGTGATGATCAGTTTGGCGGCAAGCTTGAAAATCGCCTGCGCTTACCGCTGCAGGTTGCAGAGCGGGTTCGTAGAATCTGGCCGGACCAACTTCCGGTTATGGTGCGGATCTCAGCAACTGACTGGAAGGATGGAGGCTGGGACCTAGACCAGTCCGTATGTCTTTGCAAAGAACTGGAACTGCTCGGCATCGATCTGATCGATTGTTCGTCCGGCGGACTCGTTGCCGATGCCGCTATCCCTGCAGGACCAGGTTTCCAAGTTCCTTTTGCGACAAAAATCAAAGAGGCCACCGGAATAGCGACCGGGGCCGTCGGCCTGATCACCTCTCCGGTGCAGGCCGAACAGATCATATCGAACGGTCAAGCGGACGTGGTTTTTCTGGCGCGCGAGCTTTTGCGTAACCCCTACTGGCCGCTTCATGCGGCCGATGAATTGCAGGTTGTTATCCCTTGGCCTGCTCAATATCAGCGCGCTAAAAAATAGGGGCCATTTCTGCTCACTCTCTGCACAGAGACAACAGCTTAGCGGCATCTGCCCTGCTGTCAGGATGCTGCCGACAAAATGAACATGGTATAATACTTAAGCTAGTGTAATTGGGTTGGGAGGGCCACGCGGGACCAATAAAAACTTGGCATATCTGCGGGATTATGTCGCTAGCATCTTGTACTGACAGCTGAGCTGATTCCCGAAAGATGGATATTGAGAGTTTTCCCTGGGGACCCTGACCCCTGGTTTTATTTTTGGACCGATCGCCGAAAAGCGGTTTGCCCAGTCCTTGATCATGGGCATAGCAGTTAAGCCGCATTCTTTGATCGCCCTCAGGGGCATTATTCTGCTGCTGCTTTTCCCGCCGGCTATTCAGATCGTATAAAAGTTATCAGCAGACAGCCTGAGGGAAAGTCTCCTTATTTATTAAGGACCAAGACTCGAGGTCGACACGATCTCTATGGCAAAAAGAGATCGGGCGAAGGAAGAGGAAGTTACTCATCAACGGAGCTTGAAGGTATGTTGGCGTTGACTTATGCCACCAACACGGAGTGGTTCACAATTCTCCTGCACCTGGTAATGGCAATGGTCGCTGGAGGTCTGATCGGTCTGGAACGGAGCTATCACGGCCGACCTGCCGGATTCAGAACGCATACCCTGGTTTGCATTGCGTCAAGTCTGCTGATGCTTGTCACGATGTACCAGGATCAATGGTTCGGTGCAACGGCCCTTGAGGTTGTCAGAATCGATCCGACCCGGATGGCCCAGGGAATCATGACCGGCATCGGTTTTCTGGGTGCCGGCGTTATCATGAAAAGCGGGCTTAACGTGAGAGGGTTGACCACCGCGGCGTCCATCTGGATTACCGCAGCAATCGGCATTCTTGCTGGAGTTGGCCTTTACAGTGCGCTGATCATTGCATCGATTCTGACCCTTTTAACCTTAACGGTCTTCAGGAAGATCGAAGTCAAGATGCCCACCCAGATCTTCGCACACCACACGGTGGTCTTCAGTCGTGAGAAGTATCTGTCCGAGTCGGAAATCAGGGCACTGCTCTCTCAGAATGGATTTTCTGCCGCCAATATCAGCTATAAGTTCAATGCGGAAAAGAATCAGTTGAATTATCGAATGACCGCACGCACCATGGATGAGGAGAATATTGAAAAACTGGCAAGAAATCTCATGAATTTATCTTCTGTGGTAGAGTTCGATATTTCAATGGTAGAAGATTAGACACCGCCGCCAGTTTGCGATCCGTGGAGACCTCGATCTAGCGGCACCTTGTCCCGTCCCTCAGATCACAACAGAAAAAAGCGGCCAGCTCGAAATTACGAGCAGGCCGCTTTTTTTCTGTCAGTCGCCGGTACTTCAGAAACAGGCAACCAGACATTACCCATCGGAACGTCACAACGAACGATCCGAAGATTGCGCATCAGCTAGCTAGCGCGCTTTAAGAAGTTCGATCACCTTTTCGGCCACCAGATTTGACGAATTGACGCAGTCATTCAGACCGACTCCGCCGAAGGCGTTGCCGGTGAGGAACAGCCCGGGGTATTGGGCCATCCTTTCATCAAGTTGCTGCAGGCGCTGGCTATGGCCGACGACATACTGGGGGATCGCCTTGCGATGGCGGAAAATCCTTACAAAATCGGGCTCCGCCTCGATCCCCATGATCTGTTTCAGATCCGCCATGGTTCTGGCCTTGACTTCGTCCTCGGAGAGATCGATCGCGCCCGGGTTGGTTCCACCGCCCATCATCGAACGAAGCAACACATGCCCTTCTGGAGCACGGTTGGGGAAGATGCTCGAATCCCACAGAGTTCCGAGGGTATTACAGCCTTCGGCCTTGGCGTTCAGATAGCCGAAGCCATTGAGATCACGGGCGATCTTGTCCTGCTGGTAACCGAAGCAGACAACGTTCATGGTTGCGTAGGGGATGCCGTGCAGCAGTTCCGCCGCAGCGTTGTCCAGTTCGTTGAGCATATTCGCCGCAGCGTAGGCAGGGGCGGCGCCGACCACCAGCTCGGCATCGAGTTGGCTACCATCTTCAAGGAGGAGCAGATAGCCTCCCTCTTTTTTCTCGATTTTTGCCACTCCGGCTTCGGTTCGCAATTCACCGGCAAGTGCTTTTGCAGTCCCGTCGCTCAACTCCTGAATCCCCTCATTGAAAGAGGTCAGGATACCGCCGGGACCGGCAGCGCTGGCGACAACTTTGCCTTCTTTCACCTCGGCCCGTTTCTTTTTCGCCAGCCGGAGCATTGCTTTAATCAGGCCGCCGTACTCCTGCTCTAGACTGTGAATTTTCGGGAAACAGCTCTTCAGACTCATGGTTTCCGGATCGCCGGCAAAGATCCCCGAGACCATCGGCGCGATCAGCTTGTTGAGGGCCTCAGCACCAAGTCTGCGGCGACCGAAATCAGCCAGGGTTTCGTCAACCCCGTCCCGGCGTTTCGGAATCAGCATTTCACTGGCGAGCCGCAGTTTTCCAGACCAGCTAATCAGGGGTGACTTAAGAAAAGACGGGCCATTTTCCGGCAGACGATGCAGCATCTTCTCTGAATAGATGAATCGCTTGCGGGCATTGTCATCAGACCGCAGCAACTGTCCGGCGATATCCAATCGGTCACACAGTTCCAGGGTCATCGGCTTGTTGTCGAGAAAACCGTTCGGCCCCCATTCGCAGATATAGCCCTGGTCCTTGATTGAATGGATCTTGCCGCCGGTCCGATCGAGTTTTTCCAGCACCTGCGTCTCGACCTCAAGCCCGGCGTGGCCGGCCAGATATTCAATGGCGTAGGCAGTGGCAAGCCCCGAAATTCCCGCGCCGATAACCACAATCCGTGTCATATATGCTCCTAAACATATTGGAATTACTATGTTTTTCTGTCGAATATCAATAGTACCGACAATCCCAGCAACGGTCAAGGGAGGCGATTCTGATTTTCCTTTGCAACTGGGCTCCACTCGCCGCCACAAGATGCAAGTGAAGTATTGACCCAACCTGTAACCGTTTCTATAGTGTAAGTTTAAATTTTTCCTCAAGGAGCGCCGACCAGATGGCAAAAGATTATTATGCAATCCTGGGCGTGGCCCGTGACGCCGACGCCAATACGATTAAAAAAGCCTACCGCAAGCTGGCACAAAAATATCACCCGGACCGCAACCCCGGCGACAAGCAGGCCGAGGAGAAGTTCAAGAAAATATCTGAAGCCTATGCGGTTCTCTCGGATAAGGAAAAGCGCTCCAACTATGACCACTTCGGTGACTCCGGTTTCCATCAACGCTACAGCCAGGAAGATATTTTCCGCAATGTCGATTTCGGCGACCTGTTTGGTAGTTTCGGCGGCGAAGACCTGTTCAGTCAACTCTTCGGTGGCCGTGGCGGGCGCAGCAGTTTTAACGGTCACGCCGGATTCCGCCAGCAGTCACTCAGAGGCCAGGATTACTCAATGCAGATCCACATCCCCTTCCGCCTGGCGGTCACCGGCGGCGAACGCCGTATTGACTACCGCCATGAAGGACGCTCCGAGCAATTGAAAGTCCGCATCCCGGCAGGCATCGAGTCCGGTTCCAAACTGCGCGTTGCCGGCAAAGGAGGGCCGAGCCCGACCGGCGGTAAAGCGGGTGACCTGATCCTGCAGATTGAAGTTGACAGCGACCCGATTTTCAGCCGAGAGGGTAACGATCTGCTGGTCCACATCGCCATCCCTTTCAGTAGAATTTGCCTCGGAACCAGTGTCGAGGTACCCACTCTGGATCAACCGAAACGCGTCAAAGTCCCGGCCGGCATGCAGCCCGGGCAGAAAATCCGGCTGCGCGGCTTCGGCGTCCCTGCGACCAGCAAAAAAACCGCCGGTGACCTGTATGCCGTAATTGACGTCGAGGTTCCCAAAAAGCTCGAAAAGGAACAGCAGGAACTGCTGCAAAAACTTCAGGAGACCGGACTCTAAAACTGTGCAAAAGGACACTATGCCATTGTTTCATAGCCTCTTTTTAAGCCGTTAAACAAGCATTACTCTTGCAATAGTGATCCGCTCAGGTTATAGTTCGCGGTCTTAGCGAACCGGGGGGAATTCAGGAGTTTCAACACGTTGTCTGACCGTTCGATACTTACCAATATCTGCGTACTCGGGGTTCTGGGATTTCTGGTGCTATCCAGTGGAGTCCTGCAGTGTGCCTATAACTGCATCGAAGAAGATGCGTCAAGGCGTACTGCTGTAACCCACGACGTTAGCCCGGCTCACGTTACCGACTGCCACCTGATCTTTTCTGAACCGGTTCAGGCGACCAGCTGTCCAGACCGCTCCTGTCACCAAAGTCAGGCTCCCAATCGTTCTCTGGGCGGTCCTGAATACAGCAGCCATGTAGACATACCGGACCCGCTGCTAAGTGGCTTGCGCCTGCCGCTGCCCGGTTTCCGTAGCGGCCAGCCCCTGCACCTGAAATCTCTGCCGGCGCCGGTTCTTCTGGCGAGCTGGCAACCGCCGACCACCCCCTCGCAAACTATGCTTGGTGTCAGAAGCACTGTCCTGATGAATTGAGATCCGGTGATCACGCATTGACCCTGGCCGGACTGCCGGCTATGATTACCGAATCCGTCACCTTTGATGATAAAGGGAATGACGGAGATTGATTCAGGAGACTTTGTTTTGGCACATAATCAACGTAATATAATCGACCGGACTTGGGATTTTTTCTGCTCCCTGAAATTGACAATCATTACCCTGCTGCTGCTGGCGATCACTTCGATTATCGGCACGGTACTGCAGCAGAATGCGTCACCCGAGGAGTATATTCGCGAATACGGTCAGTCGAACTATGAACTGTTCGTCAAGCTTCAGTTTACCGACATGTACCATTCCTGGTGGTTTGTCGGCATCCTGGCCCTGTTCAGCGCAAACCTGATTTGCTGCTCGATCAAGAACTTTCCCCGGGCATGGAAATTCGTCACCTCGCCAGCCCTGATCGCCGGTGAAGGGACCCTGAAAAACTCTGTCAACCGGGCAGAATTTTCCAGCAAGGAAGAGCCCCAGCAGCTCGCACAACGGCTTGCCGGGACCTTGGAAAAAGCCTTCACCAAACCGACCCTGACCGAAGATGACGGCAAACTGCACCTGTTTGCGCAGAAAGGGATCTACTCCCGCTTTGGCGCCTATATCACCCACCTGTCGATTCTGGTCATCATGCTGGGTGCGATCATGGGCACGGTCTGGGGTTACAAGGCCTATGTCAACATCGCCGAAGGGACCAGCACCGCCCAGGTCTGGCCGCGCGGCTCCCAGACGCCAATGGATCTTGGCTTTGAAGTGCGTTGCGACGATTTCACCGTGACCTATTACGACGGGACTCAGCGACCGAAGGACTATACCAGTGATCTGGTGGTGATCGACAACGGCCAGGAAGTCATCAAGAAGACCATCGAAGTCAACGACCCACTGACCTACAAGGGAATTACATTCTACCAGTCCAGTTATGGCCCGGCCGGAAACGCCTCATTCAAGGTTCAGGTCAAGGTCAGGGAAAGCGGAGAAGTACTGAACCTTCGCGTTGTCCAGGGGCAAAACACCCCCCTTCCGGGTGGTTATGCGTTCGCGGTCACCGACTACGCACCTAACTACGATCGCTTTGGCCCGGCAGCCCAGTTGCGTGTCAACACCCCCAACGGCCAGCAGGGGGCGCCGTTCATCGTTCTGCAACAGTTCCCTCAGTTTGACGAAAAAAGGGCTGGCATTTTCAGCTTCACCCTGGCCGGCTATGACGAACCGCCGATGTATACCGGCCTGTCAGTGGCCAAAGATCCCGGCGTCTGGGTGGTCTGGGTCGGCTGTTTCATGATGGTTTTCGGGTCCTGCGGCGCCTTCTTCTTTTCACATCGACGGATCTGGATCTGTCTTGATGAACAGAACGGCAAAACCCGCGTCCGTGTTGCCGCCAGCGCCCATCGAAATCAGCCTGCTTTCTCTATGGCCTTCGACGAGATGAAGAAAGACCTGGCGCAAACCATCGAAAACAAAGCCTGAGCCTGAGGAGTAAATATTATGACGAGTTCTCTGTTTTTCAACATCACGACTTTCGGCTACTTTGCCTCGATGGTCATGTTTATTGCCTATGTCGCGACCCGCAGCAACGCTGTCGCGATGATCGCCCGGGTGACTGGCGGAGCAGGCTTTGTCGCCAACACCATCGCCATTGGTCTCCGCTGGTACGAATCCTACCAGTTACTCGGTGTCGACGGCCGGGCGCCGCTGACCAACCTGTATGAATCGGTGGTTTTCTTCGCCTGGTCTATCCTGCTTGTCTATATGCTGATCGACTTTAAATACAAACAGCCTTCGGTCGGCGCTTTTGTCCTCCCCTTTGCCTTTATCAGCATGATCTGGGCCCAGCTGTCGCTCAGTAACGCCATCGATCCGCTGGTCCCGGCCCTGCAGAGCAACTGGCTGACCTACCACGTCATTACCTGCTTCCTCGGCTATGCGGCGTTTGCTGTCGCCTGCGGGGTTTCGATCATGTACCTGATTAAAATCGGCAAGGAGGAAAAGCATGCCGATGAATCACCGATCGGCGGGATTCTCGGTGTATTCCCGAGTACCAAGGTTCTCGACGACATCAACTACAAGGCGATCATGATCGGCTTTCCGCTGCTGACCCTCGGCATCGTAACCGGAGCGGCCTGGGCCAACTACGCCTGGGGTACCTACTGGAGTTGGGACCCGAAGGAGACCTGGAGCCTGATCGTCTGGTTCGTCTACGCCGCCTTCCTGCATGCCCGCTTCACCCGGGGCTGGGTTGGCCGCCGCGCAGCTTGGCTGTCGATTATCGGCTTTGCCGCCACGATCTTCTGCTACCTGGGTGTCAATCTGGTTCTGTCCGGCCTGCATTCGTACGGCGGGGCATAAGAACCGTATCACGAGATCACGCATGGAAAAGGGCGAGCCGACCGGATCGCCCTTTTCCTCATTAAGAGTGCAAATACACGAGGCAAAACCAGGGAGAACCCTATTGACGCTCTTTTATATTACCGACGATAATGACGAAAGAGTATAATCACCGAATAAACTTTAGGTTCCCAAGCACGGTTATGTTGACAAACTCTCTCCATACAAAGTGGATGGCGCAGCTTTTAGTTCTGATTTATCTGCTGCTCATGACCAGCACCGGAAATGCATTTTTCTGGTGCAAGGATGCGGAAGCCCCCCCTCACCTGGAAGCCAATCTGGGGGGCAGGTGTTGGATACCTTGCGCTACTGACACAGAACAACACCCCGCCCAGACCTCAAATGCAGGCGTTACTTTTTCCTCCGGCACTGGTGATTGCCTTGATACGCCTGCGTATTACTCAACAGCCACTCCGGCACATCAGAATCGGCCGAAAAGCAAAGTCTCGACAGCTGATATCGACAAGCCCAATTCCGTCTGCATCACAGCTAAACGCTTGAGCGCTGAAGACCTGAGCAGCCGGCCTCACTCTCATCAATTACCACTTCGACAGACTTTGGCCTCCTTGCGCACCGTTGTTCTTCTGCATTAAATAATTTCACCTATGCGTCGCTGCAGTCAAAGCATTGACAAAGATCAATTCTTTATTCATTCATGCTAAGCAGATAAAGGTCACAGTCCGTTTCCATTTCAGAGCGGAAAGGACGATGACTGTACTGAATTCAATTGTCCTTTAACAGTCAAAAGAGAAGGGTTTGATATGAGTCGTCTGGTTTTGCTTATTGTTTTACTCGTGGTGGCAGGCGTTTCTGTCTACATTTATTCCAATCTGCCTTCAACGACAGCAGTGGTTGCAGGTGATGTGGCCCCTGACTTCCAACTTGAGGACACGAAAGGCAATCAAATATCTCTGGCGGATTTACGTGGAAAAATTGTCCTGGTGAACTTCTGGGCAACCTGGTGCCCACCCTGTATTGAAGAGATGCCATCGATGGAAAGACTCCATGAAGCCATGGCGGGTGGCGATTTCGTGATGCTTGCGATCAATACCGAGCAAAATGGTCGCACTGTTGTCCCTGAATTCCTGAAGAAGACTCCCTATACCTTTCCCATCCTCTATGACGACAAGGGCGTTGTACAGCAACTCTACGGCGTCTACAAATTTCCTGAATCCTTTATTGTCGGAAAAGATGGGACCGTCGTCGAGAAGATCATTGGTCCGCTCGACTGGTCCAGTCCTGACACTCTTAAATTTCTCAAGAACCTGATCAAAGGATAGTCAAATTGCTGCAACAAACTGCTGATATTACCTACTGGATTGCGTTTACTGCAGGCATTCTCTCGTTTGCTTCGCCGTGTGTGTTGCCGCTGATCCCTTCATATCTGACCTACATTACCGGGCTGTCTTTCAGTCAACTCGATGAAGAGCACCCCGATGCCAAGGTCCGCCTGACGGTCTTGCTCCACTCGCTGTGCTTTATTTTCGGGTTTTCCGTCATTTTCATCCTGCTCGGCGCCATTGCCGGTATCGCTTCCAGCCAGCTAGAATCCTTTCTGCGTGAGGGGTTGGACTGGGTTGAGAAGATCGGCGGACTGCTGATTCTGCTGTTCGGCGTTCATATGACCGGCTTGTTTCACTTCGGCGTTCTTCTCGGCGACAAAAGAGTCAACCTGCAAAAAAAACCGAGTGGCTTTGCCGGAACCGTTTTGGTGGGCATCGCCTTTGCCGCCGGCTGGACCCCCTGCATCGGCCCGATTCTCGCGTCAATTCTTGTGGTAGCGGCCTCGTCTGGCCAGGTTGGCGAGGGAATCGGACTGCTTTCGGTCTACTCTTTGGGGCTGGGTGTTCCGTTCCTGCTTTCGGGGCTTCTCTTTCATCAGTTTCTGTCTGCCTTCAAGCGCTTCCGAAAGCACATCCGTCTGATTGAAATAGGCACAGGTGTTATGCTCATCGCCGTCGGTATCATGCTTATGTTCAACCTGCTGGCAGAGATCACCATGTTCTTCTACCAGTGGATTCCCGTACGTGGATAAGCCTCATATGGTGGCATTATCTCAAACGAACTCCTGAATGCGGAGGATTATAAAATATGTCTCAATCTGGCCAAGCGGCCAAAACAAACTGGACGCTACTTTTTCTGGGTTGGCTTTTAGTCAGTGTATCGACGACGACAAGCCTCTTTTTCAGTTACGTCCTTGAGTATGAGCCTTGTGTCCTGTGCTGGTACCAGAGGATCTGTCTGTTTCCGATGGTCTTCATTTTAGCCGCCGGACTTTTCCCGACATTTGACAAAAGCGTGGTCAAGTATGCCCTGCCCCTTTCGATCGCGGGTGGATTGACAGCCCTTTATCACACCCTGCTCTATGCCGGTGTCATCCCGGAGAACATTCAGCCCTGCTCGCAGGGTGTTTCATGCACGGAAAAATACATTGAGCTGTTCGGTTTCATATCGATTCCGATGATGTCATTTTTCGCATTTTCAACAATAGTCATCCTATTACTTGTCTTGAAGAGGAGAACCTCCAAATGAAATATGTACTCGTTGGACTTTCATGCGTTCTGTTAATTCTGGGATTTATCGTTGCTACCTCCTATTACAAAGAACAACAGATTGAAAAATATGGCTTCATGGCAGAACAAAACGCTGAGCTTTTCGTCAGAGACCACTCTCCGACTCTTGGCAGCGATGACGCCAAGGTCTACCTGGTTGAATTTATGGACCCGGCCTGTGAAACCTGCGCCGCATTCGCCCCCTTTGTCAAGAAGATCATGGACGCCAACCCCGGCAAGATTAAACTGGTCCTCCGCTACGCCCCCTTCCATGAAGGCGCCGACAATTTCGTCAAGATTGTCGAAGCCGCCAGAATGCAGGGAAAGTACTGGGAAACCTTGGATATTATGTTTAAATCGCAGAATATCTGGGCCAGCCATCATAACTGGCAGCCAGAAAAATTATGGCAATTTCTTCCACAGGTGGGACTCGATATTGAGCGACTAAAAAAAGATATGAATGATCCCGCCATTGCCAAAATCATTGAGCAGGATATGGCTGATGTAAAAGCGCTCAATGTGCAGAAAACCCCCGGTTACTTTGTCAATGGCAAACCGCTGCAGACTTTCGGCTATAAACAATTACTCCATTTGATTCAAACGGAGCTTGACTTGCAATACCCAAACTAATCTAAGGAGTTAATACCTTAGAAGGCACGATACATAAAACAGCGAGGGCGGCCCTAACGGTCGCCCTTTTTATCAAAAACTCCAGCAAGAGGTTGACTCAGATCCACCTTGTCTATTGAAACGTCAGTGCTTCGGTCCAAGACACCAGCGATCACACCGACAAGGCAGCACATTTATCGTTACTATTCCGCTGAAACCAAATTCATAGAGCGACAGCTCGGCCATTCTTCATACCGGAGAATATTTAAGGAGTGGTCACGTTTCTCTCGCCGAAATGACAGTTCCAGCCCTAAAAATTCCCAGACAATCCGACCATCACATTGTCAGAAGAGAACTCCATGCCCGGACGAACGGAGGAGTATTCGTCAAGACCAAGAAAGGCATTATTGAAAAACTCACTGATAAAATAGCCTAATGCAATACCCGTCAGGACATCAGAAGGGTAATGCTTGAATGCTTCAATGCGCACCCATCCGTTGACAGCGGTCAAGGCACCGAGGCCGATTCCTGCCGCGAGTTTTTCTGTCTCTGAAAGAGCAAGTGTCTCCAGGTTGTGGTAAGCGAATGTGGCCAAAGAAGCCGCTGAAGTGGCATGTCCGGAAGGGAAACTATTGTCATTATTGGTCCACCGGTCAGGACGGGGTCTGTTGGTTGCGCTCTTGAGCCCCTCGGTAATTCCCTGGGCAGTCAACATGGCGGCACCTTGAACCATGACTCCTCTGGCCTTACTTGTCAGCCAAGGCCCTACATCTTTTCCGCCCGGGGCAGCAAGCACGGTAATTCCCCATATAGCTGCAGTCGTGTCGTGAAGAGTGATGCTCTTCGCTCTTGCGTTCGCGTTCGACCCAAAGATCGGATGATGCTCGATCGCCCAATCAGAAACGTCCTGGTCCCAGTTGGTCAGACGAAACAGAGCGGCTCCCGTTAACGGTGCCCACGTTTGAGGAGCAAGCACTGCTTCGCGAGCAGCCGCCCCGACCCGGTTCCAGCCGGGGCGCAAAGTAACACCGTCCCCCCACCGCCGACCATCAGGCAGTGTGCCACAGCCTGCCAGAACAACCAGAATGGTTATCCACAGGATGAAACGATCTTTCGGTGGCATGGGCATGACCTCTGATAGAGAAACAGATCTGCGCTCAATCCACGTACGGGTTAACTTGGCGGTTCAATGAATCTAATTTGTTCCCCGGCTTTTCACATCAACACGTTTCTTGAGTTCAAGTGAAATTTAACATAAAAATTGAACTTTCTCTAAAGAACGGCTTTCCCCTATTTGAACCATCCGATGTAAAAGGAACAACCTGACAGGCAAAAGAATGGCCTGCTCGAAATATCGGGCAGGCCATTCTTTTCCTTAATTTTCTAAAAAGCGGCAGAGACCTGAGTCTTGAATTCTCGAGAAGGTCTCGGCTGCCCGCCCTGGTGTCAGCGGATAACGGCCACATGTCCTAGTCGCCAAAATAATCCGACCGATACATCATCGCCAGCCGACCACGGCTGGCCAGGCAGTCACCACAGATCTCTCCGGCATCGCCATATTCCTCCTCGGCCAGAATGAGGCCGGCCTGCTGGGCCGGTTCATCAAAAGGCTGCTGCAGATCATAGTCCTTGTTACAGAACCGACAGGATTTCAGCTGCATTTCTCTTGCACCAGATCAGCCAGGGCCTGCAGAAAATCCCCGTGGTCGTTGAGTGAGGGAGCCCGGCGGAAGTTGCTGATGCCATGCTCCAGGGCCAGGTCGCGGTACTCCACGTCGATTTCTTCAAGGGTTTCGATATGATCAGAGACGAAGGAGATCGGCACAATCAGGAGAGATTTGCAGCCCTCTTTGGCCAGCTTGCCAATCATCTCTTCGGTGCCCGGTTCCATCCACTTGACCGGGCCGCTGCGACTTTGAAACGCGACCTCCCAGGGGTAGTCACCGACCCGCTTCATCACCCCTTCGACGGTGGCCATGACGTGCTTCCGGTAGGGATCGCCCCGATCAATAAACTTCTGCGGCAGAGCATGAGCTGAAAAAAGAATCCTCAACGTTTGATCCTCAGCCCCCTCCGCCAGACCTTCTCGGATCCGGGTGGCCAGCGCATCCAGATAAGCGGGCCAGTCATACCACTCCTCGATAATCTGATAGTCCAGTCCCGGATGAATCTTCGCCGCCGCCCGCTTGAAGTCGTTGACGCTGCTGCCGGTGGTGGCTCCGGTGTAATGCGGATACATGGAGAGGACTACCGCTCGCTCGATTCCGGCCTGTTTGATCTCCTGCAGAACAGTTTCGGCAAAGGGGTGCCAGTAGCGCATGATGACATACGGTTGGGCATGTTCCAGCCGCCCGGCGATACCGGCCGCCTGTTTCTGCGTCCACTCGAGCAGGGGAGATTTCCCGCCGATGGTACGATAGTTTTCCACGACCCGCTTGGCGCGGAAGTGGGAGATCAGCTTGGCGAACGGTTTCTGCAGCAGAGCCCCGGCGGGAAGTTGGATCAGTTCGCGGTCAGAGAACAGGTTGTAGAGAAAGGGTTCGACAGCCTCGAGGGAATCGGGGCCGCCCATGTTGAGCAGGATCAGTGCGGTCGGTTTGGAATCTGCGCTCATAAGGACAATCCTTACCACAGCGACACAGAGGCACAGAGAAACCCGAATTGCTTTTCTCCGTGTCCTCTGTGCCTCTATGGTTGATTCAGATGAATCTGGTTACTTTTGACTTAAACGGTGAACACACTCAACCATGTGGATTGCATTCTCCGGCGGCACCGTCGGCAGGATACCGTGTCCCAGGTTGAAGATGAAACCGGGCCGGTCTGCGTTCTCGTCGAGTATCCGCTGGACTTCCTTCTCGATGTAATCCTTCGGTGCGTAGAGCACGGTCGGGTCGAGATTGCCCTGTACGGCGATATCGGGGCCGAGGATGTCGCGCGCCTTGCCCAGGTTGACGTGCCAGTCGAGGCCGAGCACGTCGGCACCCGCTTGCTTGACCAGCTCAAGCATGCCACCGCCGCCCTTGACGAAATAGATAATCGGGATTCCGTCACGGTTGAGGCCGTCGATCAGGGTCTTGACGTAGGGCAGGATATAGCGTTCGAAATCGTGCGGAGCCAGCAGTCCCCCCCAGGTATCGAAGATCTGGATCGCCTGGGCGCCCGCCTCGATCTGCATGTTGAGATAACGCCGATCCATCTCGGTGACCTTCTTCATCAGCGCGTCGTAGAGCGGGAAATCGGAATACATCATCTGCTTGAGGGAGGCAAAATCCTTGCTCCCCTTCCCTTCGACCATGTAACAGGCCAGGGTGAAGGGCGCGCCGCCGAAACCGATCAATGGCACGCGACCTTCGAATGCCACGCGCAGCCGCTTGATGATTTCCGGAACATAGGAGACCGCCTCGGCCATATTCTCGGGCACGATCAGGGCATCGACGTCGGCTGAGGTGCGGATCGGGTTTTCGAAAACCGGGCCGGGAACAAAATCGAGTTTCATCCCCATCGGTTCGACGGGGGTAAGGATATCGGAGAACAGAATCGCCGCATCCGCGTTGAGGATATCGATCGGCTGGATGGTAACCTCTGCCGCACGGGCCGGGTCCTTGCACAGATCGAGAAAAGTGCCGCCGCCCTTGGCGCGCACGTCCTTGTAACACTGCAGGTAGCGGCCAGCCTGGCGCATCAGCCAGACAGGGACACGATCGACGGGCTGACACCAACAGGCCTTGAGAAAGTTGTATTCGGTGGACATGTTCTTAATGACTCCTGTGTTATGTGAATTGAATCGTTACACCTTTTATTTCGGGGCGTTCTCAGCCGCTTCCTGCTGCATCCGCTTGAGCGTTCGCTGCGGGATATAGTTGCAGAACGGCTCTTCGGCCATGTAATCACCATAGACGGCATCCGCCCGGGCCCGGCAACCACCACAGACATTAATAAATTCGCACTCGCCGCACTTGCCGCCGTACTTTTTGAAGTCGCGCAGATCGTTGAACGTCTTGGAGTTGAACCAGAGGTCCCTGAACGGCACCTGCTTGACGTTGCCGACCGAGGAATGGAAATAAGAACAGGGCTTGAGGTTGCCGAAGCAGTCGATCAGGCAGATGGTCTGCGCGGCAATGCAGCCCTTGCCACCGCCGGTGGAGAAGGTCAGCGAACGCCGCTTGAAGTCGACCCCTTCCGCCTTGGCCATCTGCGGCACGATCCGGTAATAATGTGGCGCACAGGTGGGGCGCATCAGGATATCATCCTCGCCCTTTTCCTGTTCATAGTGCCAGGCCAGGATCTCCTCGTAATCTTCTTTGCTGACCAGCTCGTTCATGATCTCTTCGCCGCGACCGGTGGGGACGATCATGAACATATACCAAGCCGTGGCACCGATTTTTTTGGCCACCTTGAAACAGTCACCGATGTCATGCTGGTTACGCTTTGTAAAGGAGGAATTGACCAGAAACTTGATTCCGTTCCGCTTGAGGGTTTCGGCTCCGCGGAGGGTTCCCTCATAGGCCCCCGGGCAGGCGCGGAAATCATCATGAATTTCCGCGGTGGACCCATCCAGCGACAGGGAAACCATCTTGATGTCCGCCTCAATCATCTGTTTGCAGACATCGTCGGTGATCAGCGTGCCGTTGGTGGCCATACACATGCGCAGGCCCTTGTCCGTTCCGTAACGGGCGATCTCAAAAATATCGTCACGCATCAGCGGCTCGCCACCGGAGAGGACCATAACCGGCTGCGATACCTCGCAGATATCGTCAATCATCTTTTTCGCTTCGGCGGTGGTGAAGTCACCTTTGGCCGCTTCCATATCGGAAGAACAGCGGCAATGCACACACTGCAAATTGCATCGCTGAGTACTTTCCCAGGCGATCCATTTAGGGATAAATTTTTCCTGATCCGAACTCATGTATTCTCCTTCACACCCGAGTAGCAGGAAAGTCTGCCACAAGCTTATTATCGTACACTATTTTGGATATAAAATTCAAGGATTGTTGAGGGTTCTGCTTTGAATTGGCGATGGAGCCAGTTGCATTAACTGGCGAGGAAGTGATGCTGGCCAGGAATCAAGGACCTGGTTCAGAACCGGTGTCGCCAGGCAGCATGAAATACGACGTCCGGTGCCGTATCGGAAGAGAGGTCCTCAACAACCGCCAGTTCCAGTTCATCCGCTTTTCCGAAAGTGAGCGCTCCCCCGGTCGCCAGCTGCAGGGATGCCGAATCGACCCCCCGCAAATGGCTCTGATCGTAAAAGGAACTGTGAAAATCAGCCTGAATTTGCAACCGCACCCGCTGCCAGGGCTGCAGGGCGAAGCCCAGACCGCCAAAACCGACCAGAGATCTTTGCTGCCCTCGCAGAACATCCCCGTCTCCCAGGGCCAGTAATCCGAGGGAACCCAACAGGGTGAGGTTGCCCCATGAGACCCTACGCTGCCGTGCCGCCGACAGCCAGAGCGCCACATCCAAACCGCCGCTGCCTGTCAACTTCTCACTCTCCCCGGTCGGCAGTTTGAGACTCCCGTGCAGGGCGATCGCGGTCGTCCCCGCCCCGGATTCATCCTGCAGCTGCCAGGCCGCGTTCAAGCGCAGGTCGCCGAGCCCCTCCGAGGTTTGCGTCAGAGCCAGATCCTGCATGCCGCTCCGCTCGTAAAAGAAAAGCAGCTGGTCGACGGGAACGTTCTCCCGGCCAGCTGTCGGCAGGCTGAAGACATCGTGCCAGTCGTCGATAAAGGAATCCAGCTGGCCGGCCGTGTGACGCAGGTATGGAAGTTCCAGCCCTATCTCCAGTCGGTCACCACAGCCATAGGCAAATCTCAGGGCATAGCGGTAACTTTCACCATCGAGCAGCAAAGTCTCACTGCCGTGTTGCTGACGGATGAAATGACTGGTCACATCAATGCTGAGTTCCGACTCCAACTGTCCGTCAGGCAACAGCAAAGCCCTGCCCATAGCTGGCAGCCCATGAATCTGCACCAGAGGAGACTGATTCGATACCGACAACGGGCTGGCCAGTCCGGCATAGACAGCGGAAGGGAAACAGAGTATCAGGCTGCACATTAATAACCGACACAGTATGAATCGGCTGCGGTCAGGAATAATGCTGAAAAACGAGAACGTCACTCTTTTGCCCCTGAAGTGGAAACCGTTCCTGCCAATCCTTAGTTTTTCTATCCTGCTATGGGGTCCTGCTGAAGGCAAGTTTTTCCTGCTGCGAACAAAAAAAGGGCCAGCAACGGCCCCTTTCGTCTATTCCGATGTCCCTCCCGTTAAAGATCCTTATTGCGGGAAAAGTTCGTCAAAGATCGCCTGCACAGTGGTAATCCGGTCCGCTTTCCAGGCATTGGTCCCGCAGAAAATCAGGCCGGTTTCCACATCCCCCTTCTGGGCCCGGTCCAGGGCGTGAACGATGCAGAAACGATCCTGTTTCTCCTTGTAGGCGCATTTCTTCAGACAACCGGACGGGCAGCGCAGACCAAGGTCGACATCCCGCTGCCGGATATGTTCAACGTTCTTCTTCAGTGCCCGCCCCGGCAGGCCCGCCGGACTCATAATCAGACCGATATCTTCCTGTTTGCAGTTGAGATAGGCCTCTTTGAACAGTTCGCTGGCATCACATTCTTCGGTGCAGACAAAGCGGCTCGCCATCTGTACCCCGTCAGCCCCCTGCTCCAACGCGTAGAGCAGATCCTGACGACTCCAGATGCCCCCGGCAGCAATCACCGGGATATCCAGCTGCCACTGTTCGCGGAAATAAGTCTTGACCCCCCGTACGGTAGCATACTGGTCATAATCTCCAGAACCAATGTTTTCAAGCTTTTCGCCCAGATGGCCGCCTGCCGTATCCGGGTCCTCGACGACCACAGCGTCCGGCAAACGATTAAAACCCTTGTGCCATTTGCGGGCGATCAGTTGGGCCGCCTTGACCGAGGAAACGATCGGCACCAGTGCAACCTCCGGGTAGTCGGCGGTCAGGCCGGGGAGGCCGAGCGGCAGACCGGCTCCGCTGATAATCAATTTGGCCCCGCCTTCGCAGGCGGCACGTACGCTATCGTCATAGTTGCTCACCGCGACCATGCAGTTGACCCCGATCACTCCTGTAGGGGCAATCTCATAGGCTTTGCGCAACTCATCCTGCAACGCGTTGTAATCTGCTTTGAAATAATTCTTACCGTCATAATAGGAACTGTTCAATGCCAGCCCGGCGGCGGCAACGATTCCTATCCCGCCACTCTTCGCAACATGGCCGGCCAGCCGTGCCCCGGAGACACGAACCCCCATCCCCCCCTGGATGACCGGGAAAGGAACCCGATGTTGACCGATTTTCAATTCTGGAGCCATAAAAAGTTCTCCTACAAGGTTAATCCGCTGCACCGGAATATTTATCCAAAGCCCAACAAACAAGTAATATTAGCAGCTTCCAAAATAATCCATTGTAATAGTTATGTAAAAGCCACTTGTCCACTCCAGGCTGGAGTGCTAAGAAAGGGGGATGAACCTCTTCAAGCGCATTTTCCACCCGCTGATCGCCTTTATCGGTATTCAGTTGCTCTGGATTTTCCTGCTGATCTCCTGGATCTACTGGTTTCTGGGGCGCCATCAGCAGCTCAAAGAGCTGGCCAGTCGCTACCAGACGGAGCACCTGGCCCAGCCGACCGACTGGCTGATTCTGGCGGAAGGGATTGTTCTGCTGGTGGCGATTCTGGTCGGAGTTTATGTAATTTTCCTCTACTGGCGGCGCCAGGCATCTCTCAATCGGGCACAGAGCAAGTTCATCTCCCAGGTTTCCCACGAACTCAAGTCCCCCCTGGCGTCGATTCAGCTGCACCTGGAAACCATCGAAATGCGCAATCCCGAGCCGGACCAGTTGCAGCATTTTGTTCGACTGATGCAGGAGGATACCGACCGGCTGAACGGCCTGATAACCAACCTGCTGACCGCCGGCCGACTAGAGCACAAAGAGGACAGACTTTCCCTGCAACAGGACAACCTGTCCCGAATGATCACTGACTACCTGGTCGAGAAAAAAAGGACTTTCCCCGGCGAGGGCAGCCTCACCTGGGAGATCGAACCGGACTTGCCGGCCAGGTTCGACAGAGAGCTGCTGGAGATCGTCCTGCGCAACCTGCTGGAGAACGCGATTCTTTATGCCGATGGTCCTCCGCGGGTCAATATCCGCTTGCGGCGCGACGGCGACAAAGCCCTGCTGACTTTTTCCGACCAGGGGCAGGGGATCGATCCGCGCTACCGTAAAAAAGTCTTTCGCATGTTCTACCGGATTCGACGCAGTGGGAAAACCATCCGCGGCAGCGGCATCGGTCTGTTTATCGTACGCAGCATCATCCGCCGGCATGGCGGTGATATCTGGCTGGACAGCCGCGGACGTGGCCAGGGAACAACCTTTCATATCACACTCCCTCTGAACGGAAAAAAAGGATGACAAGATGAAGCCGTGCTATCCGGTTCTGCTGGTCGAGGATGAACCACATATTGCCGAAGGTTTGATCTTCAACCTGCAGGCAGAAGGCTACCAGGTCACCCATGTCGAGAATGGCGAAGCGGCTCTGGAACACCTGGCTGCGCACAACTGTGCTCTGGTTGTCCTTGACGTGATGCTGCCGGGAATGAATGGGCTGCACGTCTGCCGCCGTCTGCGTGAAGCAGAAAATCAGGTACCGATCCTGATGCTGACAGCGCGCGGAGAAGAAGAGGATCGGATTGCCGGTCTGAGTGAGGGCGCCGACGACTACCTGACCAAACCGTTCAGCCTCAAGGAGTTCCTGCTGCGGGTCAGCGGCATGCTGAGGCGCTCCAACTGGCAGCCACGGGCCGACAGCCTGCCGGACACCTATCTCTTTGGCAGCAACCGGATCAAGCTGGCGGACAGCTTGGCCTCTACCCCCAGAGGAGAATTTGAACTGACCCAGCTGGAGCTTCGCATGCTCCGGATTTTTTTCCGCAAAGAAGGACAGATCCTGTCCCGTGGAGAACTTCTCGAATCGGTCTGGGGCATGGCCCCGGACACCGAAACCCGCACCCTCTACAATTTCATTGTCAGGCTGCGCAAATATTTTGAGAAAGACCCCTCGAGACCAGAGCATTTTCTCACCGTCCGTGGCAGAGGTTATAAGTTCATCCGCAAACCGTCCCCCACCACCAGAACGGATTAGGCCTGCACACCCTGGCCAACAACGTGAACCTGCGCCCCCCAGAGGTCTCTATCTTGCATCAAACTAACATTTTGCAGCCTGTCGCTTTCTGCTATGATTCGGCTTTGTTCTGCTACATGATAAACTGCTGTTTTCGCAAGACAGTTCTGCAGGCCCGGAAACGCAACCACAAAGCAGACCGGCAAGGAGTATGACATGCACCGAAGATTGTTCTCGCCGCTCATCGTGAGCCTGGCATTGAGTCTCATCCTGTCCTTTCAGGTTCTGGCCGCTGAAACGTCCGGCAAAGCCCAAGGCCCACCGCCGATGCTGGTCTCTGTGGATTCAGTCGAACAGGGGGTGGCTCAGCCTCTGGTGGAACTGGTCGGTACGGTCCGCTACGTCCGCACGGCCCGCGTTGCTGGCGAGATAGCCGGGATTGTCGAGCAGACCATGTTTGAAGAGGGACAACGGGTGCAGATGGGTGACCCCCTGCTGCAACTGAATACAGAGCTGTTGCAGACGTCAATCACGGGAACCCGCGCGGCCTACCAACAGTTGCTGATCGAACTGGAAAAGGCCCGCAAAGACCTGCAGCGCATTACGGCACTGTTCCAGGAAGACTCGGTCGCCGAGGTTGTTTATGACGAAAACTACTACCGGGTTCTCGGTCTGGAGAAACAAGCAGAGTCCCTCAACGCGACCCTGGACCGATTAATGCTTGAACAGCGGAAAACGACCATCCTCGCCCCTTTCAGCGGCTTGGTGCTGGAGAAAACCGTGGAGCGGGGAGAATGGGTGGCGCCGGGTGGGCAGATTGCCCTGCTCGCTGACGACAGCGAGATTGAAATCAGCGTTGACATTCCATACAGCTTGCTGATCCACCTGGAAGAAGGACAGCAGATAGAGATCCGCAGCGGCAACCGGCAATTCCAGGGGGCCTTTTCCCATTTCGTCCCCCAGGGAGACATTGCCACCCGCACCTTCTCGGTAAAGATACGCCTGAAAAATGATTCCGGGCTGGTTGCGGGTATGGAGGCCCGGGCCAAGCTCCCCGCCGGGGAAAAGATAACCGGCCTGCTGGTCCCTCGCGATGCACTGATCAGACAGTCCGGCCAGGATATCCTGTTTCTCGCCGAGGAAGGAACCGCCAAGATGATCCCGGTCACCATCCAGGGGTATCGGGGGTTGCAGGTTGCAGTTGACGGCGAAGGACTGACCGACGGTCAGCAGGTTGTGGTTAAGGGCAACGAAAGAATTCGCGACGGACAGGCGATCAGACTCAAGTAAAGGTAACGGCGGCGGCCAGGTCATCGGCGAACCGCCACCCGGCACCGCCCAAAAGGGAACTGCATGGATATCATCCGTTTTTCCATCCTCAAACCGGTCACCATCCTGGCCGGAATCATCATGCTCCTGATGTTCGGCCTGATCAGCCTGGACCGGCTGCCCTACCAGCTCAGCCCAACGGTTATTGAGCCTGAAATCCAGGTCAAGACCACCTGGCGCGGGGCAACTCCCTACGAAATCGAACGGGAGATCATTGAAGAGCAGGAGAACACCCTCAAGGGTCTGCCTGATCTGATTGAAATGGAGAGCGAAGCTCGTAACGGCACGGGCAGCGTCACCCTGCGCTTCAAAGTCGGCACCGGGGTTGAGGAAGCCCTGCTGCGAGTCTCCAACAAGATCAACGAGGTGCCGTCCTACCCGGCCGGAGTTGACAATCCGGTGGTCAACGCTTCCGGAGCCACCGCATCACCGGTGATCTGGATGATTCTGAAAACCCGCGACGGCAACCAGAACCCGGTTCAGAGCTATAAAACCTATTTCGAGGACGAAATTCGTCAGCATCTTGAGCGGGTCAAGGGGGTGTCCGAACTGTTTGTCGGCAGCGGCACCGAAGCCGAGATGCACATCATTATCCGTGCGGAAAAACTGGCCGCATACCAGTTGACCACCAGTGATGTCGTTACCGCAATCCAGGGAGAGAACATCAATATCTCCGCGGGAACCCTCGGGGTGGGCCGCCGGGATTTCCGCATCCGTACCACCGGTGAATTCAAAACCCCTGAAGATATCCGCCAGATGGTACTGCGGTCCACCGGCCAGCAGCGGATTCTGCTCGGCGATCTGGCCGAGGTCCGTCCCGGCTTCGCCAAAAAGACTTCCGTGGTCCTGCATAACGGTGTCCCGGGTATCGCCATCGGCGTACGTCCTGAAGCCGGCACCAATATCCTGGAGATGACCAACCTGGTCGAGGAACAGTATCTCTGGTTGAACCAGACCAAACTGGCCGCACAAAACCTGTATCTGGACTGGGTCTACGACCAGCGTTTCTATATCAATGGCGCCATCGACCAGATCAAGCAGAACATTCTCTACGGCGGCATTCTGGCGGTCTGCGTTCTGCTGCTATTTCTGCGCAGCCTGCGATCTACAATTGTCGTTGCCACGGCGATTCCGATCAGCGTCATCGGCACCTTTATGTTTCTCGATCTGTTGGGGAGAAACCTGAATGTCGTCAGCCTGGCCGGGATCGCCTTTGCCGTCGGCATGCTGGTCGACAACGCCATTGTCGTCATAGAAAACATCGACCGACACCGGCTGATGGGGAAAAAGGCCTTTTCGGCGTCACTGGACGGTGCCAAGGAGGTCTGGGGCGCAGTGCTTGCCTCTACCATTACCACGGTCGCGGTATTCCTGCCGGTGGTCTTTATTCAGGAGGAAGCGGGACAACTGTTCCGCGACATCGCCATCGCCGTGGTGGCGGCCGTCAGCATCAGCCTGTTTGTGTCGGTCTCGGTGATTCCGATGTTCTCCTACCGGCTGTTCCGCATGAAGGAAGGCAAAGTGGAGAAACAGTTCCCGCTGCTCGACAGGATCGGTCAGCGCATCTCCGCGATTTTGATGGCGATGGTCGGACTGGCGATCCACAACTGGTTGACCCGTCTTGCCACCCTGTGCCTGCTGATCGGCTTTGCCTTCGCCAGTGCCTATCTGCTGACTCCGAAGATGGAGTACCTGCCGCAGGGCAACCGCAATCTGGTGCTCAATATCCTGGTCCCTCCACCCGGCCTCTCAACCGCCGAACGGGTTGAGATCGGAGAACGCTTTCACGCGATGGCCGCCCCCCACATCGGCGCAGATGTCGATAACGTTCCCTCGATTCGCAACATGTTCTACGTCGGCTCCGAAGGCTTCATGATCGCCGGCGCGATCAGCGATCACTGGGACCGGGCCGGAGATCTGCTCCCCTTCTTTACCCGGCTGATCTACAGCATTCCGGGAATGTACGGCGTCAGTCTGCAGCCCGGTGTCTTTGAATCCGGGATCGGCGAAGGCCGGGCGATCAAACTGAACATCAGCGGGAGCGACCTGAACCGGATCGTTGCCGCAGCCGGAACCATGTTCGGCATGCTCCGTGGAGAGTTGCAGGGCAGCCAGATCCGCCCAGTGCCTTCGATCGAACTGACCTACCCGGAGGCACGGATCATTCCGAACCGTGACCGGCTCAAAGCGAACAACATGAGCAGCCGCGATCTGGGTCTGGCCCTTGACGTACTGATGGACGGTCAGGTGATCGGTGACTACAAACAGGAAGGCAAAAAGAAGATCGACCTGGTGCTGAAAGCCGCCGACCAGGAATTTCCGACCCCGCAGGATCTTTTCCAAGCCACCCTGGCGACCCCGCAGGGCAAACTGGTACCGGTCTCTTCTCTCGCCAGCCTTGAGCAGACCACCGGCATGGCTCTGATCCGCCACCTGGAACGGTCCCGAACCGTGACCCTGCAGATCACGCCGCCGCAGTCGATGCCGCTGCAGACCGCGATGGAGATCATCGAGCAGCAGACCATCCCGAAGGTCAGGCAAATGGGCCTACTGGAAGGACTGCAGGTTGAAATGAGTGGTGCAGCGGACAAACTGGTGGAGACCCGCGAGGTGCTGCAGTGGGATTTTCTACTGGCAATTCTGATCGCCTACCTGCTGATGGCGTCCCTGTTCGGCAACTTCATCTACCCGCTGATCATCATGCTCACCGTACCGCTGGCCGGGGCCGGCGGTTTTATCGGACTGAAGCTGCTGAATATTTTCATCGCAACGCAACCGATGGACGTTTTGACAATGCTCGGATTTGTCATTCTGATCGGTATCGTGGTCAACAATGCAATCCTGATCGTGCATCAAGCGCTTAACAACTTTCACGACGGCGGCATGGACCACAGGGACGCGGTGCTTGAGTCCGTGCGCAGCCGCCTGCGACCGATCTATATGAGCGCCACCACCAGCATCTGCGGGATGCTGCCGCTGGTGCTGATTCCCGGCGCAGGGTCCGAACTCTACCGTGGCCTTGGCAGTGTCATTCTCGGCGGTCTGGCGGTTTCGACAGTTTTCACCATTTTTGTCATACCGGCGATTCTTATCTTTGTGATCCGCATCGAAAAGCGCAAGCCGCAAAAGGAAACGAGCCAATGAAAGAGCTGTTGTTCCTGATCGTTCTTGTCACCGTGGGGCTGGCTTCCGACGCCGTGGCCTTGGACATGCAGGATGTCGTTGAACTGACCCTTAAGAATCATCAGCGGATAGACCAGTTTCAAGCGGCTGAAGAGGAAGCTGTCGCCGGAATCGATTCCGCGCGGGCAGCATTTTACCCCCGCCTTGATCTCGATTACGCTTACACGAAAAGGAACGATCCGCCGGTGCAGGAGGAAGAAGAGTTCTCCGTTTTCAGCATTAACGCATCCTATAACCTGTTTAACGGTCTGACTGACCTCAACGGGGTCAAGGCTGCCGAAGCCCGATCGACAGCGGCCGGCTACCAGCTCAAAGCAGTGCTAGCCGATCTTGTTCTGGAAGCCAGACAGGCATATATCAGTCAACTCCGCGCTGCCCGGACCGTCGAGACCAACCACGAAAGTGTCGAACTGCTGGAAAGGCAATACCGAGACACCAAACTCTACTTTCAACAGGGGCTGATCGCCCGCAACGACCTGCTCCGGGTCGAAGTGGATCTCTCCTCGGCACGGCAGGATTTGCTGCAGGCCAAGGGGAATCTGCGCATCGCCGCCCGTCGCCTGGAACGCCTCGCCGGCGAACCGATCGACGATGAGCAAGATCTCGAAGATTTCTCTCAACTCCCCCAACCGGAAGAGACCGAAGTTGAGGTTTTGCGCCAGCAAATGCTGAGCCAACGTAGCGAACTCCATTTTCTGAAGCAACTGGTTGAAGCGGCAGGTTATGACCGTTCCACAGTCCGGGGGGACAATTTCCCCAGCGTCGACCTGACCGTCGCGCATGAGGAGTACGGTGACTCGCTGTCTCCAGTCAGCGGCGACTTCGATGACGACCAGAAGATCATGCTGACTGCCAGCTGGAACCTGTTCAACGGTTTTGCTACCCGCAAGGCAAACGCCGCTGCCGACTCCAGGAAACGGCGACTTGCTGCAGAATTACAAGACACCCGGGAAGAGTTGTTGTTACAATTGCAGACGGCCCTGACTGACCTGGAGATCGCCCAGGGGCAGCAACACGAAGCACAAACCGGTGTCACTCAAGCTGAAGAGAATTACCGCGTCACCGAAAACCGTTACCGGCAACAGCAGGCGACAACTTTTGACCTGCTCGACGCCCGTTTCCTGTTAACCCGTGCCCGTAACCAGGAAGTCAACGCCCGCTACGACCTGCACGAAAAAGCCGCCGTTCTGGATCGGGTCCTGGAGAGAGACACACTTCACTGAGTTTTTTTGTTATTATCTCGACCATGGAGAAAACACCATGAATTACGGCGTCGACCGCGAGCGAGCTTTGGAGCTGCTCGAACAACACCTTGCCAATCCAAACATGATAAAACACTGCCTTGCCAGTGAAGCGGTTATGCGCGGACTGGCAAGGCATTTTGACGAAGATGAAGAACTGTGGGGTCTGACCGGGCTGCTGCACGATCTTGATGCCGAAGCAACAGCTGACGATCTGTCTATTCATACCCATCAGACGGTGCAAATTCTGAGGCAGGAAGGGGTCGCCGAAGAGATCATTGAAGCGATCCGCATGCACAACGAAGCCGCTCACAACGAAAAGCGCAGCAACCGTTTCCATCATGCCCTGGCTGCCGGGGAAACCATTACCGGATTGATTACCGCCACCGCATTGGTCTACCCGGACAAAAAACTCTCAAGCGTCAAACCGAAATCGGTGCGCAAACGGATCAAGGAAAAAGCCTTCGCCGCCGGAGCCAACCGGGACATCATCAAGGAGTGTGAACTGATCGGTCTGCCGATCGCCGACTTTTGCGATCTCTGCCTGGAAGCCATGCAGGGCATAGCTGACGATCTCGGCCTGTAAGGAAACACTATGAACCGGAACGATCTCACCTCCCTGCTGCAGGCCATCCATGATGGCCGGACCTCTATCGAAGAGGGCATCGCCAGATTGTCACAACTCCCCTTCGAGGATGTCGGTGTGGCCCTCATCGATCACCACCGCGAGCTGCGTCAGGGCGTGCCGGAAATCGTGCTCGGAGAGCGCAAAAGCCTTGAACAGCTGCAAACCATCCTCAAGGCCATGGCAGCCAAGGGCGGCAATATCCTGGTCACCCGTCTCAGCCCGGAAAACGCCGATCAGCTCTGCGAAGATTTTCCGCAGGCGGATTATGACAAGGATGCCCGTACCCTGACCCTGATCCAACAGCAGATCGAAGAAAACGGTAAAGGGACAGTGCTGGTCGTCTGCGCCGGAACCTCGGACATTCCGGTCGCCCGGGAGGCGGTCATCACCGCGCGGATGCTCGGCAACCGGGTCGTGGAACTGGTCGACGTCGGGGTTGCCGGAATCCACCGACTGCTGGCCCAGGGGGATAAACTCCGCGACGCAAAGGTCATCATTGTTGTCGCCGGGATGGAGGGAGCGCTCCCATCGGTGATCGGCGGGCTGGTCCCGGTCCCGGTCATCGCGGTCCCGACCTCGGTTGGCTATGGCGCGGCCTTCGGCGGCATCGCCGCACTGCTCGGCATGCTTAATTCCTGCGCCAGCGGGGTCACGGTGGTAAATATAGACAACGGCTTCGGTGCCGCCTTCGCGGCAAATCGGATTAACCAAACAGGAGCGTCATAAACAGGATGAAAACCCTCTACCTTGACTGTTTTTCCGGCATCTCCGGCGACATGTTTCTCGGCTTGCTGCTCGACCTCGGCGTCGAGCAGCAGCAGCTTGAAGCTGAACTGGCCAGGCTGAACCTCTCCGGGTACAGCCTGGAGGTCACTCGTGAGCAGCGGCATGGCATCGAAGGGTGTCGGGTTGTGGTCCATTGCTTGGAACAAACCCACCATCGCCGCTGGAGCGATATTGACCGGCTGCTGGAGCAGTCCGCGTTGCACCCAATTCCTAAAGGACTGGCCCGGCGGCTGTTCCAACGCCTCGGTGAAGCGGAGAGCAAGGTCCACGGCATCCCGCTCGATGAGGTCCATTTCCACGAAGTCGGAGCCCTCGATGCCATAGTCGATCTGGTCGGGGCCGCCATCGGCCTGCACCTGCTCTCCCCCGAGCAGGTGCTCTGTTCACCGCTGCCACTCTCCCGCGGAATCAGCACGGCTGCCCATGGCGCATTGCCGCTGCCCGCTCCGGCGACCCTTGAACTGTTGCGTGGTTTTCCGATTTGCGACAGTGGCATCAACAAGGAGCTGGTCACGCCCACCGGTGCAGCGATCGCAGCGGAGGTCGCAACCTGCAGCCCTCTGGCTTCGCTACGTGTCGAACAGATCGGCTACGGGGTCGGCGGCTGGCAACTTGACGATCGACCGAACCTGCTGCGCGGCATACTCGGGTCAACGGAACTCTCCAGCCTGGAGCGGGATCAGGTCCAGGTCCTGGAGACCCACATCGATGACACGTCTCCCGAACTGATGGGGGAACTCCTCGAGCGGTTGCTGGATGCAGGGGCACTGGATGTCGGTTTTACGCCGCTCCAGATGAAGAAAAATCGGCCCGGGGTCCGTCTCACAATGGTCTGCGAACCCGACCTGGAAGCCAAGCTGGCCCGCATGGTGTTGCGTGAAAGCAGTGCGATCGGCATCCGCAGTTACCGCACCGGCCGCTTCAAGTTGCACCGACAGCCGGGCCAGGTCACAACACCACTGGGCGGGGCGGCGGTCAAGCTGCTCTATGACGGAGAGGAACTGCTTCGCATCACCCCTGAATTCAGCGACTGCCGGCAACTAAGCAGGACCACCGGGACCCCGCTGCCGGAAGTCTATCGGCAGGTGGAGCAAGCCGCCCGGGAGCAACTCGCCCGGACAGAAAAGGACGGCACTGAGTCATGACCCGACACCATGAGCCATCGGGTGGTCCGTGGCGAACCCTGGTTCTGGCTCTCGCCAGCAACGGTGGGCTCGGTTATGCGCCGTTCGCCCCCGGGACCGTCGGAACACTGGCGGGAATTCCGTGCTTTTACCTGCTCAGCCGCCTTCCTTGGCCGCTGGCGCTGCTGACCCTTGTTGCGCTGCTGATGCTCTCGTTCTGGGCGGCCGATGTCGCCGGCCGCATCTACGGGGTCGCCGATGATGGACGGATTGTCATCGACGAACTGGTCGGCTATCTGGTGGCGGTCTTTGCGCTCCCCTTTTCCTGGCCGGCAGCACTGCTCGGATTCTTCTGGTTCCGCCTGTTCGATATCACCAAACCCCCACCGGCCAGCTGGTTTGACAGGAAAATGAAAAATGGGGTCGGAGTGGTCCTCGATGATGTCATGGCGGGGATCTACGCTGCGATCGCGTTACGCCTTAGCCTTTACCTGATCGGCTGAACAGGCTGGCAGAAGGACAAAACTCCTGCGGGGAACAACGATGACACATCCGGACATTGCCGTACTGACTACCGGAAGCGAGCTGCTCAACGGAGACCTGACCGACACCAACACCGGGACCATCGGCCGGACGCTGAACAGCCACGGATACCGGGTTCGTTACTCGCTCTCGGTCGCTGACAGCGAGGAGGATATCTGCCAGGCTCTCAACTACCTGGCTCAGCGGGCCCGGGCCGTTATCGTCACCGGGGGGCTCGGCTCCACCGGTGATGACCTGACCGCTCGCGCCGCCGCAAAATTTGTCGGCCGGCCACTGGTGATCAACGATGAGGCACTGAGAATGATCCGGGACCATTTCTCCCGGCGCAATCGTCCCGCAGACATGACCACGGAAAGGCAGGCCCTGCTACCGCAAAAAGCGGTTCCACTGCCGAACCCCCGAGGAACGGCTCCCGGCTTCTGGATTCAGCAGCAGGGCTGTCATCTTTTCTTCATTCCCGGAGTCCCCCACGAAATGAACGCCATGCTGGAGAGTGCGGTGATTCCGGGAATCATCCGTGCGCTACCAGCCGGGCTGCCGGAGCATCAGCGGCAATACAGCTTGTTCGGGCTGCCGGAACCCAAGATCGAACAGCGCGTTCCCTATAACAGGCTGCCGGAGGGGATCGAAGTTGCTTTCGGACTCAACTATCCACTCGTCCAACTCAAGCTGCGTTTTCGCGGAGATGCTGCAGAGCAGCGTCTTGACCAGGCAGAAATGCTGCTGTTTAAAGCTCTGGGTGATTACATCGTGGCCCGCGAAGGAGAAACACACGCAGGCCAGGTGGGCAAACTACTGACCGGCAAAGGGCTGACCCTGTCACTTGCCGAATCCTGTACCGGCGGCCTGATCGCCCGGATGCTGACCAGCCAGTCGGGAGCTTCAGCTTTTCTCGAACGGGCTGCTGTCACCTACGCCGACTCCGCCAAACTCGACTGGCTGAACATCGCTCCCGAGCTGCTGCAGCGCCAGGGCGCTGTCAGTGAAGCCTGCGCCCTGGCTATGGTCCGGGGCATCAGAGAGGCGGCGGACACCGACCTGGCCCTGGCCGTTACCGGAATCGCCGGACCAGATGGGGGTACCGCGGAAAAGCCCGTCGGCACCGTTTTTCTCGCCCTCGCTGCCGAGGATGCCGAACAGGTACAGAAGTACCAGTTCAGCGGTGATCGCAATCAGGTTCAGTTGATGACCGCCCACATGGGGCTGGAGTGGCTGCGGCGCTACAGCCTAGAGCATTAGTGAAAAGACCAGAGTTTTTGCCCCACGCCGATCTGGCCAAGTGCCTGGTGGCACCTCAATAGAAGGAGATGGGCCAATTGAGCATCGTTGAACTGGAGCAGGAAAATCAGCGGCTGTTACTCCTCCAGAGGGTGGCTCTGTTAGCTTCCGAGAACCGAACCCGCTCAGAGTTCTTCGCCGTTACGCTCGCCGAGCTACAACGCTTTTTCTGCGTGGATGGCGGCGGCATCTATCTGTACAGCAATATCGATTCTCCGCGCATTCTGACTGCACATCTGGGAATCGACTCACAATTGGCTCGCGAACTGCAGAAAATCCCTGTCGGCCAGGGGCTGACTGAACAGGTCCTGCAAAGCAACCTCCCTTACAACTGGACAGACCTGCGCGGCGCTCCAAATCTCTATTGCCAAGCCGTTCTTGATGCCGGCTGGCGTAGCCTGCTCGTTGTCCCAGTGAAAACAGCACAACAGACAATCGGCGCCCTATTCCTTTTTCAGCGAATATCGAGGCAGTTCAGCCACCCAGAGATTGAATTGCTGGAGCGAATCTGCCGGATTCTGGCCAATGCAATCGCAATGACGGAACTGCTCGAAAAACTCGAATGGCAGCAACAGCAGGCGAATGCAGGACAGCATGAACTTGAACGGTCCAGGGCACAGCTGCGCGCTCATCTGTTACGACTGGAGGAAAGCTATCGTGGGCTGGAACAGACCAATCGAAGCAAAACAAGGTTCCTCGGAGTTGCTTCGCACGAGCTGCGCACACCCCTGACCTACATCCTTTCTGCGGCAGAGCTTCTGCAGCTCAAACTGCCCGAAGCCGAAGAGGAGGTCCTTGAACTGATTGCGACCGTTGAACAGGGTGCACTGCGGTTGCAGTCTCTGGTAGAGGACCTGCTTGAGATGGCGCGCATTGAGTCGCGGGATCTCTACCTGGCCAAAGAGCCCCTCGACCTTGGGCAGCTCCTCACTGCGCTGCAGCTCGCGTTCAGCACACAACCAAACGCCAGGGAAATCTCCCTGACGCTAACCCCGCTCCCCGCAAACTGCACGCTGCTGGGAGATCGGCACCACCTGCAGCGCGCCCTGCAGCGTCTGCTCGACAATGCGGTCAAATTCACCCCACCAGAGGGTCGTATCCAGGTGAACACATGCTCCTGCGAACAATCGGAACTATACAACAAACGATTAACCCTGGAAAAATTCTGCCCCGATTTCTTCGCAAAACCCCTCGCGGATGAGTATCTGCTGCTGCAGATCCGTGATACCGGATCCGGCATCGCCCCGGACCAGCAGCAGAACATTTTCGACACCTTTCAGAGCGCCGCCAAGCTTAAGCATCATGGCAACAACCCGAAAACAGGGACAGTCTCAGGGATCGGACTCGGTCTGCCGCTGGCCCGTGGTATCATCGAAGGACACGGCGGGATGATCTGGGTCGACAGCCCCGCCGATGGAGAGTCAGGAAGTATTTTTCATGTCCTGCTCCCGTTACATCACCTGTTGCGTGATCCCGGGATCAAACCGTGAAACGGACCCGTGCCTTTATCGCCATCCCGTTGCCGGACTCCCTCTGCGGACAAGTGAAGAAACTGCAACATGAGCTACGTGCGGAGATGCCTGAGCTACGCACCGGCGCATCCCAAAATCTGCATTTGACCCTTAATTTTCTTGGCGACCAGAGTGACGAGCAACTTGCTAAAACCAGCCGTTTCATGATATCGGTAGCAGATTATCAAGCTCCTTTTTCATTGAGTCTGCAGGAGCTGGGAACGTTTCCCGAAGGCAAACGCCCGCGGGTCGTCTGGTTGGGGGTCCGGCCACTAGAGCCACTGCTGATTCTGCAGAAACGACTGGCCAACGGGCTTGCCAAACTTGGTTGTGAAAAAGAGAAGACTCCCTATCGACCGCACCTGACCCTGGGGCGTTTCCGTCGGCCACCATCCGACATCGAGGCATTGTACAATCGACAGGATACCGGGTTCGACCTCCTGCAGGTCAAATCCATTATCCTCTACAGCAGTCGGCTGACACCGCAGGGAGCGGTCCACCAGCCGCTTACAGTTGCGGAGTTGAACAGTCGTTGACCCCCCTGCGACTTATTCTGTCACGAAGCCAGTTTAAATTTGAATAGCAAACAACGGAATCATTCCATTCAAAAGGGAGTTTTACATGTCGGACGACAATCGTAATCGTGCCATTGACCTGGCCATGGGCCAGATAGAAAAACAGTTCGGCAAGGGGAGCATCATGCGTCTTGGCGAAGACCACAAGATGCCCGGAGTCGAAGCGATCTCCACTGGTGCGTTGAGCCTCGACCTGGCCCTCGGCATCGGCGGTGTCCCGAAAGGCAGGATTATTGAGATTTTCGGACCGGAATCGTCCGGCAAGACCACTCTGGCCCTGCATATCGTCGCTGAAATCCAGAAAAAGGGTGGCATTGCCGCTTTTGTCGATGCCGAGCATGCCCTCGATATCACCTATGCGGAACGCCTTGGCGTCAAAGCCGACGATTTGCTTGTCTCGCAGCCGGATACCGGCGAACAGGCGCTGGAGATCACTGAAGTCCTGGTGCGCAGCGGCGCCATCGACGTGCTGGTGATCGACTCGGTTGCCGCGCTGACCCCGCGGGCCGAAATTGAAGGTGAAATGGGAGACTCTCACATGGGCCTCCAGGCCCGGCTGATGTCGCAGGCATTGCGTAAACTGACCGCCACCGTCAGCAAATCGAACTGCTGCATCATATTTATCAACCAGATCCGGATGAAAATCGGTGTTATGTTCGGCAATCCGGAAACGACGACCGGCGGCAACGCACTCAAGTTCTATTCGTCGGTCCGGCTCGATATCCGCCGGATCGCAGCTCTCAAACAGGGTCAGGATGTGATCGGTGGCCGGACCCGGGTTAAGGTGGTCAAGAACAAGGTGGCTCCGCCCTTCAAGCAGGCCGAGTTCGATATCATGTACGGAGTCGGCATCTCTCGCGAAGGGGACCTGCTCGATCTCGGGGTTGAGAACGATCTTGTTGAAAAGAGCGGAGCCTGGTTTTCCTACAACGGCGAACGTGTCGGCCAGGGACGTGAGAACGCCAAGCTTTTTCTTCAGGAGCATCCGGATATTGCTGACGAGATCGACAGCAAGCTTCGCGAACACTTCGGCCTGCGGGCCACAACCGACGCGACGGCTGCGGCGGAATAATCTATCATCTTCGGGATTTCCGACCAGGGTGGGAAAATGAAGCTAAACGACATTCTCAGCATGGCTCTCAAGGCCAATACCTCTGATGTGCATCTCAAAGCGGGGCTCCCCCCGGTGTTCCGCATCGATGGCAACCTGCGCCCACTCCCCAAGGCGCCGCGACTGACCGCCGACATGATCCACGAGATGTGTGATGCGATCATGAACGACCGACAGCGTGCCCGTTTCGATGAGATTCATGAGGTCGATCTGGCCTACGGGGTCCCGGGCCTTGGCCGCTTCCGGGTCAATGTATTCTCACAGCGCAACTCCATGTCTGCGGTTTTCCGGGCCATCCCCTACAAAATTCAGACCCTTGATGACCTGGAACTGCCTGCGGTACTGAAAAAGATTGCCATGGAACATCGCGGTCTGGTCCTGGTGACCGGAGCAACCGGATCGGGAAAATCGACGACCCTGGCGGCAATGCTCGACTATATCAACGGTCAACGCACGGCCCATATCGTCACCATTGAAGACCCCATCGAGTACCTGCACCGAGATCGCAAGTGTATTATCAATCAGCGCGAAGTCGGCTTCGACACCGATGCTTTTGGTACCGCCCTGAAGGGCTCTCTGCGGCAGGACCCGGACGTCATCCTGGTCGGCGAAATGCGGGACCTGGAGACGACGGAAACGGCCCTGGCAGCGGCAGAAACGGGGCACCTGGTCCTCTCGACCATGCACACCATCGACGCCCCGGAAACCATTACCCGGATTGTCGCCATGTTCCCGCCACATCAGCAGCGGCAGATCCGGCTGCAACTCTCCGGGGTCCTCAAGGGGGTTATCTCGCAGCGCCTGATCCCCCGGGCCTCCGGCAAGGGGCGGGTTGCCGCTATTGAGGTCATGGTCTCGACCGCGCGCACCCGGGACCTGATCGATGACCGGGAGAAGACCGTTTTACTCAAGGATGCCATCGCCCAGGGTTACACCACTTACGGGATGCAGACCTTTGACCAATCGCTGATGGATCTGGTTCAGCGCGGCGTGATTACCTTCGATGAGGCTCTGCGCCAGAGCTCAAACCCCGACGATTTCAAGCTCAAGTACTCGGGCATCTCATCCACCGGAAACCAAGGCTGGCAAAGCCTGGATCCGGACGAAGAGTCTGCCGAGGAAGAGGACAATGAGGAATTCAAGATCGACCGAGTCTGATCCGCGCGCTGCTGCGCTGCGGCTTTTGACCGGACGGGATCGAAGTGAAGCCGAGGTGCAGAAAAAATTACTGCAGTTCGGCTTTTCCGCAGAACAGGCGGAAGACGCCCGCAACTACTGCCGTGAATACGGCTATCTTGATGACCAGCGCTATGCGCTGGACCGGGCCCGGATGCTGATCCGCAGCGGTTGCGGCGTCGGCGCAAAAGTCCTTCTCGACCTGCGCCGGCGGGGCATTGAGGAAAGCATGGCGCAGGCAGCTCTGGCACAGGCCGGGGAAGAATTTGACACCCTCGCCCTGTTGCAGGAACAGCTTGAGCGCCGCTTTCCGGGGTTTGACTATCGACGCGCGAACGACAAATTGAAACGCCGCGTGGTCAGCTACTTCCAGCGTCGGGGGTACCTGCTTGATCAGATTTTCTCGGTCCTGCACGGCAACGGAGAATCATCCTAGCGCTTCCGCGGCAGGCGACCGGTCGAGAACCAACCTTCTTTACCCGACTCAGCAGAATCCGATCCTGCTGAAAAAGTGACTATTCATGCTGCCGGGACTGTTCCATCGGCAGGGTGAATGAGACCTTGGTCCCCTCCTCCGGACGGCTTTCCACCCAGATCTGGCCGCCATGGCTGGTAATGATCTGGCGAGCGATGCACATTCCGAGGCCCAGCCCGCGAACTGTCGGATCGACGTTTTCAGAACGGTAAAACCTGTCGAAAACTCTGGCAACTTCCTCTTCCGTCATACCGATCCCGGCATCCTTGACTGAGACCAGGCAGTTGCCGTCACTGTGACTTAACGACACCTCAACATCCCCCCCGCCGGGCGAATATTTGATCGCGTTGCCGAACAGGTTTTCCAGGACCTGAACAATTCGTTCCGCATCGATCTGCGGGCAGGATTGCTCCGCCCCTGAGCCCTTTAGCACAAACCGATGCCCAGGAGAGAACTGCCGATAGCGATTGACGGTTTTTTCCAACAACTCGAAGAGGTTGGCTGCCCGCAACTGCAGAGGGGTTGTCTGCCCCGATTCAATCCGACTGACATCGAGCAGTTCGTCCACCATACGCGACAGGAACATCCCCTTATCGAGGATCTCCTGCAGAAAATCTTTGCGGTGCTCGCCGATCGGCGAATCATTTTGTTCCGCCTCCAGCAGCAGTTCGGAATAACCGATGATGGCCGTCAAGGGAGTATGCAGCTCATGGGCGGCCATCGAGATAAAACTGTCCTTCAGACGGGTCAATTCCCGGTCCTTGGTCACATCGAGAATGACAACCACGCGCCCGGTCACGCCCCCCTGCTGGTTGCGCATCGCCGAAGCCCAGGCCTGATACACCTTGACGCTGCCCGCTTCCTTAGCGGGCAACTCAAACTCCCAGGAGATCGAGTCCATCTTAGCGGTCTCAAGAAAGGCCGAGAATTCCTGGGTCAGTCCGTGGACAGAGAACAGCTCTTCGGCCTTGGTGCCGATCACCTGCTCACCGCTCACATTAAGCATTTCACTGGCCACCCGGTTGATCGAAATGATCGTCCCGGAGATATCGGTCACTATCAACCCGTTTATCACCGACTTGACGATATTGTCGACCCTTTCTCGCGCCTCTTCTGCCTCCTGCAGAGCGTTGCGCAACTCCTGCTCGGCCCTTTTGCGTTCGGTGATCGGCACCACCACCTCGATGGCGGCCCGCACCTCTCCGGATTCATCACGCAACGGAGTGGCAATGATCTGCGACCAGATTTCCTTTCCCTGGGCATCGTAACCACACTGCTCATGGGTCGAAAACTCCAGTCCCTCTTCGAAGATCTTGCGCACACCACAGTCCGGACAGACGCTGTCCCGTTGATTGTAGCACTGATAACAGGTCTGCCCCTCGACCTCACCGAAAATATCCTTGATCACCTTGTTGGCCATGAGCGTTCGGTAATCGCGCGAAATTACGGCGAACCCCGCCCCCAGATTGCTGGTAATCAGTTCCAGCTTGGTCCGTTCTTCGGACAGAGCGGCTTCGGCTCGCTGGTGTTCGGTGATCTCCTGAGTCAACTGACGGTTGGACACCTCCAGTTCCCGGGTGCGGCGAGCGACCTGGTCTTCCAGGCCCTGGTGGGCGGAAGCAAGAGCAGCGCGAGAATCTGTCAGTTTGCGGTTCAAGCGCATCAGGAAGAGCGTCGACAGCGTACCGAAGGTCAGCAGTATTGCGCCAAACAGGGCCCAGCGCCAGAGCCGCCGGATCGCCCCCCAGGTCGAAACCTGGCCGTAATCCTGATAGGGCGAGATACGTAACGCCTTCAGGCAGTCGTGAACCGGCTGGTATTCATGGGGGATGGTCCAGCCGCGCGTATCTGAGATACGCGCCACTTCGCTCTCTTCGGGCATCTCAAGCAGAGCGATGGCAACCTGCTGGGCCAGCGCATCGGAAACCCCGCGAACCCTGGCGAACGGCCACTCAGGATAGAGACGAGTGCTGTGCAGAAACGGAAAGTTAGGGTTTGACCGGGGGGCGAGAACGCGTAGCTGGGCAAGGTCGATATTCCCTTCCCGCGTCATCCGCTCCAAGGTGTCGGAACGCACGGTCCCGGCATCCGCCAAACGATCGAGTACCCGGTAAACAACGGCGTCATGGGTGCCGGCCATGTCCAGTTGGGAAAAATCCCGATATGGATCGATCCCCGCCTCGCTGAGCTCACGCCAGGCCATGTGGAACCCGCCGAAAGAGCGCTCGTCGACGGCGGTAAAATGTTTACCGCGTAAATCCCCGAGGGTGCGGATATCACTTCGGTCCGCGCGGGCGATGATTGTCCCGGCAAAAACCGTAAAGCTGTCTTCACCGTGGCGATTTTTCAAAGTCGCCAGGCGGGAGACTCCGTAGCGCACCTCCAGATCAACGTAAAATGCCGAATTCGCCAACACGAATTCGACCCTGCGGTTTTCTACCGCAGCATGAATTTCGTCAAAATCGAGGGGAAGGATCTCAAAATGGTACCCGGGGAGCTTCTGCCCTAGATAGATGGCCGTGGCGTCCCAGCGGGCATAAGTCTTTTCTTCTCCCCGTTTGGCGAGAACCCCGATGCGCACCTGTTCCTGAGAGCTGCTGACCCCATTGGCAAACAGGCCGCTGGGCAGAGCCAACAGAAGGACGATGCAGAGATAAAACCATCGATAAAGGGGACGGGTCGTCATGATGCGAGACTCACGCTGAGCAATATTTGCAGAATCACTGATATTCGGAAAAGAAGACCTGGCGCATAGCATAGCCCAACACTTCAGAAAACGTTTTATTTTTTTTCAGCCTTCCCCTGATATTCACAAAATCATATAATAAGCAGAATTCCAAGGATTTCTATATTGAAAACCTCACTCCAGACAATTACTGAATCTATTCTGGCCTCTTCCCCGGCAATTCTCTATGCCTGCAGGGCGTATGGGGACTTCGGCGCAACCTTTGTCAGCGACAATATCACTTCGCTGCTGGGCTATACCCGTGAAGAGTGCCTTATTAATCCAAGCTTCTGGCGGGAAAACATCCACCCGGAAGACCAGGAACGGGTTCTTTCAGTCTTTCCCACCCTTTACCAGGATGGACACCACCTCCATGAGTATCGCTTCAGGACCAAGGGAGGAGATTATCTCTGGATCCTCGATGAAGTCAGGCTAGTCAGGGATGCAGCCGGCAACCCACGCGAAATCGTCGGTTCCTGGCTCGATATTACCGCCCGGAAGCAGATGGAGGAAGAGCTCCGTGAGAGTACACGGCTGAAAACTGAATTTATCGCCACCGCCTCGCATGAGTTACGCACCCCCCTCTCGGTAGCTGCAGGCTATACCGAACTGCTGCTGCAGAACGACGGGTTCAGCCACGAGGAACGGCGGGAGTTTCTGACCTGCATCTTGGACAAGATGCAGACCCTGGAACGGATTGTCGATGAACTTCTCGACATCAACCGGATCGAATCCGGCCGCACCATCTGCCTTGACTGCAGCCCTGTCAAGGTGACAGCAGAGGCGCGGCAGATCCTGGACCAGGTGCAGAGAGAGTCTTCGCAGCATCGGTTTAGCTGCAAATTCGAAGACGAACAGATCGAAATTTACGCCGATCGGGGAAAACTGATCCAGGTCATTGAGAACCTGATCGGTAACGCGGTAAAGTTTTCACCGCGAGGGGGAGAAATCACTATCAGCGGTTTCACAACTGCCGACCTGTACCATTTCATTGTCAGTGACCAGGGGATCGGCATCAGCAATGAGCATCGGGAAAAGGTATTTGATCTGTTCTACCGTATCGACAACAGCGATACCGCGGCAAGAGGCCTGGGCCTCGGCCTGCATCTGGTCAAAAATATTATCGAAGCTCATAACGGCAGAATCTGGGCCACCAGCAATGCAGATCTCGGGTCCTCTTTCCATTTTACCCTGCCGCTTTCTGCGATTGATCCGAATACCGCTTAGCGACAGGTGGCAAATCCCCCGAAGCCCACAAATAATTATCGATAGGGGCTTTTCAAGCACTGCAAGTTTGTTTATCATCCAGCAATTCGACTGAATTCCCTCAATTTTATATAAAAATCATCGTAGAACGAAAGGCAGCCCCATGACCGGCAATGAAATCCGCGCCCGTTTCCTGAAGTTTTTCGAAGATCGTGGTCACACCGTGGTCTCTTCCTCCTCGCTGGTCCCGCACAATGACCCGACCTTGCTCTTCACCAACGCCGGGATGAACCAGTTCAAGGACTGTTTCCTTGGTGACGAGAAGCGGGCCTATGTCCGTGCCACGACCTCACAGAAATGTGTTCGTGCCGGGGGCAAACACAACGACCTGGAGAATGTCGGACGTACCGCCCGACACCACACCTTTTTCGAAATGCTCGGAAACTTCTCCTTCGGTGATTATTTCAAGCAGGAAGCGATCGCCTACGCATGGGAGTTCCTGACTGTCGACATGGGGCTGGATAAAGACCGGCTCTACGTTTCGGTCTACACCGACGATGACGAAGCCGCTGAGATCTGGCACACGCAGGAAGGTGTACCACGCGAGCGCATCTTCCGCTTCGAGGAAGACAACTTCTGGTCGATGGGCGATACAGGCCCCTGCGGCCCCTGCTCGGAAATTTTCTTCGACAACGGTGTCGCGCTCGGCTGCGGTGCTGCCGATTGCACCGTCGGCTGCGACTGCGATCGTTATATGGAGGTCTGGAACAATGTCTTCATGCAGTTCGACCGTCAGCCGGACGGTGAACTGATCCCGCTGCCGAAACCGGCGGTGGATACCGGCATGGGCCTCGAGCGACTGGCCACGGTGATGCAGAAGACCCTGTCGAATTATGATACCGACCTCCTCCGCGACATCATCGCCTACATCGAAAAACTTTCCGGAAAAACCTACGGAGACAATGAGGAGAATGATGTCTCGATGCGCGTCATGGCCGATCACAGTCGCGCCACCGCCTTCCTGATCGCCGACGGCGTGCTCCCCTCCAACGAGGGGCGCGGCTACGTGCTGCGACGGATCATGCGCCGCGCGATGCGCCACGCCAAGATGCTCGGATTTGAGGACCCGGTCCTGCACAAGACAGCTTCTTTTGTTCTGGAGTTTATGGCTGCCGCCTACCCGGAAGAAGCTGCGCGCAAGGACTTCGTCGCCAAGGTCGTGATCAATGAGGAAGAACGTTTCATCCAGACTCTCGGCAACGGCCTGCGGATTCTGCAGGACGAAATCGCCCGGCTCAAAAGGGCCGGTAGCCAGATCATCCCAGGCCCGACGGTTTTCAAACTCTATGATACCTATGGCTTTCCGGTCGACCTGACCGCCGACATTGTCGAGAAAGAAGGCTACAGCCTCGATGAAGCGGGTTTTGAAGCCTGCATGGAAGAGCAGCGCGCCAAGGCACGCGAACACTGGAAAGGTTCTGGAGAAGAGGCGGTTTCAGCCATTTACAAGCAGTTGGTTGATCAGGGAATGAAGAGTGACTTCAGTGGTTACCAGCAACTGGAAGATCAGGGCACGGTCCTGGCCCTGATCCGCCATGGAGAGCTGGTCGAAGAAGCCGCCTGCGGCGAAACCGTAGAAGTAATCTGCTCGGCCACCCCCTGCTACGGGGAATCTGGCGGCCAGGTCGGCGATACCGGAGAGATTGTCACCCCAGAGGCCAGCCTGCGGGTTGTCGACACGAGGAAGCCGCTGGAGAATCTTATTGTCCACGTCTGCGAAGTTGTCACCGGGGCAATCAAGACCGGCGCCACAGCAACCATCAAGGTATCTGCGGAGCGCCGTCAGCAGATCGTCCTCAACCACACCGCTACCCACCTGCTGCAAGCCAGCCTGCAGAACATTCTCGGCGACCATGTTAAACAGGCGGGTTCGCTGGTCACCCCGGAGCGGCTCCGCTTCGATTTCACCCACTTCAGTCCGGTTAATCAAGACGAATTGAGGCAGATCGAAAACCAGGTCAACCGTCAAATTCGTCTCAATAACGCGGTGGCAAGCCGTGAAATGGCGGCAGACCAGGCATCCGAAGCCGGTGCCACCGCGCTGTTTGGGGAAAAATATGGCGATGTCGTGCGGGTTATTTCCGTCGGTGATTACAGCATGGAACTCTGTGGCGGCACCCATGCCCGCGCCGCCGGCGATATCGGCCTGTTCCGCATAGTCAGCGAGGGCGGGATTGCCGCCGGGGTTCGCCGGATCGAGGCAGTCACCGGTGCAACCGCACTGGAACAGGTCCACGAACAACAGGACTCTCTGCTGCGGCTGGCTCATCTGATCAAGACCGAACCGCAAAATGTGGAACAGCGGTTGCAAAGACTTCTTGAACAACAGAAGGAACAGGAGAAAGCTCTCGAGCAATTACAGGCCAAAGCCAATGCTGATCTCGGCGGATCACTGCTCGACCAGACCCTGGATGTGGACGGAATCAAGCTGCTGGCCGCACGGATCGACAAGTCAGACGGCAAGAAGCTGAGAGAGCTGTCCGACCAGTTGCGCGACAAGCTCGCCTCTGGGGTTCTGGTCCTGGCCGGTGCGCAGGAAGGCAAGGTCGCCCTGCTGGTGGCAGTGACCAAGGATCTGACCGGTAAAGTCAAGGCCGGCGATCTGATTAAACCTCTGGCCGAAATGGTCGGCGGTCGCGGGGGTGGTCGCCCGGAACTGGCCCAGGCCGGTGGCCCCGACACCAGCCAGATCGACGCGCTGCTGCAGGCGGCTCCGGATCAGTTGGCAAAACTGCTCAAAGGCTGACCTCAACCACAACACGCCCTGTTCTGGACCTTTGCCGCGGAGGGACTTAGCGAATGCGCTGGATTCTTCCGTCCTCTCCTCGAACAGGAGTGTCTCGTGCAGCTAGGCTTGGTTGAATCACAGAACCTGACTCTTGAGCGACGCGGCAAAAGACTGCTGGTTGTCGATGATGATTCGGGCATTCGACAAATGTGTGCCAGGGCTCTGGACTGCTTTGACGTCACCCAGGCGACCGATGGCCGGGATGCCCTGTCACTGATCAGCCAGCACCCTTTCGACATCATCCTGTCCGATATTATGATGCCCAATCTCAGTGGGCTGGAACTGCTGCGAACGATAAAGGAGACCAATCCGGAGCAGATGGTCATTTTGATGACCGGCTATTCGGAGAAGGAGGTCATCCTCCAGGCCCTCAAAGCAGGCGCCGACGATTTTATCAGCAAACCGGTCAATCTTCTGCAACTGCGAACAGCCATCGAAAAAGCGGTCGAAAAACAGGCCTTACGTCGCGAAATTTCCAGCCTCAAGCATCTTGACCAGTTGAAAAGCGAATTCCTCGGCCTGGTTTCCCACAAGTTGAAGACTCCGGCTACCGCGATATCTCTGTTCATCCAGAATATTGCCGCCGACAATAGCGACCTTAACGATCCGGCATTCCGTCAGATGCTGAAAATGGTTCAGGCGGAAACCCATCATCTGGAACACCTGATTCAGGATCTGCTTTATTTCAGCAACGTCATTCTGCATCAGGACGAACTCCGGCTTGAGTCTGTCGATCTGGGCAAGACCGCCCGGCAGATTGTCCAGCATCTTGCCCCGGTCGCCGAGAAAAAGAAGTTGCAGCTTGCGGTGGATATTACCAGCCCCTTCCCGCCCCAACCGCTGCAGCTCGACCGGACCCGCATCAGCTTTGTCCTGCGGGCCCTGCTCGATAATGCCATCAAATTCACCCCGGCAGAGGGAGTGATTCAGCTGAAGGGCGTCCTCGAAAAAGGAACCGCCAAGCTATCGGTGCGTGACAACGGGCCGGGTATCCCCTCCGAGGAACTGACAAAAGTCTTTGCCAAGTTTTACCAGGTCGACCCCTCAAGCAGTGGCCAGATCCGTGGCTTCGGCCTCGGTCTCTTTTATGCCCGCCAGTTCATCCAGAGCATGAATGGCGAACTGAGTCTGGAAAGCCAGCCCGACTTCGGCACGGTCGCCTCTATCGAACTGCCACTCACGACCTGACCCTCCATTTTCTCCCCGACAAAACAGCTCTGCACCAGCCAGCGGCAAAAGGAGAGGAGGAAAGACTCTCTTTTCACTGCCAAAGTTTCTTTTTTCCACTTCTTGCTTGTGATATGTTTAATCTTTTTCGCTCTCGAGGAGAACAGACGATGTTCAAGGGAACAACCATCACCTGCGTCCGCCACAACGGGCAGGTCGCACTGGCCGGGGATGGCCAGGTCAGCCTCGGAAACACGGTCATGAAACACGGCGCCCGGAAAATCCGCAGGCTGTACCAGGATCAGGTCCTCGCCGGGTTTGCCGGCAGTACCGCCGACGCCTTTACCCTGTTCGAAAAGTTCGAAGCGAAACTGCAAGAATTTCGCGGACATTTGCCCCGGGCCGCGGTCGCCCTCGGGAAGGATTGGCGAACCGACCGTATCCTGCGCCGTCTCGAAGCGCTGCTGATCGTCGCCGACCGGCAAAACACACTGATTCTCTCCGGCTCAGGGGATATTATTGAACCGGATGACGGTATTGCCTCGATCGGTTCCGGCGGCAGTTTCGCTCTGGCGGCCGGGCGGGCCCTAGTCGAGCATTCTGCGCTGAATGCAGAGGAGATCGCCCGAAAATCGCTGCTGATCGCTGCCGGGATCTGCATCTATACCAATGACCAGATTTCTGTCGAGGTTTTGTCGTGACCAATTTTACCCCGCGGGAGATCGTCTCCGAGCTGGATCGCTATATCGTCGGCCAGAACGAGGCCAAAAGGGCCGTCGCCGTGGCTCTGCGCAACCGCTGGCGGCGCCAGCAGATCAGTGCCGACCTGCGCGATGAAATCGTGCCGAAGAATATTATCATGATCGGTCCTACCGGGGTCGGTAAGACCGAGATCGCCCGCCGCCTGGCCAAACTGTCACAGGCCCCCTTCATCAAGGTAGAGGCGAGTAAGTTCACCGAAGTCGGCTATGTCGGCAGGGATGTCGAAAGCATGATCCGCGACCTGGTAGAACTGGCCATCATCATGGTCAAGGACGAGGAAGCAAAAAAGATGCGAGTCAAGGCCGAAACCCTCGCCGAGGAAAAACTGCTTGACCTGCTGCTGCCTGGAGAGGTGGACCGCTCCCCCGACAAGCAGGAGCAGCATCAGCATACCCGCGAAAAGATGCGTAAGCTGCTGCGACTCGGCGAACTGGATGAGCGCTACGTCGAAATCGAAAGCGAAGTCAGCAATATACCGGCGATGGAAATATTCTCACCGCCCGGTAACGAGGAGATGGGGATCAATATAAAGGAGATGTTCGGCAACGTCTTCCCCAAAAAAACCAAGCGGAAAAAACTCAAGGTCCGTGAAGCTCGTGAACAATTAATCGAAACTGAAGCGGAACGCCTGGTCGATATGGAAAATGTCCAGACCCTGGCCCGGGAACGCACCGAGCAGACAGGCATCGTTTTTATTGACGAAATCGACAAGGTGGCCAGCCGTGAAGGGGCACATGGACCGGAGGTCTCCCGCGAAGGCGTGCAGCGTGACATTCTGCCGATCGTTGAGGGAAGCACAGTCAACACCAAGTACGGTCCGGTCAAAACAGACCATATTCTGTTTATTGCCGCCGGGGCGTTTCATGTCTCCAAGCCGTCAGACCTGATCCCTGAGCTGCAGGGTCGTTTTCCGATCCGCGTCGAACTGAACAGTCTTGGCGAGGAAGAATTTGTCCGAATCCTGACCGAGCCGAAAAACGCGCTGATCCGTCAATACAAAGCGCTGCTGGAAACCGAGGGGATCACCCTGAGCTTTGATGACGAATCGATCAGGGAGCTTGCCGCGACCGCGAAAAAGGTCAACGACGCAACCGAGAATATCGGCGCCCGCCGCCTGCATACGATCATGGAGAAACTGCTGGAAACCCTCTCCTTCGATGCTCCGGAAATGCAGGATGTGCGAGTCCATATTGATGCGGCAGAGGTCCGACGACGACTTGAAGACATCGCCAAGGATGAGGATCTTTCGCGTTACATCCTTTAACGACCGTTCGATTGTCACGGGCAACGCCCGCATCTCGAACTCAACCGCAAGGCGTCTTTATGAAAGAGTTAATCAGCAAAGCAAACGTTCTGATTGAAGCACTGCCGTGGATCAAAAACTTCTATGGCAAAACAATTGTCATCAAATATGGCGGCAACGCCATGGTCGAAGAGCGGCTCAAGGAGAGCTTTGCCCGCGACATCATTCTGATGAAATATATCGGCCTTAACCCGGTGGTGGTTCACGGCGGCGGACCGCAGATCGGCAAGGTCCTCGAGGCGATGAAGATCGAAAGCCGCTTTGTTCAAGGGATGCGGGTCACTGACAGCGCCACCATGGATGTGGTGGAAATGGTCCTTGGCGGCAAGGTGAACAAGGAGATCGTTGCCAATATTCATCGGCATGGCGGCAAAGCGGTCGGACTGACCGGCAAGGACGGTGGTCTGATCCAGGCCCGCAAACTGGAAATGACCACGCTCAATCCCGACACCCTGACTCCGGAAATCATCGATGTCGGCATGGTCGGCGAAGTGGAAACGGTCAATCCGACCGTGATCAATGCCCTTGAAGAGAGCAATTTCATCCCGGTCATCGCACCGATCGGGGCGGGGCTGAATGGAGAAACCTATAATATTAACGCTGACCTCGTGGCTGGCCGTATCGCCGGTGCTCTCAAGGCGGAAAAACTGATCCTGCTCACCGATATTGAAGGGGTCAAAGACAAGCAGGGGAACCTGATCTCGACCATCGATACCCGCCGGGTTCCGGATCTGATTAACGATGGAACGATCTCCGGCGGGATGATCCCCAAGGTCAACTGCTGCGTTGAGGCGGTCGAAGAGGGCGTCGAAAAAACCCATATTATCGATGGCCGGATGGAACATGCCTGTCTACTGGAAATTTTCACCGACAAGGGGATCGGGACAGCAGTGGCGAGGTTCGACAGATGAGCACATCACAAAACTGGATCGACCGGGGGCTGGCCCATGTCGCCGGAACGTACGGCCGCTACCCGCTGGTCGCTGATCGTGGCGAAGGCTGCTGGCTGACTGATGTCGACGGCAAGAAATATCTCGATTTTCTCGCCGGAGTCGCGGTCAACAACCTGGGACACTGCCATCCAAAAGTGGTTGCGGCACTTCAGGAACAAGCCGGCAGGCTGCTGCACTGTTCGAATTTCTACCATATCCCCCAGCAGATCGAACTGGCGGAACTGCTGTGCAAACATTCCTTTGGTGACCGGGTCTTTTTCTGTAATTCGGGAGCCGAAGCCAACGAAGCCGCCCTGAAACTGGTACGCAAACACAGTGTCGAGAAATTTGGAGACGAAAGGATCCAGGTGATCACCGCGCTGGCATCCTTTCATGGCCGGACCATCGGCGGCATCAGCGCCACCGGGCAGGACAAGGTTCGGCTCGGCTTTGGTCCGGTGGTACCGGGCTTCAAATATGTCCCCTTCGGGGAGATAGAAGCCGTGCGTGCTGCTATCGGCCCCGAGACCTGCGCCATCATGCTGGAGCCGGTGCAGGGAGAGGGCGGCGTCAACGTACCGCCGGCAGGCTACCTGAAGGCGGTGCGCGAACTGTGCGACGAACGGGAGCTGCTGCTGATTTTCGACGAGGTCCAGGTCGGTTGCGGACGGACCGGAACTCTGTTTGCGCACCAAAGTGAAGGCGTTGAACCGGATGTCATGACTCTGGCCAAGGCCCTGGCCGGCGGCCCGCCAATCGGCGCCATGGTTGCCAGGGAACACTATGCTGCAGCCCTGGGCCCCGGCAGCCACGGCTCAACCTTCGGCGGGAATCCGTTGATGGCCAGCGCGGCACTGGCGACCATGCAGACCATCCTGGAGGATGGCCTGCTGGACAACTGCCTTGCCATGGGCGGCTACTTGCGGCAGCGGCTGGAAGAACTTCAGGACAAATACGATTTCATCGTTGAAGTTCGTGGCCGCGGGCTGATTCTCGGCATGGAACTCGCCATCGAAGGGGGAGAGATGGTCAAAACTGCCCTCGATCGCGGACTGCTGATCAACTGTACGATGGGCAGGGTGCTGCGCTTCGTTCCCCCGCTGATCGTGGGCAAACAAGAAATTGACCAGATGATAGATATCCTTGATAACATTTTTGTCGAATACCGGGAGAACAACAAATGACTAAAGACTTTCTCTGCCTTTCCGACTGGACGCTTGAAGACCTTGAAGCGATCTTCGCGCTGACCGAGAAATTAAAGAAGGAGCAGAAAGACGGCACTCCACATCACCTGCTCGAAGGGCAGACCCTGGGGATGATCTTCGAAAAGAGTTCGACCCGGACCCGGATCTCTTTTGAGGTCGGGATGTTTCAGCTCGGTGGGCATGCCCTGTTCCTCCATTCCGGCACCACCCAGATGGGTCGCGGCGAACCGATCAAGGATTCTGCCCGGGTCATGGCCCGCTATTGCGACGGTATCATGATCCGGACCTACTCACAGGCAGCGGTAGAGGAGTTTGCCGAGCAGTGCTACGTTCCGGTGATTAATGGTCTGACCGACATGTATCACCCCTGCCAGGTCATGGCTGACCTGTTCACCGTCATCGAACACAAGCAGGACTACCGCAACCTCAAATACTGCTGGATTGGCGACGGTAACAATATGGCCAACAGCTGGATCAATGCGGCGGCAATCTTCGGCTTCGAGCTGCGTGTCGCAACTCCTGCGGGATATGAGCCAAACGCGGAGGTCATTGCCCGTGCGGAAAAAGCCGGGGCAAAACTGTTACTGACCAACGACCCGAAACAGGCTGCCGCCGGTACCGATGTTCTGAATACCGATGTCTGGGCCAGCATGGGGCAGGAGGAAGAACAGAAGGCCCGTGAAGCTGCCTTTACCGGCTTCCAGATTAATGCTGATCTGGTCAAGCTGGCCGACCCGGAATGCGTGGTAATGCATTGTCTGCCGGCCCACCGAGACGAGGAGATCACCGACGAAGTGATCGAAGGACCGCATTCGATCATTTTTGACGAAGCGGAAAATCGGCTGCATGTGCAGAAAGCGATCATGGCCACCCTGATGGCCCGCTGAGCGACGATGACGGAACTCAGTTGCCCCTACTGCGGCTTTAGCAGGCAGGTCGACCTCGTCAGCTTGCCGCCCCGGACCAACAGGGTCACCTGCCCACGCTGCCGGCAGAGCTTCCCGCTGCCTCAGTTCCAGGTGTCCAGTGAACGACAGACGACTGACCCGCAGATGCTGCCAAAAGCAGGGTTCTGGATCCGGGTGACCGCGGCAATCCTTGACGCAATCCTGGTCGGTTTTCTCCAGGGCGGACTGGGCGGACTGCTTTACCTCGCCGGAGCCCTCAACGGCTCCTTCAATGATGGGCTGACGTTACTGGTGCAGATATTCACTTATCTGCTAAGCTGCGTCTATTACATCCTTTTCACCGGGTACTGCGGGCAGACCCCGGGGAAGATGGCATTGCGCATCAAGGTCATTCGTTGCGACGGTTCATCTCTATCATATGCGCGGGCCGCCTTCCGGGAGATTCCAGCCAAGTTCATCGCAGGGATCATTCTCGGCATCGGCTACCTGATGGTGGCCTTCGACGAACAGAAACAGGGTCTGCATGACCGTATGGCAGACACATATGTGATAAAACTATAAAAAACGGGTTCGAGGTGACACCCGGGGGCAGGCGCCCAGTATCTCGTACCTGATTCCTCAGGAGAATTGAAAATGAGCAGAAAAGGACAAGTCAAAAAAGCGGTGCTCGCCTATTCCGGCGGGCTGGATACTTCGATCATCCTCAAGTGGCTGGTCGAGGAATACGGCTGTGAAGTGGTCGCCTTCTCGGCTGACCTCGGGCAGGGCGAAGAACTGGACCACATCCCCGAGAAAGCCAAAAATACCGGCGCCAGTGCCTGTTACATCGAGGACCTGCGGGAGGAGTTCGTCCGCGACTTCGTCTTCCCCATGTTCCGTGCCAACGCGATCTACGAGGGACGCTACTTCCTCGGGACATCCATCGCCCGGCCGCTGATCGCCAAGAAGCAGATGGAGATCGCCGCCGCCGAAGGCGCCGATGCCGTCTCACACGGCGCCACCGGAAAAGGGAATGACCAGGTCCGCTTCGAACTCGGCTACTATCACTTCGATCCGGCTGTCAAGGTCATCGCACCCTGGCGCGAGTGGGACCTGAACAGTCGTACCGCCCTCGAGGAATACGCCAAGAAGCACGGCATCCCGGTGCCGACCAGCAAGAAGAATCCCTGGAGTTCCGACCGCAATCTGCTGCACATCTCCTTCGAGGGCGACGTGCTGGAGAATCCCTGGGCCGAAGCTCCGGAGCATATGTACGTGCTCAGCGTTGCCCCGGAAAAAGCGCCGGATACCCCTGAATATGTCGAGATTGAGTTCAAGAATGGTGACCCGATCGCAGTCAACGGCGAACAGCTTTCTCCTGCAGAGCTGCTGGGCAAACTGAACGAACTGGGCGGCAAGCATGGCATCGGTCGCATCGACCTGATGGAAAACCGCTATGTCGGCATGAAAAGCCGCGGCGTCTACGAGACCCCCGGCGGCACCATCCTCGAAGAGGCACACCGCGGGGTCGAATCGATCACCATGGATCGCGAAGTGATGCACCTGCGCGACTCACTGATCCCACGCTACGCCGAAATGATCTACAACGGATACTGGTTCGCCCCCGAACGGGAAGCGCTGCAGGCGCTGATCGATGACACCCAGAAGACCGTCAACGGCGTCGCCCGGGTCAAACTCTACAAGGGACATTGCCGGGTGGTCGGGCGACAGTCCGCAACCGACAGCCTGTTCAACGTTGACTTTGCCACCTTCGAAGCTGACGAGGTCTACAATCAGGCCGATGCCGAAGGCTTCATCAAGCTGAACGCCCTGCGCCTGCGTATCCGCAGCATGATGCAGAAACGCTAGCCAAACCATTCAACCAGCTCGGGGAGACGGGCATGACCGCCTCCCCGACTTGCTATGAGCGGCAGATGGAATTCACCAAGCAGCAAATCAAAACTTCGGTGGTTGCCTGTATCATCGATAATCAGCAGCGGGTGCTACTGACCCGGCGCTGCGTTGAACCATTTTGCAGCCAGTGGGTCATGCCCGGCGGCAAAATAGACCACGGCGAGGCAATCCTGGCCGCCCTGCATCGCGAAGTGCGTGAGGAAGTCGGGCTTGAAGTCCACGCCGAAGGGCTGATTGACGTCTATGAGCACCTCGGCATCGGCTCACGCAATGACCACTACGTGATCCTCTATTATCGCTGCAGCCCGAAAAGCTTCAACCTGCAACCCAACGGCGAAGAATGCACCGAGGCGCTCTGGGCGCCCAGCCAACAACTGCCGGAGATGCAACTGCCACCCGGCTGCCGCTATATTCTGGCCCGGGTGTTCCCTGATCTGTGCTGGGGTCAAACACCTCTGCCGGAGGATGCCGCCGGAGAGATCCCCGACCAACTCCAGATGGAACACTCCTGACAACCATGGTCCAGATCATCGAAAAAGAGATCAACGTCGCCTACTCTCCCGGTCACCACCAGCACTGCCTGGTCTGCCAGGTCCCCAATTCACTGCTGCGCCGCGAAGGACTTTTCAAGATCGCCGACCCCGACCAGCAGTGGCAGCGCATCCGGTCTATTCTCGAACTGGTCGCAGAAGGAAAAGGGAACCTGAAAAAACTGCACTTCCTGTTTCTGCCTGAGTCGATCATGCCGGCGGCTGCGGTGGAGCAGGCCCTGGACCTGATCCGGAACAACTTCAGACCGAATACTGTCACCGTTTTCGGTGTCGAGCATATTCGGCTGCTTGAATACCGACAAATTCTGCAGCGCTATCAACAGGACAACGCCGAAACCCTCGCTTCGGTGGAGGAGGATCTGGACGCCGGCGACGTGGACCAGGTTCCGGTCAACTGGTGCGTCGTCGCCGTCAAGGAGAATGACGGCAGACTGCGCGTCTTTTTCGAGGCGAAAAGCCACCCCTTTGTCGGCGAGGAAAACCTCGATCGGCAGCACAACCTCTATCGCGGCAAAATATTCAGCCTGTTCCGCTGCCACCCGACCTGCTTCAATTTTATGACCCTGATCTGCCTGGATTACGTCTATCGAGACCTCTATCAATCGAACATCAACGTGATCATAGAAAAGGCCAACCAGCTGTTCTTTGAAACCCGGCAGCGACTTGACCTGCTGGCCGTGATCGAATGCAACCCGAAGCCGGAACACCGTGCATTTCGTGATGTCATCAACGGCTTCTACGGCGAATATCTCGGCTACACTCCCGGCGTACGCGATGCCAGCACGGTCTTCTGCAACGTCGCCGGCAGCACAACCTGTGAGGGGATCACCCCCGGCACCGAATTCGGGCACTCTTCGGTCATCCTGCATTCAAGTCACAAGATCGAACAGCAGCAGGGCGCTGAGTTCACCACTGATGATTTTTCCGGCCTGCCGGTCTGTCGCCTGCGGTTCGGCTCGGCCCCCCGGCTCTTCTACTTCAACCTGCCACTTTTCCACGAGCTCGATCCACGTACGACCCGGATGCCGCTGAAAATTCATAATATCTACCGGCCGGACCAGAATGACGGATGGATTCGGATGTCTGGCGACGAGTTC
>PKUD01000155.1 GCA_002869695.1 Desulfuromonas sp. | reverse complement strand
CTGCTCCGGTTTTTCGAGCGTTTAGCCAGCCTGAATTTCTTCCGGCTGATCAACGGTTATTAAGCCGTCCGCCCTACTTCCCCTGTTCGGTGTTTCCGTCACCGCATGGTTTTACTCTAGCTCAGTCCGGCAGCTTGTCAAGCGACACTTTTCAATTATTTTTCAGTCAGTTACAACTGTTTGAAATCACTGGATCTGGTCCGCTAAATTTTTTTCGTCACCCTGAAGAACGGGGGAGGGCGGTGCTGCTCAACAGCCAGGTCTGCTTTTAACCGGTGACCTTTTATTCAGTTATCTTTCACACAGCCAGTAAAAACCGAACCCCGGAACCACCAGGTTGTTTTTGAAAATATCCGGGCTTTCCCCTCGATACAGATCAACCAGCGGGCGGTATTGGGCCCGCCAGTTTCCGAGTTCCTTTAAATTCAGATGCTGCGGTTTGTTGCTGAAGTTGGCCACCACCAGAACCTGTTCATTCGGTTTTTGCAGGTGGTAGCGGCCGAACACGAACAGGTGCGGATTGTCCACTTCAATCAGCTCGCGGTTGTTGAAATCGGCGAACACCTCGATTTCCTTGCGCACCGCAATCATTCTTTTCAGGGCGCTGAAAATTTCATATTCGACCGTCCCNTGAACCCAGCGCGTGTCCCCCTGTTTATAGGGATCGTCCCGGTAGGAATCGTCGTTCAGGGTGCCGATTTCATCTCCGTAGTAAAGCAGCGGGATGCCGCCAAACGACAGAATCATTCCGTGCAGCAGCAGAATCAGCTTGATCGAATCGGCGATCGCCTGGTTGTCGCCGGTTTCCAGGGCATGCTCCAGCCCGACCAGCGAAGCGAGCGAGCCGGAAATGCGTGCGTCACCGGTCTTGGCGTTCTGTCCGAAGGGCAGGCCGCGGGCGAAGCTGTTGTCAAACTTGCCGGTGAAGTAGTCGATCAGAAACCTGCGGTGGCTGGTCGGTTCGTAATCGCAGAGCAGGATGTCCCGGTCATCGAAGCCGAGACCGATGTCATCATGGCAGCGGACGTAGTTGAGCCAGGTCGCCCGTTCCAGTTTCACCGGCAGGCTTTTGATCCCCTGATTCAGCAGCCGGGCATTTTTGGTCGCCACCGCGTCCCACAGCAGCACCATGAAGGTCGCGTTGTAGGCGATCTCACACTCCTTGGCGATCACCGCGTCCTCGCCGAAGTACTTGACCATCTCCACCGGGGCGACGATCGCCTCGGCGATAAAGACCACCCCGGGGGCCGTCACCTGGCAGCAGTCCTTGAGCAGCTGCAGGATCAGGTGCGCTTCCCGTTCGTTCTGGCAGGTGCTGCCGATCTTCTTCCACAGAAACGCCACCGCGTCCAGGCGCAGGATGTCGGCACCCTGGTTGGCCCAGAAGAGGATGATATTGAGCATTTCGATGAACACGGCGGGGTTGCTGTAGTTGAGGTCCCACTGGTAATCGTTGAAGACGGTCATCACCCAGCGCCCCATCTCCTCGTCCCAGGTGAAGTTGCCGGGCGCGGTCTCCGGGAAGACCTCGGGCATGCTCTGCTCGAACATGTCCGGGACGTTGCGGTTTTCAAAGGTATAGTAGTAGTCGAGGTATTTCTGTTCTCCCGCCCGGGCCTGTTGCGCCCAGTAATGTTTGTTGGAGGTGTGGTTGACGACCACGTCCAGCACCAGCAGCAGGTCACGTTTGCGCATCTCTGCGGCCAGCTGCTGGACATCCTCCAGGGTGCCGACGTCCGGGTTGATGTCACGGAAATCGCTGATCGCGTAGCCGCCGTCGCTGCTCCCTTCCGGGCAGCGCATGATCGGCATCACGTGCACCAGGTTGATGCCCAGCTCCTGAAAATAGTGCAGTCGCTCCTGCAGCCCGGTCAGGGTGCCGGCAAACCCCTTGCAGTACAGGGCCATCCCGACCCACTCCTGGCTGAGGAACCAGTTGTAGTCCTTCTCCCGGGCCAGGTCGAGCTGGCGCAGCTGTTCCGGGCGTTTGATATATTGTCGTGCCATGGTTTCGACCAGCCGCTGGGCCTGTTCGGCAAAGTCGTCCCGGTCGCCGTAGAGCCGCTCGAACAGCGAGTGGATGGCGTAGAAATTGGCGCCCAGGCGGGTATAGAAGTGGCGCAGGTCCTGGTCGGAGATCTCCGGTTTGATGCGGTTGAGAATGTCGTTAAGCAGGGTATGTGACACTTGTTCGTACATGGCTCGCCTTGCGGGATTGAGTTTTGCTGCTGCCTCAGGGTTCAGGACTCGAGTGAATTCATAAACTGCTGATAAAAGGCCGGGTCGCTGGTGGTCGCGCCCCGCACCCCGATGATCTTACTGGCAAACCGCTGGGCCTGTAAAAGGGTTTCGGCGGTCGACCAGCCGTTGCGCAAGCCATGGATAAAAACTGCGCTGAAGGCGTCTCCGGCACCGACGCTGTCGACCAGCGGCGCGCTCTTTTCCGGCACCTGCGAATGGAACTGCCCGCTGGCGGTTCTGATCAGGGCGCCCTGTTCACCGCGGGTCACAATCAACTGGTCCAGCCCGTATCGCGTCTGCAGCGCTGCCATCTGTTGGCGGATGTCAGCCGTCTGCCCGTCGAGCAGGGCCAGCTCCTGCTGGTTCATCTTGACCCAGGTGGCCGCTTGCAGC
>PKUD01000133.1 GCA_002869695.1 Desulfuromonas sp. | reverse complement strand
GATATCAAAGACATCCTGATCGATGCTGAGCAGTTTTTCGACGTTCTGCACGTCGCGCACGGCAAAGCGGGGATGGGTCCGCTCGCGGTAATCGGACTTAAAAACCTTGCTGTAGCGCTGCCAGAGGTCAGCGGCATCGGGCAGGGTTTTCTCCAGCAGATGTCTGAACTTAAGTTTCCAGGGTTGAGCCAGCCGTGTCAGGCCCTGTTCAAGACGGTGCAGATCGAGGTGCACTTCAGGGGTACGCAACCTCAGGTTGACATGCAGACTGAGATAATCGACGGACAGGTGAATGATTCTCGATTCCACCGAGGTTGCACGGAAGTGCCGCTCCAGATAAGCATCGATGCGCTGCAGATGTTCGGGAGTGTAAAATTCCTTCGGCATGATCAGCAGCAGGGTAAGCCCCAACTCCGACATGCTCGGTGCAACCACGACCTTGACCCCGGCCTGCCGGTGCAGCTGAATGAAAGAACGTACCAGCCTGCGCAGTTCATCATCACCAAGCAGAAACAGTTCGACCTTGGGGAAGGTATTGAAAATTTGTACAGTTTTTCGATAGTTGTGACTCTGTTTAACTATCCCTAAAGATTCCTGGGCATTTTCAATACGCTGACGCAGGGAGGGAATCGAGAAAGTATTTTCGTCAATACTCTTCTGTGTATAAAACCCCCAGAACGCATGTTCGCGAACCCGGCCATCGGAGAGAGTTTCGCGAAAGCCGAGATAGGTCAACCGCTCAAAGCGATGAATCGGGCTGCGTTGTTCAGTCTTCTCCTGGGCGACATTGCCGCCATGCAGCAGGCGCGATGAAAGCACAACATCGAACAGATTGACGGGTTCCTGCTCTTGGCTGAGAATCTGGTTATAGAGTTTACCAATCCCCAGGGCAGTCTCCGGCGTGTCGTTGACAGAGGCCTCTTCACCCTGCTCGCTCAGCAGGTAAGAACGATAGGCAACCGGAATATAATTATCTTCAATCAACCAGTTGAACAGTTCACCGTAACAGGACAGGCCGGGTATCTCCCGGAGTTGCTCGATCTGATCCAGGGTTGCCGGACGATCATGACTGATCTGTAACGCAGCGGTAATGATCGTTGACAGATCTTTTTTAACAGCAGCGACCAGTTGCGAGGGCAGCCGTTCCAGCAGAATCCAGACAAAGGATTCTCGGACACCCTCACCGTCCGCAACTCCCAGCGAGGTCAGCTTGCCCTTTTCGCGCCGCATATTGATGATCGGATGACTGACGGCGCGGAACTGAAGTGACTGACGGTGCAGGTATTCCTGAATAGAGGAGAAGATATGATTAGCGTCCGGCGCATTGCAGAAAAGGAAATAACGATCTCCACCATCCATCTGGCAGAGTTCGACCTTGACCTCGGCAGAACGATGATCGAGAAAGCCCAGCGCTTCCTGCAACCATTGATAGACTTGTGGCAACTCCAGCCCGGCCAGCAAATCGATCGAGACCTGCCCCTGCAGGATCTCTGCAAGCGCCATCAGCCTCCTGTCGATAGTTTCGGCCTGTTCTTTCTCGACAAATTGTTGGAGCAGCAAGGGTTCAAGTTGTTCGAGCTCACGTCCTCGGTCGGTCAGAATAACTTTCATTGAAGTTCTCCGTTGAACTCACAATTCTTAAGAAGAGTTGCCGCATTAGAGGCGGCAAAAGTGCGAACACCAACTGTTCGCCGACAAATACTAAAGAGTATAACAGCCCGAATCCATGACACTGCTAAAAGGTTAAAACAGTCCGTCATTTTCAAGCGTTCTGCTGAGCCGGCCGAATTCCTCGAGCGTCAGGGTCTCACCACGGCGGGTCGCGTCTATCTCGGCTTTGCTCAGCGCAGAATCGACCTGGGCAGCAGAAAAACCACCGGCCAGCATACTGTTCCGTAGCGTCTTCCGTCGCTGGGTAAAGGCTGCCTTGACAACCCGCTGAAAAAAAACTGGATTGCCCGGCTCCGTTTTTGGTTCCCCCAGAGGTTCAAACAGCAACACGATCGACTCGACATTGGGCGGGGGCTTGAACGCGTCTGGAGGGACCTGTATCACCGGGTTGATATCGTACCAGAGCTGGCACAGAACCGAGAGAATCCCGTAGTCCTTGGTTGCCGGTCGAGCACAGAGTCTTTCGCCGACTTCCCGTTGAAACATCAGCACCATCCGCCGGAACAGAGGACGGTGTTCAAGAAGGCGAAAAACAATCTGAGTCGAGATATTGTAGGGCAGGTTGGCAACCAGGGTGTAGGGAGGGTCGTCGAGGAGAGAATTCCAGTCCAGCTTCAGCGCATCCCCGCGATGAACCCGCAGGTTATGCTCCGTCCTCTGCTCCAGGCGTTCCAGCAGGTCCCTGTCGATCTCGATGACATTGACTTCTGAGGACAGGGCCAGCAGCCGGTCCGTTAATACGCCGAGGCCGGGTCCGATTTCAAGCAGCCGTTGCTCTGGTTCTATTCGGGCAGCTGCAATGATCTTGTCTATGACCGTCCGATCATGCAGGAAATGTTGTCCAAAGCGTTTTTTGGTTCTATAAGACACGTTTACCGCCAGTTATTACGATTTTTTCGGAGGGAAAATACGCCGGCGGGGCCAGCGTGGGACGCGCCACTGTTTCGCCAGGGGGACCATTCTCAGAGTCACCGCATAGCCAACAGCACTCACGACCAGACCGAAAACCAAACTCCCCAGGCAGAGCGGGACCATGATTTCCGAACCAAGCTCGGTAAAAGAGTCATAATTAAAAAAGACTTGAATATCAGGCCGGGACATCCCCATCAGTGCCCTGCCGATCTCATACTCAAGTCCATAAATGACTGGAGCGGTTAACGGGTTGGTTACCCAGACACCGACCAGGGCAGCGATCTTGTTCTCCTTGAGCAGCAGAGCGAAGGCCAGTGCCAGCGGCATCTGGAACCCGAACGTCGGCGTCATGCCGATAAACAGGCCCAGTGCCATCCCCTTGGCAATATCGTTCGGCGCCGCCCGTAATCTGATCAGGCGGATCATGTTCAGCTTAAATTGTCGTAAAAATGACCAGCGACGCCACATCTTTTTTCACCAGCTGCAAGCAGAGTAAATCACCCCAAACCCTGTCCGGCGTTTTCGAGAGGCCAACTGGAGACGGCATTCAGCTCCGGTCCTGACTGCACACCACGCAACAGATACTCATCCGCAGCGACAGCCAGCATGGCGGCATTGTCGCTGCATAAAACCGGCGAGGGGAACCAGACCTTTACCCCTTCAGGGCCGGCCATTTCCTGGAACCGTCTGCGCAAACCGCGGTTGCAGGCAACCCCGCCCGCGACCACAATCCGCTCCAGTCCCTCGTTGCGCGCCGCGCGAAACGCCTTTTGCGTCAACACATCGACGACCGCCTCCTGGAATGCCGCGGCCACGGCACTCAACCGCTCTCCGATGGGAGGTTTCGACTCTTTGTGGAGAAAGTTGAGAACAGAAGTTTTGACACCACTGAAACTGAAATTCAGCGTGTCCTTCTTCAGCAGCGGGCGCGGAAACCTGATGTCTCCCGGTTCTCCTTCTGCAGCCAGTCGATCGATTATCGGTCCGCCCGGATAGCCGAGGCCGAGCATTTTGGCGACCTTGTCGAAGGCTTCTCCCGCGGCATCATCGACGGTACGACCCAGTAAACGGTACTGGCCGATCCCATCAACGCGGAACAGGTGGGTATGGCCGCCGGAAACCGCAAGGGCCAGATACGGATAGGCTACCGAATCTTCCAGCTGGATCGCCAGGATATGTCCCTCGATATGATGAACGCCAACCAGAGGCAGCCCGCGGCCGTACGCCAAAGCCTTCGCAAAAGAAAGACCGACCAGCAGAGCGCCGACCAGGCCCGGCCCCCGCGTTACAGCTAGCCCGTCAAGGTCTTCCAGACCGATCCCGGCAGCTGACAGCGCTTCTTCGACGACCGGATTGATGGTTTCCAGATGGCGGCGGGAGGCCAGTTCAGGGACAACCCCACCATATTTGGCATGGAGGTCAACCTGGGAAGCGATAACATTCGAGAGCACATGTCGTCCATCACGAACAACTGCGGCCGAGGTTTCATCGCAGGAGGTCTCCAGAGTTAACAGTAGCATACCTAATCCATGTTCCTCACAGCAGGTTAGCCGCCAGTTCAGCCAGAGGCGACCGCTCACCTTTGGTCAGGGTAACATGCCCGGCTATTTCCTGCCCTTTGAGCCGGTCAACCGCATAGCTCAGACCGTTGCTCGAAGAATCGATATAGGGGTTATCTATCTGGTACGGGTCGCCGGTAAGGATGATTTTGGTCCCTTCCCCGGCGCGGGTGACAATCGTCTTAATTTCATGCGGCGTGAGATTCTGTGACTCATCAACGATCAGGTACTGGCGCGGGATGGAGCGACCGCGAATGTAGGTGAGTGGTTCAATCTCCATCAGGCCGAGATCGATGAGTTCGCGATACCCCCGCTTGCGCTTGCCGCCTTCATCTACGCTGCTCAACAGAAGCTCGACATTGTCAAAGATCGGCTGCATCCAGGGAGCCAGCTTCTCTTCTACATCCCCCGGCAGAAAACCAAGATCGCGGCCCATCGGGAAGACCGGACGCGAAACCAGCAGGCGGCTGTAGACGCCTTCATCCGCAGTTTTCAGCAGACCGGCTGCAATCGCCAGCAGGGTTTTTCCGGTCCCCGCCTTGCCGACCAGCGAGACGACCTGAATATCGTCGTTGAGCAGCAGGTCAAAGGCAAACTGCTGCTCTCGGTTGCGCGCATGGATTCCCCAGACCCCTTCTTTGGGCACCCGTAGCAGTGGGACCACCTGTTGCCGGGCATTACAGAACCGACCGATCGCCGAATGGGAGGGATTCCCCTCATCGACCAGGGTAATCCCCTGGTTCCCCGTCAACTCTTCCTCAAGATCCAGGTGTCCCTGTTCGTAAAAGAGATCGACCTGCTCCCGGCTGACTAACAGCTCTACCGAACCGGTATAAAGATCGGCGATTGCGATCTTGTCAGACTCATAATCCTCTGCGTTGAGGCCAATGGTATCGGCCTTGATCCGCAGGTTGATGTCCTTGGTGATGAAAATCACCGGGTGCTCGGTGTCTGCTTCCAATTCCTTGGCAACAGCAAGAATCCGATTATCACCACGATCAACCTGCAACTCGGGTGGCAAAAGTTTCATTGCCTCTTCCCGGTAGATGGCAACCCTGAAAAGACCACCGGCTTCCAACCGGACTCCTTCAACCAAGGAGGCCTGCTGCCGAAAGCCATCGATCAGCCGGGAGATCTGACGGGCATTGCGACCGGTCTCGCTCTGTTCCTTCTTGAAACGATCAATTTCTTCGACAACGGTAAGCGGCAGAACCACGGTGTTGTCCTCAAATTTAAAAATAGCCTGAGGATCGTGCAGCAGAACGTTGGTGTCCAGGACATAATTTTTCATGGTGAATCCTTTGGCGGATCAGGCGGTATGTTGAGCTTTTATTTTTTCCAGGGCCATCAGCAGACTGTCAATCTCATCCTCACCGGTCAGATAAGAAGGACTGACCCGAACCGTGCCACGCGGATAGGTGCCAATGGTCCGATGTGCGTCCGGCGCGCAGTGTAATCCGACCCTGACACTGATAGCGAATTCATGATCCAGATGGAAGCCAACTTCGGCGGGATCAAGGTTGGCCATATTGAAAGAGACAGCAGCTCCATGCCGATCGGCGCCTACGGGCCCGTAGACCTCGATACCGGGCAGCGCGAGCAAGCCATCCAGCAGACGCTTAACCAGCTGTTGCTCCCGCTGACAGATGTGTTCCTGGCCGATTTCCTGGATATATTCAACAGCCGCCTTCAGTCCGGCCAGGCCAGGAGTGTTCATGGTCCCGCTTTCAAGACGTTCAGGAAGTTGTTCCGGCATCATATCAGCATGGGAATTGCCTCCGGTTCCACCATACAACAGCGGCGCCGGCTCTACTCCCTGACGCAGATAAAGCAACCCGGTCCCCTGCGGCCCGAGCAGCCCCTTGTGGCCCGGGGCGGTAAACAGGTCGATCGCCAGAGCATCCAGGTTGAGAGGGAAACTGCCGGCACTCTGGGAGCCGTCAACCATAAACAGGATGCCATGTTGCCGGCACCATGGACCGAGCTCCTCGATCGACTGCATGGTTCCGGTCACATTTGAGCAATGATTAAGTACCACCATGCGGGTCGGTGCTGCGAGGCAGGTGCGACGTAGAGCGTCAAGGTCGACATAACCTGAACGATCACCGCTGACCTTTATGACCTGAACGCCCCGCTCCTGAAGGATCCTTAACGGCCGAGTTACGGCGTTATGCTCCATACTGCTGGTAATCACCCGATCGCCAGGAGTCAGCAGGCCAAACAGGGCAATATTGATAGCCATGGTTGCGTTGGCGGTAAAAACGATGCGACTTGAATCTCTGACGCCAAACAGGTCAGCCACCGCTTCGCGGGTTTCAAACACCAACCGATCCAGCTTAAGGGTTTGTCGATGGCCACCCCGACCCGGGTTGGCACTCAACCGGACAACCTTATCCATGCTGCGGTAGACAGACTCAGGTTTGGGGTGACTGGTTGACGCGTTGTCGAGGTAGATCGGATTACTCATGATATTCTAAGGTTCGATAATGTATTCAGGATACAACGTCACTGATACAACCATACATTGCCCCGAAGCCGTTAAACAGGGCTATTTCCATTCAGGAAACGCTGTCAGACTTAACACTTATCTGAACGGATTTGCAACCGAAAAGGCTCGCTCTGATCAACGTCTGAAAAAATTATCCAGGGGACCATAAAAGAGACCGAACACCATTCCGTTCTCTCAACGTTGCAGCACACAGAACAGGAGCGGAGCGACAAATGCGGAAAAGCATTAAAGACTGACCTTCAAGCAGCTGTTATCACTTGAAAATACGCAGTTTTTGCCGGCATGTTTGGCACGGTAAAGACGTTCATCCACAGTATTAAGCAGATTTTCCGGCGTCGTACCAGCCTGGGGCGAGGTCGCGACCCCCGCGCTGACAGTGACACCTAATCGCTCGTTGATGTCCGGCCAATCAATTCTCATCTGTTCGATCAGTAGTCGGGTCCTCTCGGCGGCAATGGCTGCCTGATTCAGGTTCGCCTCTGGCAACAGCACGGTAAATTCCTCACCGCCGTAGCGAAAGACCTGATCGGTCCCACGAAACACATCGTTCAGGGCCGAAGCAATCTGGACCAGAATCTGATCACCGCATGGATGACCATAAGTATCATTCAGTGATTTGAAATTATCAATGTCGAACATGATCAAAGACAACGGGTGACCGTAACGATCTGATCGCGCCAGTTCCTGATTGAGCATATGCTTGAATTGTCCGTGGTTGTAGAGCCCGGTGAGTCCATCTGTCACGGCCATTTTTCGGGTCTGTTTAAACAGGCGCGCATTGAAAATACTGAGTGAGGCAAATGATGAGATGATCGTCAACTGTTCCAACTTGTCTGCTGAAAAGTTGCGTGGAACAAAATCGTTCAGATAGAGTATGCCGACCGACTGACCCTGAACCTTGAGTGGCACGGCGATAACCGAACGAATGCCTTCGGCCTGTGCGAGAGGATTGGAAAAAAAATTAACCTTGGACGTATCTTCAACAACCAGCAGACCGTTCTGGCCCAGAATTGTCTGAGCCATGCACCCTTTTTCTATCTTCCATCCCCGTCGCCTGGTAAAAGTTTCACTCAATCCCTCAGTCGCATGTAGCTCCATGGAGTGATCGCTTTCGACATAGAGGGCGATGCTCCCGGCAGGAACGTCAACCAGGGTCCGGGTCACCTGCAGAATCCGTTGCAGAACCTCTTCAAGGTCAAGTGTAGAAACAACTAGCTGGGCAACGTCGAGCAGTTCCCTCAGTTGCTTTGGTTCCCCCATAACGTCTCTCCCGCTGACTGAAAATCTGCATTACATTAAGCGTTCCGGCAACTTTCCCACAACGCCCCTGCGGAGAAATTATTACAAACCTATTTTTCTCCGTTTTTTTAGCTGCAAACTCTTGACACACACCAGATGTAGTGTTCTATAGTTCCAGACTAACAAAATATTGTATTAAAGACAAACCATTCAGGTTTTAATTGCAAACTCTTTTGCACAACGGAGGAAAGGAATACCGCATGTCGAAAAGTGCCAAGAAAACAGAACTCCCGCTATCTAAAAATGCCGTAACCGTACTCACCAAACGTTACCTGAAACGTGACAGTTCAGGGACCCCGACTGAAACACCGGCTGACATGTTCCGCCGCGTAGCCAAAACCATAGACAGTGTTGAAGCGAAGATCGAAGGCAAGAAAAAGATTTCTTACGAAGAACAATACTACCGGATGATGACCGAACTCGATTTCTTGCCCAATTCACCGACGTTGATGAATGCAGGACGTGAACTGGGACAGCTGTCCGCCTGCTTTGTTCTGCCCGTTGGGGATTCGATGGAGAGCATCTTCGAAGCCATCAAAAATACCGCACTGATCCACAAAAGTGGCGGCGGCACCGGGTTCTCCTTTTCCAGAATCAGGCCGGCCAATGACGAGGTCCGGTCGACCAGCGGAGTCTCGTCGGGACCGCTCTCCTTCATGCAGGTCTTTGATGCCGCCACTGAAACGATTAAACAGGGGGGCACCCGCCGCGGCGCCAACATGGGTATTTTACGGGTCGACCATCCCGACATCATGGACTTTATCATGGCCAAACGGGACCAGACCGTTTTAACCAATTTCAATATCTCCGTCGGCATGACTGAGCCGTTCATGGAGGCAGTGGAAAAAGGGCGTGACTATGACATCCTCAATCCACGTACCGGCAAGGTCGTCAAACAGCTTAACGCGACCAAGGTCTTCAACAAGATCGTCGACATGGCCTGGAGTAATGGCGAGCCGGGTATCGTCTTCCTCGACCGGCTCAATCGCGACAACCCGACACCTCAAATTGGTGAAATAGAAAGCACAAATCCCTGTGGGGAGCAGCCGTTGCTGCCTTACGAATCCTGCAATCTCGGCTCAATCAATCTGGCCACCATGGTCAGGGAGAATCAGGTCGACTGGAATCGGTTGGAAGAAACGATCTGCCTTGCGACCCGCTTTCTGGACAATGTCATCGAAGCCAACAAGTACCCATTGCCGGAGATCGATGAAATGACCCGGGCCAACCGGAAGATCGGCCTCGGCGTGATGGGTTGGGCGGATATGCTGATTCTGCTCGGCATCCCCTATAACAGCAAAGAAGCCATCGCTCTCGGCGAAAAGGTGATGCGGTTCATTAATGACAAATCGCATCAGGAGTCGATCAAACTGGCCGCCGAGCGGGGTGCCTTCCCCAACTTCAAGGGCAGCGCCTATGACAAACCAGGCTCCGAGCCCATCCGCAATGCAACCTGTACCACCATCGCCCCAACCGGCACGATCTCGATTATCGCCAACTGTTCCAGCGGAGTCGAGCCGCTCTTCGCGGTCTCCTATGTCCGCCAGGTTCTCGACAACAACAAGTTGATCGAAGTGCATCCGATCTTCGAAAAAATCGCCAGGGAACGTGGCTTCTACAGCCAGGACCTGATGCAGGACATTGCCGAAAAAGGGACGGTTCAAGGCATCGACGCCGTACCCGAAGACGTCCGCCGCATTTTCGTCACGTCTCACGACATCACTCCGAAAGACCATGTCATGATGCAGGCCGCTTTTCAGCGCCACACCGACAATGCGGTCTCGAAGACGGTCAACTTCTGCAACGACGCAACCCGCGAGGATGTTTCGACCGTCTACCGGTTGGCCTATCAAGAAGGCTGTAAAGGTGTAACCATCTATCGCGATGGTTCACGCGACATGCAGGTCCTGTCGGTGGCCAAGAAAGAGGAAGAGCATCCCGAAGACAATGTTCCGATGGAAAGCAAAAAAGCTGGACGCAAGCGCGAACGCCCCCGTGCCCTCACCGGTTCGACCTACCAGATGGAGACCGGCTGCGGTCCTCTCTATGTCACCATCAACCAGGACGAAAGAGGTCTCTTTGAACTCTTTACCACTATGGGCAAGGCAGGCGGATGTGCGGCTTCACAGTGCGAGGCGATCGGTCGGCTGGTCTCTCTCGCTTGGCGAAGCGGCGTCCAGGCCCGCCAGGCGGTCAAACAGATGATCGGGATCACCTGTCACAAACCGGCTGGATTTGGAGAAAACCGGATCACTTCCTGTGCGGATGCTGTGGCCAAGGCGATAGAAATGCACATGGGTGAAGACGACGGCGCCCCTACCCTGCACATCAGTAACGGTGGTGCCTGCCCTGAATGCGGCGGGCCAGTAGAGCACGAAGGGGGCTGCTGCGTCTGCCATTCCTGCGGCTTCTCTGAGTGCGCGTGACCGACCCAGAACGACAGCATTGGGAATCACTCTGTCACCGCTGCGGGCAATGCTGTTTCGAAAAAAAGATTGATGAACAAGGCAGGGTGCACCCGACCAGGACACCCTGCCGTTTTCTCGACATTCACAGCCGCCTCTGCCGTGTCTACAGTCAACGGATCACGGCAGAGGCGGACTGCATTCCTCTGACCCCTGAGACCGTGGCTGAACTCGACTGGCTACCTTCTGACTGTGCTTACGTCAAATGGCTGGGCCAGCACGTCAAAGAGGAGCCCGGCTAGGACGAGAACTGTCAATATGCCATTGCACGGAGTCCCGCACCCGACTTGAGTCCAGGGCTGATCCTACAGCCAAACCGAGCCCACATTCATTGGTCGCGGTTGCGGTAAAACCGTAAATTCATCATCTTTTCTTCGAAAAAGCCGGCCAAATGGCCAAATGCCCACTTTTCCATATATACGACAGTCTGAATAATTGTATACAATCACAAGATAACCAAGCAATTTTAGATTGTTATAGAAAAGTAACTGAAATCAATAGTCACTTGGCACAACACCTGCTATTAAAAAAGCTGTGCAAAACCTTGACCCCGGTGCCTTCTTCCCCTCCTAGGCCCGGGGTATTTTTTTATCTCTGCATTGACCTGAGAACAGCGACCGAGATTCGATTACCGCTCCAAGGTCGGTTCTCTGCTCTGCTGACAAACGTTCAGGCCCAGTGTCCTAAATTTCCAGAAATCAACCCTGATCGGTGGCACCGCCGCCTGGAGAGATTTTTCTGCAGTGTGGGCGGCATTTTAATGTATTGTCTGGAAATGATATCTTCCCTATCCGGTGATGATCAATGCAGACTGACCTGAAACGTGCCCGCTTCGGCTGGTGCCTATACGACTGGGCGAACTCGGCCTTTGCTACCGTGATACTGGCAGCAGTTCTGCCGGTCTATTTTGTCGCGTTGGTACCAGAATCCGGTGCGGTCATCAGCTTCGGTCGCTGGCAACATACCCTCCCCGCGAGTGCTCTGTGGGGCTACGGGGTCTCCGCCTCAATGATTGTTGTCGCTGTCCTGGCCCCTTGGCTTGGCGCGCTGGCAGACCGACGTGGCCTGCACAAGCAGTTGCTGATTCTCTGCTGTCTGGGCGGAGCATTCGCTACCAGCCTGCTCTTTCTGCTCAGTCATGGACAGTATCTGGCTGCGATGGCTCTGTTTGTCATCGGCAATATCGGCTTTAGCGGTGGGAATATCTTCTACAACGCCTACCTCAACATCATCTCCGTTCCAGGAGAAACCGACCAGTTATCGGCACGGGGTTATGCCACCGGGTATGTCGGCGGCGGACTGATGCTGCTGGTCGTTTTCCTGATGATTCAGTTTTCCGAACCTCTCGGCTTCAGCGACAAAGGCGAAGCGACCAGGTTCGGCTTTCTCCTGACTGGTCTCTGGTGGTTGT
>PKUD01000100.1 GCA_002869695.1 Desulfuromonas sp. | reverse complement strand
ATTGCTTTTTGTCGTCAACCAGTACGGCCCTTACAAGATTGCGGTCTACGGACTGGGACAGTTACGCAATGCTGGAGTTGCAGGGTCCGCTAACTGATTTGCTGAGGGCAGGTTATTCATCAATGCTACCGGGTATGAGTGGGATGGCATTACAGGTGCCCGAGGGTCATATTCTGGCGGAACCCCGGGTTGTTAATCTCGGCTGAGATAAGGTTATACGCTATGGCAAGCAAAGCCCTGTTGAGTGTTATCTTCGTTGCCATGATCACGGTTCTGCTGGTTGGTTGTGACCCTGTGGCCAGGCATAAGTTTAAAACGGCGCTGCTGGATGGTTACCCCAGCCTTCCCGCTCCCGACGAATATTTTGCCCACTATTCAGAACAACTGGCTCTTCTGCAGAAACAGGCAGAGGAGAATTCAGTCGATGCGGAGACCCAGGTGAGCAAGCGCTCCGTCCACTCGCCTTATGAAGAAAAGGCCTGCAGTGACTGCCATGACAAGCAAAAAAATATCGGTCTGGTTCTGCCTAAAAATCAATTGTGTGGTATGTGTCATCAGGACTTTGTCCAGGGAAAGGTAGTGCATGGTCCTGTTGCCATAGGGGCCTGTCTGGCGTGCCATCTGCCACATTCTTCAGAGCACCCGTCGCTACTCAAGCAGCCGGTGAACATTATCTGTAACGATTGTCATACAGAGGGCCGCCTTGCTGAAAGGCTGCATAATACTGCCAATACCCGGGGCCTGATTTGTGTGGATTGTCACGATCCGCACTTCAGCAACTCACGATATTTCCTGTAGATATTGTTTTGTTGAGTGTGAGAAGAAACATATTCTTTTGTTTTCTGGGAGCCCTTTTGCTGGCTCTCCCGGGCTTCAGTAATGCGGCCACCAAGGGATTGTTTTTCTTTGATAATTTTGAACAGCGTATCGATTTTTCTTACCGATACGTGGGGTCCATGTCAGAAGACAGGGAACGATCGACGCGTATCACGAATCATCATTTTGAGGAAACCTACCACATGGGTATCGCGTATGCGGTTCTCGGTCCCAACCTGTTTGCCGGAAAACTCGGCGTAGACGCCCAGATCGATCAGACCTATTATTCGGTTTCCGGTGTTCCCGACGGGGACGATTCGGCACGTGGATCACGACTACTATACGATTTCTCAGGAATCTTTTTGCGCTACCAACCGATCAGTGTCAGCTTCAATAGTCGATCGCAGAGGACTTATGTTTCCAGGGCCTTTGCATCGAACTATGAACAACTCAACGATGTCAACGGCGTGAGCCTGAATGTCAAAAACAGGCTCGTTCCGTTCAAGGTCGAATTCCGTCAGACGAAAACGGAAACAGATGGGCTGGTTGCTGACTACAAGAAAGACAATAAGCTGTTGCGAATCGATGCGCGACATTCTATTGAACCGTTCAGTGAAACAGACATAAGTCTCGATTTTTACGATAACAGGACAGAATATAGCAATGACCTGGAAGATTATGACCTGCTATCAAGTAACGCAACACTGAGCAATAGGTTGACCTGGAATTCGGGGGGGAATATCAGGAGGCTGTCTTCGCGGGTTCGCTACCGTGAGCAGGAAGGTTATTTGGATTCTCGGAGATATAATTGGTCTGAAGGTCTCGAGTGGAACTTTGGCCGGGCATTGATAGGCATGCTGAGTTATGACCGGTTATTCAGCGAACTGGAAATGGCGCGTCTTCTGACCAATCAGGTCCGGGGTTCTCTCAGGCACAAGTTTGTTGAAGCTTTTGATACCAAGGTGGGGTTTGATTTCAAGGACACGGAGCAGGACAATGGTGAAGAGCGGGATGCTTACGGTGATATCAGCGTTTCTTACCGCAACAAACTGCCAAAGGACTGTTCCTTGAATACCAACCTTTATTATCGATATGGGGTAGCCGAACAGAACTTCAGCTCTAATATCCGTGTGGTAATTGATGAGACCCACACTGCAGATCCGATCATTCCGATTATTCTTGATCAGCAGAATGTGCTCAGCGAGACCATTTTGATCATGCATGCTGATTCCGCTGTACGGACCAATCCGTTTGTGGAGAATCTGGATTATCAGGTTGACCAGGTGGGGGTGACAACGTTGATTTCGATTCTGCCCGGTTCAGAAATCCCCGAAGGGGCGACTCTGCTGATCAGTTACGATTATCTCGGCAGCGCCCGTGGAGAGTATGAGTACAGTAACCGGCAGGCGAGTATGTCCCTGAAGCTGTTCAAGGCGTATCGCCTGTATGCCCGTTATCAGGATGCAGAGCAGGAGGTTATTGCGGGAGAGGATCTGTTTTTCAGCTTAAATAACTCCTCACGAACAGGAGTGGTCGGATTTGACGGGTCCTGGCGACGCAGTTCCTTTGGCCTGGAATATGAAAATCGCCAGTCAACCTACGAAGACCGCCAATCTCTGGAGGCCTTTTATCAGCAGGCGCAACGGATCATTAAGGGTGTTCTGACAACCGGTGTGGGTAATTACTATGCCAGCATAGACCCGGGAGGTGCTGGCGAAGAATACTGGACCAATACTCTCAGTGCCACCAGTAAATATCTGACTCCCGTTGGTCGCAGGGCGTCTTTGGCTCTTTACGGACGGTATGCGAATACGCGCAGTAAGGCCAGTGAACGAGACGATATAACCTGCGGGCTCAATTTCCGGCACGGCTATGGAAAATTGACGATGACCCTGGATGCTGAAGTTGATTGGCGTTTTATCGGTGATGTGACTCGCCGGGAAGAGACGCTATTCCTGAAGTTGACCCGCTACCTTTAGGCCACTAATGATAACAGGAACTTTTTCTATTTATAAAAAATACAAGACCATTTTTTTGATCACCCTTGTTTGTTGTGTCTCTCTGCCGGCCTGTACGGTTGTCAATCTGCCGGAAGATGTTGCTGACCCCGGAGTGCTGACATGGCCGGCAGTCCCATCTCTACCAAGGATCGAATGGGTCAAGGAGATCCGGACCGCAGAGGATCACGGGATCAAAAAAGGGTTTTTCAGCCGCGTCTCAGAGGCTATTTCCGGGGTCCGGAGTCAGCCGATCAGTAAACCGTATGGTGTTCATGTCGATGAGAAGGGGAGGTTGATCGTCGTCGATAGCGGGTCTGCTGTTGTGCATCTTTTCGACTCGCAGAGCAATGCCTATCGTGTTTTGGGCAGGGACAGGGAGATGCGTTTCAGGGCGCCGATCGGGGTCACCGAGGATCAACGCGGAAATCTGTATATTACCGATTCGGGCGCCGGCATCATCTATCGGTACAATATTGAAAAGCGAACCTCTGAGGTTTTCTCCTCGCAGCGGCTCAAACGACCTACTGGCGTTGCGTACAGCCGCAGGCAGGAGGTTTTGTTTGTTTCTGACACACTGGAACACCAGATTGTCGCTTTTGATCTGGCCGGTACTGAGCTCTTTCGCATCGGAAAGAGAGGCGGAGGGGATGTCCAGTTCAATTATCCAACGGACCTGTTTATCGACAACAAAGGTCAGTTATACGTAACCGATGCACTGAATCAGAGGATCCAGGTCCTGACGCCGGAAGGGCAATTGCTCGGTAAGTTCGGAGAGGGTGGTGACACGACCGGTTACTTTGCAAAGCCAAAAGGGGTCGCTGTCGATTCGCAGGGGCACATCTATGTTTGCGATGCCCTGCTCGATGCGGTGCAGATTTTCGACAGGTCGGGCCGCCTGTTATTGTACTTCGGCGGCACCGGCAGTCGCCACGGGGAATTCTGGATGCCGACCGGAATCCACATCGATGCTGACAATTATATTTACGTAGCCGACAGCTTCAATCGTCGTATCCAGGTGTTCAGGTATGTTGGTAAGGAAGATTAGAGCAGACGTCCAGCAATCATGTTGTTCGCCAGCGAGTTTGCCCGCGAGGTGCAGTGTGAAATTTATGGTTACGGTCATGGTGGGGGTCCTTTTGTTGGTATTGCTGAATTTTTCAGTCGTACTGGCTGCTACCCCAAGCCGGGATATCAGGCAAACTCCCCATAACTTGTCGATCAGCGGCGGTGGCGGAGATCATGACGTCCGCTCGTCACAGGAAGGTGGGATCTGCGTCTTCTGTCATACCCCTCACCATGCGTCATCCGAGGCGCCTCTGTGGGGCCGTGATCTGCCGACCCTGAATATTTATACGACCTACATATCGCCGACACTGAACGCGAGTGTCGAGCAGCCCCGAGGTGATTCAAAGCTCTGCCTGAGCTGTCATGACGGAACCATCGCCCTTGGGTCTGTCGCCGGAGGAGTCAATCTTGATCCCGGGTTGGGCGTCATGCCGAGTGATCCCGATCCATTGAAGAACCCCAACCTGGGGACGGATCTCAGGGATGACCACCCGATTTCCTTTCCTTACCCCTCTGCGCCGGAATTGAGCAATCCGGTCAGTTGGCCTGAAGAGGTTCGCCTGGAAGGGGATATTTTTCTTGAATGCACGTCGTGCCATGATCCCCACGACAACCAGTACGGACGTTTTCTGGTCCTCGACTCCAGCCTGCAGCAGGACGCGCTCTGTGTCGTCTGTCATGAGAAGAACGGTTGGGACGATGCCGATAGCGGCCATGCCACGGGAGGAACGCGCTACCCTGCGGTCTCCGCCACGGTGGCGGGCCAGGGCTGTACCAGCTGTCACCTGTCTCACAATGCCCCCGGTAATCCCTACATGTTCAAGGCTTTTCAGGAGGAGGATAACTGTTATCTGTCATGCCATCAGGATCCGCCCTACGAGAACATCTGGAGTCAGTTCAATGTCAGCCTCTACAGCCACCCGGTCGGCTTGACCCAAGGGGTACATCAACTTGATTTAATAAATGGCATGGAATCTGTGCCGATCCCTGCAGAAAAAAAACATGTGGAATGCGTCGATTGTCATAATCCGCATCAGGCCGGTTGGCAGGGCGCCCCGCACGGAGATAGCAGTGCGCTGGTTCCGCCCGCCACGGTTGCGCCTGATGCCGGAGGCCCTCTTCGCGGTGTCACGGGAATAGACAAGACCGGGAGCGGAATGGTGGATGAGGTTCAGTATGAATACCAGGTCTGTTTCAAGTGCCACGCAGGGCTGTGGGCCGACCAGTTTGCCGACAGCGGCCCGTTCCGGCCGAGCCGGCAGTATCAAACCTTCGACCAGAGTTCCCGTTTTTCTGCGGCGAATCCCTCCTATCACCCGGTCGTCGAAGACCGGCAGGGTGACGGAAGCAGTCTGCTGCCTGAGTACCAGTTGAACATGCTGCGGATCTACTGCATCGACTGTCACCATCCGCACGGCTCTGACCAGCCCTACATGCTCAAGGCAGAGAACAAGGCCGATTATCCGGCTCCCGGTGCGTCATATCCGCTCTGCTTCAGTTGTCATGATTACGATTATCTGCTGACCCCTGCGGCATCGCCCGTCTCCAGTTCGGTTGCTCTGCACAATGGCCATGTGATCGACAGCAAGGTGTCCTGCTCCGTCTGTCACGATCCGCATGGGGTACCTGCCGATCAGGGTGCCGGGGCGAATGATGGGTCGCACCTGGTAAATTTCGACCTGGATTATGTCAGTGGTAGCCCGACTTACGATTCGGCGGCCAGAAGCTGTTCCGTGAGTTGCCATGGAAGTAATCCGCAAAACTATTGACCTTTGAATTTGTGGTTTTAAGGTTTTTGAATTGTCCGAAAGAAATTGCCTAATATGGCAGATAATAGAGTCTTTTGCCCCATTGATTTACGAAATGGGGCAAGCGAATGTCTTATTTGGTTTTATGCCCAACTGTGATGTTTTGTATCTAGTTGATATTACTTGAAGGCGGTTTTGGCATGTTGCATGCTAGTTAAGTTGATAAGTCCTTTATTTCTGGTGGATTTGCTCTACAGAAAAAGTCGCTGAGCGTTCTGTCATTTTGTTGTTTTTGTATAAATGGGGATGCGCGTTCTTCGCGCTGCAGTTGGTGTTGGAGATAGATATGTCATCAAGGTGTTGCGATAAGCTAAGCAAGTGCCCTTTTTTCATTGCGGTGAAAAATCTGGGAGAGGAATCTGATGTATTGAATGAGTATGTCGCGGTCTACTGTTGCGGTCCATTCAAGGAGAAGTGTTTCCGCCTTACGCATATGGATCGCTTTGGTGAACCGCCTGGTGATAATATCTCTCCGTCCGGGCTTGACTACCGTGATTATCTTCATATCTGACATTTATCATCCAGGTCGGTTTTTCCAGAGAGAAGGGCCGATTTTTTGATGAGAGGATGTCGCTAACCAGCAGAGTTTGAATATTTCTGAGAGATCTTAAATATTAAAATTGACCTAAAAGGCAGGGCTTTATGAGCCCTGCCTTTTGTGCGTCTGGTGTCATTATCTCTGGAGAACCCGGACAATCAGGCAGAATTGCGTGGTTTGGCAAATTTGATCAGGGGCGTGAGAGATAAGTTTTTGTTTATTCTCCTTTTTATAGACATTAAATAAAATTCATGATACATTTTTTAATATTGATTCAGCACCAAGAAAAAGGCATACTGCTCCGATATCAAGGTTTGTTGTAATGTGATGCGGATTTTATCGTGTTATTTCAACCTCCTGCACAATCAGCAGGGATCTTCGAAGCAGCGAAAAGAGGTTCATTTCACCCTTTACCGGCAAGGGAAGTATGGCAGCGGTTCGTCCTCAAATCTGTGATCCGGGAATGAATCAGCTTTTCTCGGTACCACATGTGGCGGCTCAGTTACTCGGGGCATGCCAGGGGAACGTCTTTTCTCCGCAGGCCCTGGAAAAGATCGTTCTGCAGGACAGTGCTTTTTGTGCCAGAATTCTCAGCGCCGCGACAAAATCCTGCCCGGAACGTATTGTCCCATCGGCTCCACTCTCTTCAGCTCTGTCCGGCCTCAGCCTGTCGGTGGTTAAAAGCCATGCGATTCAGTCTGCTCGACTCCTTGTAGACACCAGCTTTTCTGCGGAGCAGGCGCAGTTCATGCGCGAACTCTGGTTTTATTCCCAGCTCAGCAGTATCGTCGCCGGTTGCGTGGCGGAAGCGATCTCTTATCCGCATCCGGAGGAGGCACAGCTGACCGGCTTACTGTCGAATATCGGTATGCTGTCGCTCTTTTCCAGGAACCCCCAGCAGTACCTCAACGACATCGGCACCCCGCTCAGCAGTAAGGAGACCCGGGGCAAGGAGCAGGTCAGCTTCGGTACAGATCATCTCCAGGTCGCCGAAGAGATGATTTCGAGCTGGCAGCTCGAGTCATTCATGGCTGATGCGGTGGGTCTGCAGCACCACGCAATCGATGAGTGTCGCGAAGCAAGTACCCTGGTGCGGATTGTCAGACTGGCTCAGGAGTTCTGCCAGAGCCCGTTCGAACTGAACGATGCGCTGCTGTCTGCTGCCGAAACCCTGTTCAGCTTTAACCGGAGTGATACCGAGTATCTGTTCAACCAGGCCGGAAAGCATTATCGACCCCTGTCTCCTTTCAGTGGCGATCAGCAGGCCTGTCTGGAGGAGCTTGGCCGGGTGCAGAAGCGCCTCACCTCGGTAGTCTTCTCGATCGCCGACCAGGAGGGGGTTCATGCCCAGCTTGCCGCATCTGACGGGATGGAGACTTTTGTCGCCACGGCCCGTTCTCTTTATCTGCAGAAGACGTCGGCCAGTGACGTTGTCTTCTTTATCGTCGACCAGCATAAATCCCGTCTCAGTGGCGTGCCGGCACCGCAGCAGTCCCGTCTGATTGCTGAGCTGAAGCCCTCACTCGCCGCCGGGGGGCTGTTGGCCGAAGCATTGCGAACGGACAAGCCGCGTCATTCGTTTGCCCTGGAGAATATTGCGCTGTCGGTCTTTGATCGCCAGCTGATCCGCCTTTGCAGGGGCCGGGGGATGATCTGTCTTCCCCTGCAGATGGACGGCCAGTTGCTCGGTGGCGTCGCTCTCGGAATTGAGGCCCCGGACGAGGTTGAGGTGTTTACCGCGCCGCAACTGCAACTCCTCACCGCTACGGTCGCCAGAGCTCTGGCAGCCATGACTGCCGGCGTGTCTTCTGCTGCTGCTGCAGAGTCCATGCGTAGCGGCAGGGACCTGATTCCCAAGCTGGTCCACGAAGTGAGCAACCCGTTGACGATCATCAACAACTATCTGGGGGTTGTCGGGACCTTGTTGAAGGACAGCGACAATGAAGAAGTGCTCGCGGCGATGGAGAATGAAATCAAGCGGATCGGCGAGATCCTGAAGTACTATACCGACCTGAAAGAGACCCCGCAGCTCCCTGACGCGGCGGTGGACCTGAATGAACTGATCCTGGCCGTTGTTGAAAGTCTCAGGCCGACCTTTTTTCATCCGAAACAGATTGAGGTGTTGACCGATTTTGACAGCACGATCCGGCCGTTGAAAACCAAACCGGTGGTGATCAAGCAGATTCTGGTCAACCTTCTGAAAAATGCTGCCGAGGCCCTACTCAAGAACGGCAAGATCGTCTTGACGACCCGGGAACTGACCACCTCGGCGGGGCAGCATTTTGTCGATATCAGGGTTCAGGATAATGGGCCGGGCATCGCCAAGGAGATTCAGGAGCGGCTTTTCTCGCCGGTCACCAGCACCAAGGGTGGTGACCACGCCGGCCTCGGCCTGAACATCGTCAAGGGGATGGTCGATGATATCGGGGCAAAGATCAGTTGCTACAGCTCGGCAGAATTTGGCACCAGCTTTGATCTTGAGATCCCCAGACCTGAGGAATAAAGTCCATTTACCGTTAATAAATAAATGGTGGAATGTTGATATGAATGAAATTCGAACAATGATGCAGGGACAGCCACACAAGCCGAAAATCCTGATTGTGGATGATGATGCCGCGATGTTGGCCAGTCTGCGCATGCTGCTCAAGGCGAACGGTCATGATGTGGAACCGGCCCAGGGCGGCAGCAAGGCCCTTGAGCTGCTGCGCGACCAGAGCTACGACCTGATGCTTCTCGATCTGCAGATGCCGGGTGTCAATGGCCATGAGGTGTTGCGTCACCTCAAACAGAACGGGATCGACACCAAGGTTATCGTGGTCAGTGGTGAGACATCTTTCAGCTCGGTGAAGGACGCTCTGGTCGACGGGGCGTATGATTTTGTGCGCAAACCCTATGATGCCGGGGAACTGCTGACAACCATCAACAATGCGCTGCAGAGTCGTAACCTGGAGCAGCAGCACAAGTCGCTCGGCCTGGCCCTGGAGGAATCGGAAAAGCTGCATCGTTACATCGTCAACAACTCCCCCGATATCGTTTATGTGCTGGACAACAAAGGCTGTTTCACCTTTGTCAATGACCGCATTGAGAACCTGCTCGGTTACAGTCGAGAAGACCTGCTCGGCCAGCATTTTTCGACGCTGGTCCATGAAGAGGACCTGGTCGAGGCCAACTACGTTTTCAACGAACGGCGGACCGGTGCGCGGGCCAGCAAGGATGTGGAGCTGCGTCTGAAAATCAACAGCGAATCGAAATCGATCCGTTATTTTGATACCCATGTCCTGCCGATCTCGCTGCACTCGGTGGGGATGTACAACCCCAACGGCCTGGACGAAAAGGGTGAATTCATCGGAACGTACGGGTGCGCGCGGGATATTACCGACCGCAAGCGGAACGAGGAGTTGATCAACTACCAGGCCTATCATGATCTGTTGACCAGTCTGCCGAACCGGGCCCTGTTTGAAGACCGGCTGCAACTGGCGACGGCCCATGCCCGTCGTTACAAGGAAATGCTGGCGGTCATGTACCTGGATGTGGACCGCTTCAAGCTGGTCAACGATTCGCTCGGACATGCCGTAGGAGACAAGCTGCTCCAGGTGGTTGCCGAACGGATCATGGGCTGCCTGCGCGCGGAAGATACTCTGGCCCGTTTCGGCGGTGATGAGTTTACCCTGTTGCTGCCGCAGATCCACAAAAAGGAAGATGCCGCGGCGGTTGTCAAAAAGATCCTCGAAAGTATCAGGGCTCCGATTCAGATCGAGGAGCATGAACTGTTTACCAGCGCCAGTATCGGGGTTGCCATGTTTCCGCAGAGCGGTGAGACCATGGAGACCCTGGTCAAGAGCGCCGATATCGCCATGTATCATGTCAAATCGAACGGCAAGGACGGCTACCAGTTTTTCAGCGAAGAGATGAACGACACCTACACCTGCCATCTCGCAGTCGAGCGTGATCTCCACCGTGCGCTGGAAGACAACCAGTTCGAGGTGTTTTTCCAGCCTAAGGTCAACCCGAACAACTGCCAGATTGTCGGTATGGAAGCCCTGATCCGCTGGCGCCACCCGGAGAAGGGGCTGGTTATGCCCAACGATTTCATCCCGATGGCCGAACAGACCAAACTGATCGTGCCGATCGGAGATTGGGTTCTCAGGGCGACCTGCGAGGAGATCTGTCGCTGGCGAGAGCAGGGGCTGCCGAAGATCAAAGTCTCGATCAATATCTCCGCAGTGCAGATTGAGCAGGAGGATTTCGTCAAGAAAATTGTTGAAACCCTGGATGAATATGATCTAGCCGGGGACAATATCGAAGTCGAGATCACCGAGTACGGCCTGATGAAAAACCGCGAGAACGCCATTCAGAAATTGCGTAAGCTCAGCGCCCGGGGGATTACGATTGCGATCGATGATTTCGGCACCGGCTATTCTTCGCTGAGCTATCTGCAGAAGTTTCCGGTCAACACGCTCAAGATTGATCGCTCCTTTGTCAAGGACATTGAGCCCGACACCCGGGACACCTGCATTGTCGATGCGATCGCGTCGATGGCCAAGGGCCTGCGATTACATATGGTGGCTGAGGGGGTTGAAACGGTCTCCCAGTTGAACTATCTGAAAGGTCTGGGCTGTGTCGAGGTCCAGGGCTTCCTGTTTGGCAGGCCAGCGTCCGCCCAGGCGACCCTGGAACTTATGACCGACCGGCCGGACGGCCGGCTGGAAAGCTGCCTGCTCTGCTAAAAGCCATCCTCTTCGGCATGGAACCTCAGCAGGGTCGAGCGCTGTTTGAAGAAGAAGAGCAGAAAGTTGACCTCCCGAATCGATTCCAGCAGAATCCGCGGTCGGTCGGACCGTCCGGAGAGGTTGGGGTTGCGCAGTTCAGGAGTCTGGCGGATAATTATGATCGCCATCTTTTCCGCAATTTCGGGGTCTGCGGCTCTGATATACTTGGTGGCATGAAAGCCGAATTTGCGCGGTTCACCGGACAGGTTGAGGAGAAAGTTTTCACCCTTGAGCTGGATTTTATAACGTTTCATCGGGACTCATTGCATGACGGATGGAGTGGCAGAAAAGAGACGCAGCTGCCAGCTTTGACTCCCGAATATACAGGATTATCGTTGTTGACTCACCCCTTAAATGTCAGACCGGGTTCTGTCGACTGTGGGTAGGTGATGGTTCTGCAACTGGAGCATTCATGAGGAATTCATCCGGGCGCAAGCAGATGGGAGATCTGCTGATTGAAGCGGGGGTCCTGAAAAAGGTCAACCTGGCAGAAGCCCTGAAGAAACAGAAAAGCACCAAAAAACGCCTGGGAGAAATTCTCCAGGAGATGGGCGTGGTCTGTGAAAAGGACATTGCCCTGGTGCTGGCGACCCAGTTTAATATCCGTCCGGCACCGCAACTGGTGGAGCAGCCCCTGTCGCATGAGCTGCTCAGTCTGGTGGATTTGCAGATGGCGATGACCCGTATGGTTTGCCCGATCTCCCGCGAGGGGAACCGCCTGAATCTGGCGATGGCCAACCCGCTGGACCTGGCGACGATTGATGATATCGCCTTCAAGACCGAGTTGGACGTGGTGCCCTGGGTTTCAACCCCGAGTGACATCCTTGCCGCCAT
>PKUD01000195.1 GCA_002869695.1 Desulfuromonas sp. | reverse complement strand
GCGCTTGTGGAGGTGAAGAACGTGACCCTGTGCCGTGATGACACCAGCGCCATTTTTCCCGACGCGGTGACCCTCCGAGGGCAGAAACATCTGCTTGAGCTGGCCGCTGCTCTCAAGCAGGGCTATCGGGCGGTCATCTTCTTTCTGGTCCAGCGGAGCGAGGCAACCTCTTTCTCTCCCGCTGACGAGATCGATCCGGACTATGGACGACTGTTGCGGCAGGTGGTGGCACAGGGGGTGGAAGTGTTGGCCTACAAGACGGTTGTGACCCCGGAGGAAAATTGTGTGGGTGAACGGATTCCGGTGGTATTGTAAAGGCAGGACCTAGGTCCTGGGTATCAAGGTTTTAGGAAAATCAAAATCATCCGGTTTTTCTCAGCGGCCTCTGCGAGCCCTGCGGTACTAAATTGCTCTTCTCTTTATTTAGCTTAAGATAACAATATGCGCGCTGTCGGTCTGATTACCGAATATAACCCGTTCCACAACGGGCACCTTCACCACCTGCGGGAGAGCCTCAGGCTGGCCGATGGCGAGGTGTCGGTGGCGGTGATGAGCGGGCATTTCCTGCAGCGGGGTGAGGCGGCGCTGTTCGACAAGTGGCGCCGCACAGAGCTGGCGCTGGCGGCAGGTGTCGATCTGGTGCTGGAGCTACCGTTTCCCTGGGCCTGCAATAGCGCACCGCTTTTTGCCCGGGGGGCGGTGCAGGCCCTGAATGGCCTCGGCGGGATAGATGCGCTCTGTTTCGGCAGTGAAGCGGGAGAGCTGGAGCCGTTACAGCTCTGTGCCCAGCTCCTGCGGGAGCATGAGGGAACGATTGCTGAGCGGACGGCTCAATTACTGCGTCAGGGGATCAGTTATCCGGTGGCACGGGCCGAGGTCGTTGCAGAGCTGACCGATAATCAGTACCTCGCCGGGTTGCTGGCACAGCCTAATAACATATTGGGGATCGAATACCTGCGTGCTCTGAATGATACCGCTTGTGAGATCCGCCCATTGACCATCCAGCGGATCGGCGCCGGTTATCATGACCGGGCAGTGGTTAATGAGATCGCCAGCGCGACCGGAATCCGTCATCTGCTGCAGCAGGGTCAGCCGGTCGCGGAGCTGTTGCCGGAAAAGGTCACAGCACTGATGAGGCAGTGGTTGCCTGCAGGACTGATCGAGGAAGACTTCCTGTTCCGTCTGCTGCTGGCCCGGATCAATCAGGGTGCTGACTCGCTGCGCCCTCTCTACCAGATCGGTGACGGTCTGGAGAACCGGCTGGTCGAGGTCGCGGAGCAGGCCGCTGATTACGCTGATTTCGTCGACGGAGTCAAATCCCGGCAGTGGACCCGAACCCGGATACAGCGGATTCTCTGCTACCTGCTGAACGAGGTTCAGGCAGAACAGATGGAGGCTTTTCTGGAGCATGGTCCGCTCTACCTCCACCTGCTCGGCTGCAGTGCCGCCGGGGAGCAGTTCCTTGCCTACTGTCGCAGGAAATCTGAACTTCCCATTGCCAGCAACTATTCCCGTATCTATGCCCTGCTGAAAAGATATTATGGCTCCGGAAGTCGGCTTCACCGGGTGGCACTCCAACTGTTGGAACTGGAGTTGCGAGCAACCCGCAACTACACTCTGCTGATGAACAATTGGCAGGGGGGGGGACGCAACCGGGACTTTTTTGAGTCGGTCCGGCGGGCCGGATAGCCTCCTGTAGCGATCAATTCAAGGCTCCAGTGGCATACGCTTTGGAAATCAATTCGGCGGGAGCAGGTCTGCTGAAATAGTATCCCTGGATTTCATGGCACTGCTGGGATTGCAGAAATTTCAGTTGCTCCAGTTTTTCGACACCTTCAGCGATAACATGCAGATTCAGGGTCCGGCTCATAGCGATAATCGCTGACACAATTGCCTTGTTGTCCGACCCCTCGGAGAGGTCGCGGACAAATTCCTGGGCGATTTTGATCCGGTCGAACGGAAAGTCTTTCAGATAGACCAGGGATGAAAATCCGGTGCCGAAATCATCAATGGCCAGATTGATGTTCCTGACCTTGAGGTCGGTCAGGGTGGCTATGGCGTCCTGCATCCGGTCCATGACCGTGCTCTCGGTCAATTCAATCTCCAGGTACTCTGGTTCAAGCCCCGTTTCACTGAGAATCCGTTCAACCATGTCGGTAAAATCCGGCCGGGAGAACTGACGGGCGGAGATGTTGACCGCCATCCGCAGCGGGGGCATCCCCGCTTTTCGCCAGGCGACAGCCTGGGTGCAGGCGGTCTGCAGGACCCACTCTCCGAGCGGCAGGATCAGGCCCGTTTCCTCGGCAACCGGAATGAAGCGGGCCGGAGATACCTGGCCGAGTGTCGGACAATTCCAGCGCAGCAGCGCTTCAAATCCGGTGATACGATTGAGCCGCAGATCAATCTGGGGCTGATAATTGAGCGTGAGATCTTTGCCGTAGAGTGCCCGCCGCAGCTGATTCTGAATCAAGAGCTTTTCTTTGGCCCGCTCGGCCATTTCCGTGGAAAAAAACTGATAGGTGCTGCAGCCCAGTTCTTTGGCAGCGTACATCGCCGTGTCTGCCTTGCGCAGCAACGAGTCAACATCATGGCCGTCCATCGGGTAGATGGCGATGCCGATACTGGCCGTATTGATAATCTCCCTCCCTTCAATCCGGGTCGGCCGGGAGAGTTCTTCCAGAAAGCGGCGGGCAAAGGTTGCCGGGTCCTCGTTGGACAGAATGCCGTAGAGGACAACAACAAATTCATCTCCGCCGATGCGGGCAACCGTATCAACTTCTCGAACGCAGGAGCTGAGTCGTTCGGCGACAATCTTCAGCAGCTTGTCGCCGGCATGATGGCCGAAGGTGTCATTGACCCATTTGAACCGATCGAGATCGAGAAACAGGACCGCCAGTTTGTGCCCTTCGCGGCTGCCCTGGGCAATGTTCTGGTGCAGACGGTCGCGGAGCAGAAACCGGTTCGGTTTGCCGGTCAGTTGGTCATAATGCGCCAGTCGGTAGATTTCCTGCTCGGCCTTTTTCTGCTCGGTGACATCGACAATCCCGGCCATGCTGCGCAGCACATTTCCTTCGGCATCTTTTTCCGAAGCGGCGGAAATCAGCACATCGATGATCTCACCGTTCTTCTTGACCATCTGGTAGGGCACGTTCCTGGCCTGGCCGACCCGGAGAAATCTCGGCAGATAGGTCTCCTCGGCGGCGCGCCGGGAACTTTCGCTCAGGTAATTGGTCAGGTGGGTGCCGATCACCTCTTCCCGGGTATAGCCCATGACTTCGGTCCAGAAATCGCTGACGGCCAAAAGGCAGCCCTGGCGATCGATGGAATGCATCATGATCGGCGTTTTGCGATAGAGTTCGGCAAAATCGCCATTTGTTTCATTCAGTGGGTCCAGCGGAGGGCTCATCGTTGAACAGCTCCTGCGGGATTGCAGTAATCGGCTCGTCTCTTTGGTTTGGCCGGTGGCTAAGTCTAATTTTAGCAGATCAAGTGATCGGTATTTCGCAAAGAGCTCGGTCCTGCCGTAGGTCGTGCAGCGAAGATGACTTTTTTGAGTTCTCCGGCGCCGGAATTACTCTTCAACGATCAGGTTGGGAAGTTCGTCCGTGTCATCATGCCTGGCAGGGAAATGTTCTTCCAGCAGTTCGCCGCAGATACGAATTTCGCGGCAGAGTGCTTCACAGGCAGTGCCGCTCTTGATGCCGGCGGTAACATCCTTGATCAGACTGTCCCAGGTGCCGGCCGGGACTTTTTCGTTGATCCCCTGGTCCGCCAGAACCTGGACTCTGTGTTCAAAGAGAGAAATCAGGATGAGAATGCCTGTAGAGTCACGGGTTTTGTGCAGGCCGTGTTCGATAAATGAAACCAGCGCTTTCTCTTCAACTTCCGCGGCAATCTCCTCAGGGTGAATCAGACGGCGTTTGAGAGCCGGGGTGAAACGAATCAGCATCAGGAACAGGGGATAGCCGACCAGGAACAGGGGAAGAAACGTCCAGATTGATTCGCCACCAAAGACCCAGCTGAGAAAAATCCCGGTCGCCAGGGACAGGCTGCCGGCTCCGATCAGTTCAGCACGTGGGTAATCGTAGGAGGCATCGACCACCAGTGGTACGATCTCGCCGCTGGTGGTTTTCTCCACCTCACGGATCGTTGCTTCTATCTGCTTTTGTTCGTCCGGACTGAAAAAGTCTTTTGCTGTGACCATGGTCATTCCTGCATCCAGTTGTTTTAAATGTTGAAAGCTATGCTGTCGGGGTGCCTACCAGCTGCCGCTCGAGCCACCACCGCCGAAACCGCCGCCGCCGCCGGAAAATCCACCTCCGCCGAAGCCTCCTCGCCCACCGCCGATAAAAGGACCGCCGATAAAGAAACCACTGCGGCGATGGCCTCTGCGCCTGCGACCACCGAGCAGAGAGAGCCCCGGGCCGAGAAACAGCAGCAGGGCGAGATAGCCGAGCGGGCTTTTTTTCCTGGTCTGCTTGGTGGTTCCGCTCCCCTGGTACTCACCCCGAACGACTTCCACCATTGCGGCGACTCCGGACACAATTCCGCCGTCGAAATCACCATTTTTGAAGCGGGGAGTGATCTCCTGATCGATGATCCGACCGGCCATCAGGTCGGTGAGTTTACCTTCCAGGCCGTAACCGACTTCGATGCGGACTTTGCGTTCCTGCTTGGCAATCAGCAGAAGGGCGCCGTTGTCTCTGCCCTGTTGCCCGATGCCCCAGCTTTCCGCCACTTTCAGTGAATACTGTTCCAACACCTCTCCTTCCAGTGAGGGGATGGTCAGGAGCACAATCTGGGTCGAATCGGTCTCTTCGAACTGGCGCAGGAACTGCTCCAGTTTCAAGCGTACCGGCTCAGAGAGGAGGCCGGCCCGGTCGTTGACATAGCCTGAATTTTGAGGAGGATCGAGTGCCTGGGCCGAAAGCGGCAGGAACAGGCACAGGATGAGCAGTAAGCGGATCATCTAGAAACTCACCTTGGGCGCCTGCTCGGCTCCGGCATCTGCTTTGAACGCTTCCTTCCGCTCCAGTTGCAGCAGAAACTTGTTCGTCAGGTTGTTGGGGAAGGTCCGGATTGAGCTGTTGAACGTCTGTACCGCTTTGTTGTAGCGCTGCCGGGCGACATTGATCCGATTTTCAGTTCCCTCAAGCTGATGTTGCAGATCGAGAAAATTCTGATTGGCTTTCAGGTCCGGATAACGCTCAGCGACCACCAGCAAACGTGAGAGGGCTGAAGAAAGCTCCCCCTGAGCCTGCTGAAATTGGGCCATTCCCGCTGCGTTACCGACCTGATCGGTGGAAAGGTTGATCTGTCCGACCTTGGCCCTGGCCGAAGTTACCGCAATCAGGGTCTCCTGCTCGTGGGCCGCATAGGCCTTGACCGTTTCGACCAGGTTGGGAATTAGATCCATTCGCCGCTGGTAGGTCGCTTCCACATCAGCCCAGGCGGCAAAAACCGCCTCTTCATTCTTCTGAATCGTATTATAGCCGCAACCAGACAGGCTGAGCAGCAAAATGGTGAGGAGCGGAATGACGAGTCGTCTCATGGTGTTTTGTCTCCTGTTCGGCTTGGTGATGTGTTGATGGTCTGGCTTTCTGCTGAAGTGTAACATGTCACATTTGAAATTGGTGTGTTGATATCCCCGCAGGGGTGAATTTGTCGGGCAGGGAAATTTTCGTTAAAATGAATAACAACCGATGGGTGTCAAGCGAGGAGAAACGATGGAGACGTATGATTTTTCCAACAGCCGGGAGCAGGTGGCCCAGGTGGTTGCCTCCGCCGGAGGGGATGCCGAGGCGCTCAAGACGGCATTACGTGAGGGCACTCATCGTGCCGAAAAGCGCCTTGTCGATTCTGATGAGATGGACGGGTCTCTGATCGCCTGCTGCGCCGGGTGTAAAAGCTGTTGTGTCGTGAATGTCGCTGTTCTGTTACCAGAGGGCCTGGCGATCGCAGAATATCTGCGGACATGGCCGCAGGCAGAGCAGGGTGAGGTCGCCGGGCGACTGGACGAGCTCTGGCGGGCAATTCGTGGATTGACAGATGACGAACGGATCAGCGTAGCTCAGCCGTGCGCATTTCTAGACCAGGCAGGAGCGTGCCGTATCTATCCGGTTCGGCCTTTACTCTGCCGGAGTATTACCTCGACCAGTGCCGAGGCCTGTCGTCAGGCACTTGCCGATCAACTGCTTGATCAGAGCAGCCCAGTGCTGATGAACCTTTTCCAGCGGGAACTTTTTGAAGCCCTTTACCTTGGTGTTGGCGACGGGCTGGAACGGGCAGGGCTTGAGAGTCGCAGCGTCAAGTTGACCGGGTTGGTTCGGTATCTCCTGAATAAGCCGCAGGTTGAAGCAGAGTTGCTGGCAGGGAAGAGAATCGACTGGCATGAGCTGGGTTAGCTTTTGGTTGAAAGAAAGGGTTCGGAAGCTGTTGCATGGTGGCGTTGATCCGGTGATAATGGGAAAGAATTTAAGTTCAAACGATTCATGGGGCAACGATAAGACAGGGTGGTCAGCAGATGGGTCAGAATAAATCAGGAACACGAACAAACTTTGAGCAAAAGACGCAGTCGACCACTCCACCGTTGTTTAAAGTTGTCCTGCTCAATGATAACTATACTCCCATGGAGTTTGTGACCGATATCCTCGAAAAAGTTTTTCGCAAACCACCACCTGAAGCGAATCAGATCATGCTCCATGTCCACTACCGGGGGGCCGGAATCTGCGGAACCTATCCATTTGCCATTGCCGAAAGCAAGGTTGAGCTGGTTCACAAACGGGCCCGAGCGGAAGGGCATCCGCTCAAAGCAGTTCTTGAAGAAGCCTGAACCTGGCTCGCCGACTTGACTTGAGCCTGTCCCTGCGCGACAATTTTAGAAAGTTTGTAGCGGGGTTGCCGGCTGCTGGAATTTCCTCAGGCAATCTCTCCTTTTCCCCTTTGACCCTTTAGCAGAGAAACGGTACCGCATATGTTCAGTCAGGATGTCCAGATCGCTTTTACTCTTGCCGTTCGAGAAGCCCAGCGCCGTCGGCATGAGTACCTGACCACCGAGCACGTACTCTATGCGCTGCTGTTCGAAGGGTTCGGTCAACAGATTATCAGTGACTGTGGCGGAGATATTGAGAGTCTCAAGACTTTGCTTGAAGAATTTTTTGACCAGCATCTTGAAACCCTGCCCGAGGAACTGGATGACGATGAAATTCCGCGCCAGACGCTATCTCTGCAGCGGATGCTGCAGCGGACCGTACTGCACATGCAGGCCTCAAGTCAGGACGAGGTGGGCGTAGGTGATTTGCTGGCGGCTATTTTTGAAGAGGAAAATTCCCACGCCTGTCACTTTCTGCAGGGGCAGGGGATAGAACGGGTCGATCTGCTCGATTATATCTCCCATGGCTCCGGAGCGACCCCGCCGGACAAGTCTGCGGATGAGAGTCCCGTTGAACCCGGAACCCAGGAACAGGGGAAGCCACAGTCCAAGCCGGCTGATCCGCTCAAGGCCTATACCATAGATCTGCTGGAACGCGCGAAACAAGGCAAGATCGATCCTCTGATTGGGCGGGAACTGGAGTTGGAACGGGCGATTCTGGTCCTCTGCCGACGACGCAAGAACAACCCGATTTTCGTCGGTGAGCCGGGAGTCGGGAAAACCGCCATGGCCGAAGGTCTGGCATTAAAACTCGCTGAAGGGGCTGTGCCGGGTCTGCTCCAGGGGAGTGAAATCTACACCCTCGACATGGGAGCCCTGCTGGCCGGGACCAAATTCCGCGGTGATTTTGAAGAACGACTCAAGGCGGTTCTGCAGGCGCTGCAGAAGCGCGACAAGGCGATCCTGTTTATCGATGAAATCCATACCATCGTCGGTGCCGGCGCCACCAGCGGCGGGTCGATGGATGCCTCCAATATCCTCAAACCGGTTCTCGGGAACGGCGAGCTGCGCTGTATCGGCTCAACCACCTATGAAGAATTCCGCAACCTGTTCGATAAGGACCGGGCTCTGTCCCGTCGGTTTCAGAAAATTGACCTGGCAGAACCGAGCCAGGAGGAAGCCCTGGAGATTCTCAAGGGACTGCAGCCACACTACGAGGAACACCACCAGACTGCCTACTCTGTCGCTGCAGTGGAAGCGGCCGTGCAGCTCTCCTGCAAGTACCTTAACGATCGCTATCTGCCGGATAAGGCGATCGATGTGATTGATGAGGCGGGAGCCCAGTATCGGCTCGAGGGTGGTCCCCGCAGCAGGATCACCGTCGATGACATCGAACGGGTCGTGGCGCGGATGGCGCGGGTGCCAATCCGCACCGTCAGCGGTTCCGACCGTCAGCGGTTGCGCTATCTGGAGCGAGACCTGAAGCGGGTCGTCTTTGGCCAGGATCCGGCAATTGATCACCTGGTACGCTCGATTCACAGATCACGGGCCGGCCTCGGTCATCCGGATAAGCCGGTCGGCTCGCTTCTGTTTACCGGCCCGACCGGGGTCGGCAAGACGGAGGTTGCACGCCAGTTGGCCCTGCAGCTGGGGGTCAAGTTTCTCCGCTTTGACATGAGCGAGTATATGGAGAAGCACTCCGTGGCTCGCCTGATCGGCGCGCCGCCCGGCTATGTTGGATTTGACCAGGGTGGTCTGCTGACGGAAGGGGTGCGTAAGAGCCCGTACTCGGTTCTGTTGCTGGACGAGATCGAAAAAGCCCATCCTGACCTGTTCAATATCCTGCTGCAGGTGATGGATCATGGCACCCTGACGGACAATAATGGCAAGGAGGCTGATTTCCGCAACGTGGTGTTGATCATGACCAGCAACATCGGTGGCCGGGAATTGAGTCAGTCTCCGATCGGTTTCGGCGAGCGCAGCCAGGCTCCACCGAAGCAGGCGATGGAAAAAGCCTTCTCCCCGGAATTTCGGAATCGCCTTGACGCGATCATTTCATTTGCCCCGCTGGATGAAAAAACCATGCTCCAGGTGGTCGACAAGTTTCTGCGGGAGCTTGCCGGTCAACTCGAAGAAAAGAAGAACCGCCTGCGGGTCTCGCCAGCTGCGCGCAAGGAACTGGCTCGACGAGGCTATGACCCGACCTTCGGTGCTCGTCCGCTGGGGCGCCTGATGCAAACCGAAATCAGTGACCCGCTGGCTGAAGAGATTCTGTTCGGCCGGCTGCGGGACAGTGGGCTGGTGAAGATTGGTTTCCGCCGCGGCAAATTCACCTTCACGTTCAGCTGATCCTTCCCGATGCCCTGTTATCAACTGGATGACCAGCTCTGGTTTCCGTCGGTTGATTCTGCCGAAGATTACGGCCTGTTGGCAGTCGGCGGTGACCTGACCCCTGAACGGCTGTTGTTCGCCTACAGCCTGGGGATTTTCCCCTGGTACAATGAGGACGAACCGATTCTCTGGTGGTCGCCAGATCCCCGCTGTGTGATTTTCCCGAAGAAATTCCATGTTTCCCGTTCCCTGCGCAAAACAATGCGGAAGGGAAAATTGCATCTGACCCTGAACCAGGCGTTCGACCGGGTTATGCAGGGCTGCCGCGTCCAGCGTAAGGATAACGAGGGGACCTGGATTACCCGGGAGATGTTGAGTGCCTACCACAACCTGCATCTCCATGGTTTTGCCCATTCTCTGGAGTGTTGGGAGGGAGACGACCTGGTTGGTGGCCTTTACGGTCTCTGCCTGGGGCGCTGTTTTTTTGGTGAGTCGATGTTCAGTCTGCGTAGCGATGCGTCAAAAATTGCCCTGGCGGCACTGGCCCGGACCCTGGGGAGTGCCGGGTTTGAATTGATCGACTGTCAACAGACGACCGATCACCTGCTCAGCCTGGGGGCATGTGAAATCTCTCGGGACGAGTTTGTCAAGCGGCTGGCTGTTGGTGGAGTCGGACCCGAATACCGACTCAGGTCCGAGTTTCCACAGCAACTGGTTGGCTGGGTTGAGTGATCGGAAGGGGACGTTTGTCGTTCTCTAACGCGTTGTCGTTCAATCGAACGACCAGGACCAGGCAAGGCTGATGCTGTCCTGGTACATCTTGATATCTGCAGCATCCGCCCCGTTTGCGGCCACAAAGTTTCCCCTGATTTCATTTTCAAACCCATGCCAGTAGGCCATGGATAGATCGCTGTTCGCAGAAAAAGACCAGCTGAAACCCAGAGTCAGGTGGTCTTCAATCGTGGCAGGAGAAAGGACGTTCATAGCGGTCTGGCTGCTTCTTACCGGATTTTCTCCATGGTTCCAGCCAATGCGCAGGGTCAGTGCGGGACTGTAGCGATAGGCGACACCCAGCTTGGCTACGGTGATGTCCCGCCAGCCGAAACCGGGCCCGTTGTCAGTCCCCAGCAGATCGGTTCCGACCGTATTGAAATTGCTCAGGGCAGGAATGTCCGAATAACAGATCTTTACCAGGTCGGTCGCCAGGGTCAGCTTCTCGGAAAGGTCCACTGCCAGTCCGAGTCCGAACGTCTCAGGGATGTCCAGCTCGCCCCCCTCGGCGAAGAGCTCTTGATAATCATCAAACGCGCTCATCTTGGTCCGGGGTTGCCAGAAGGCACCAATCCTCAAAGCCGGGGCCAGTTGTCCCGAATATCCGATGCGCAGCCCCCAGCCGGTTGAAACGTCCTCTCCGCCGTCAGTGAGATATGCTGTCGTGCCGCTCGGGGTTGCCGGGGCAAAACCCTGCAGGCCTCGAGCTTCAAAGGTCTGACGGATGTAGTTGATTGACAGACCGAGTGCGTGTTTACGATTCAGGTTGATTGCCAGGGTGGGAGCAATGACCATCTGCTCAAGTTCTGAATAGGTCTCTGTCGTGCCAAAAAAGCTGTAAGGCCAGTCCGTCTTCATGCCTCCGTTGGCGTAAGCGGCAAATGCGAAGGACAGTTTCGTATTGAGGGGGTGATTGTAGCCCAGCTGGGGAATAATGAAATTGGCACATTCACTTTTGTGATATCCGCTTCCGTCGCCATTGTCGGCGGATCGGTGTGGGGTGAACCAGTTGAGGCCGATATCGAATTGTCTGCCCAGGGTCGCTGCAGCGGCCGGGTTGGTCGCCACCGACAGGGCGCTTTGCGGATAGGCGATAGCGGCCCCGCCAAGACCTTGCTCTTTAACACCGATACCATGCTGAAAATATCCGTTGGTTGCCCAGGATAAATTTGGCCAAGCGATCAGAATCAGCAGCAGGGCAGTGATAAATCTGTTACAGGGCATCGTTCTCTACTCTCTCGAATAAAGAGTCCGGGGCAGCGAGCACCCGACTAACGTTCATCCAGGGGCTCTTGTTTTGCTGCCCCTGATGGAGGCAGTTCATGATTGATCAAGGTATAAATGTGACAGCCAAGACAGACCGAAAAGAAGCTTTCCATCGCGGCGGCCAGCATCAGAACGGTACTCAGGCTGTAAGCCAGCACACCAAGATCCAGCCCTTTGCAGATGAGAACCAGCAGACAGGCAATAAAGCCGATTCTGGCTGCGAAGACTTTCGGTTCAGCATTGACCGGCTCGATTTTGCAGGCAAAGGCGCGCGCAAACCTTTGCGCCAGCCAGACAAAGACGCTCAGTTTTCTGCTTAAAAAACCGCGCATGAAGAAATCAAACAACAGGTAGACTAGAATAAAATCAAGATCATAGGCAAGAAATATCGCAACTGAACAGAGCGTCAGGAAAGCGACCCCTCGGACAATTGTCTGGTCTACGTTGCTTGGCCCGATAGGGCAATAGGCGGCCATGCTGATCAATATCTCCCTGAGTGTGGACTCTTCTGTTGTCTGCCTGGGGCCACAAGCTGTTTGGTCCCGTAACGCAGAAACGCCTGCATTCGTTGACGAAGGCAAGCGTTTCTCATGCTGCACGGTCCGCTCTTTTCGGCAACCCGGCTGTCTTGGTTTAAGACCCGCGGCTTTGTGTCCCTGCATCACTGCAGGTTTACTTTTTTCAGAGGCTAGCGATTATAATGATCCGATCTGATATTTATCTTGTCTCAATACTTCTTAGGAATGTGCACATATGAAGAGAGCCCCCGTTCTAATCTTGCTTATCGCGCTCCCTCGATGGTTACTGCCCCGGCGTCACCCTCCAGGTCATTCCCGTTGCCGGATGAATCCATAAAGTTTGTTGCGTCTTCTGCTTCATCAAAGTGCCACAGGCCGACCGTATCGGCGTAGTTTGCGAAAACCGCTTCCGGGATAAAGGGCGCAGTATAGCGGATGCTGGATGACAACCGGACCTCGTCGATCCGGCCGACAAAGGGTTCATCGCCAAAAGTTGCGCTGGGGTACGGGTTTCCTATCGAGAACGTCTGATCGAACTCGGCAACGTCCACAATTCCCAATATCTCTGTTGTTCCCGACAGCGCACCGTTGACCGCGATTCTCAATTCGCCGTTTATGCTGTCGGCCATCCCGGCAACATGGTTCCACTGATTGAGTTTTAACGGAGCTTCTGTCGTTCCGGCAAAGACCGGTCGATAGTCGTAGGGAAGATCAGTAAGGACACCGAATTCTATCAACGTTGTTGTTGGATCCTGTTGCTTGACTCTCAGGAAATACCCGCTGTCTCCAGCAATGAACATATTCCTCCCTGCCAGCGGATAAATCCAGGCTTCGATGGTGAAAGTTTCGAGATCGAGATCTGACTGGGAGGGGAGGGGGGCCGTCTGCTTTTGATGAACGGCAACATCGTCCAGGCCGTCAAGGGCGAGCTGGTTGCCGGTTCCGGTTGGAGTGACGCCGCTGAAACTTGCCAGAACGGACTGGTTGGCTGTTACCACCAGGTCACAGTCACTGAACGGGCTTACACAGTCACCGGAAAATCCATCAAAAACGCTGCCCGGTTCAGCGCTTGCCGTCAAAGTGACGAGTTCGCCTGCATAGAAGGTGTCCTTGCAGGTTGAGCCACAGTCGATTCCCACCGGATAAGAGGTGATGGTTCCCGTCCCGGTACCGACTTTGCTGACCGTGACCGTAAACGGGTCCTCGGTGGCAAAATCCCAGCTGAAGTCGCTTGCAAGGGGGTTCCCCGCAGTATCCAGAATGCCGGTCGTGACGGTTGCCGTATAGGTCGTGCTGTAGTCAAGCGGTGCGTCCGGGGTGAAGGTTGCTGTGTTTGCCGAACCGCTGACCTGCCCGCTGACCGGATTGGCCAGATTGTCAACGAGAATGAAATTCGATGAGATTGCGCTTGCGGGGTTGATGGGTTCACTGAATGTGACAGTGATGCTTGAGTTTAATGGAATATCTGTCGCACCTTCAGCTGGGTTTGTCCCGAGGACTGTCGGTGGCGTCAGGTCAGGTTCGGTGATGGTTGAGAAATTGCTGGTGTATGTTTCTACCAGGCTGTTGCCCGCCAGGTCGGTGACAGCGGTGGACAGTGTCACTTCATATCCCGTTGCATATTCCAGGGAAGCGGC
>PKUD01000194.1 GCA_002869695.1 Desulfuromonas sp. | reverse complement strand
GTTTGAAGCCGCAAGACTATCTGGGAATTGAGCTGGAGGTGAACCAGGCCTTGGTCGAAGGGAAAAGAGGATTTCCGGAGACCTTGCAGGATGGTCTGCTCCGGACTTTGCAAGAACTGTTCTCGACGGACTGAAGGGAGACAGGTAGTGGCGTATTTGGTACCACAACGTTCATCAGAATTGAGCAATTTGAGCTGCTCGACAACAGATCGCAAAAGGAGTGAAGGATGAAAAACGTATTTTTCTTGATGATTGTAATCGGCATGTTTTCCATCGCGACCGTTCTGCCCGGCTTTGCGGCTGCGGAAAAACCGGCTGATGGTGATGTTGCCGAGCAGGCAACCGCAACTGAACAGAACATTTCTGAGACAGACTCGATGATTGAAATTTCGGGGGTGGTTGTCGCAATCGACAGTGACTCTGACGGGAATCCCGAGCAGGTCAAGGTGCAGAATCACACTATTTCAGAATATGGCCGGGGACTTGACCTTTTTGATCATGTGGGGGCAAACGTTAAAATCATCGGGGAAATATTCGTCGACGGAGATGGACAGGTCCTTGATGTCATTGAATACGAATTAGTCGGAGAGGGTTCGCCAAAATAACCCGAAGAGGGGAGAAGACACCCTTTATTACCACGGAGACACAGAGTTACTGAGAGAAAATCAGTAAAGATGACAAAGTTGTGTCTTTTCTCCGTGCCCTCAGTGTCTCTGTGGTAAAAACCTTTAATTGATCCCTTTGTTGGTTGGGCAATTTTCCGGCAGCTTAAGCTGTGTCTCGTCCACGACACGGAGAACGTCCGAGAAACATCATCTCGTCACCGGATGCAATTCTTCGCAGCGGCATGTTCCCATCTTTTTTCCAAGAGGCGTCTCTTCTACGCTGGAGAGAAGAGACGCCTCTCCCTTTAAGCACGTCCCTGCAGATGCCCTCCCCAGGGGAATTGAAGCAGGAACAGACTGTTGTCATATCGCCATCTCTTTGTCAGCAGAGGTGTGAGTCAGTCCACAACGTTTTTCTCTTCCACTGGGTAACCGACGCAGGTCCCCTGCAGGTGAAAGTGGATGGCGTCGAGCACCTCCTTTTCGTCGCTGACCCCGGCGCTGGCCTTGACATTCAGGGCCAGGGGCAGCAATCCCGTGAGTAGGGTGCGCAGGTTGCCACAGCCATCAGATCCGCCAAGGGCGGCGTTGAGTTTACGCGTGAGTCCCTTGCCGATCTTCACCCCGTTCAACAGGCCGAGACGGTTCTGTACCTTCTCACAGTGCGGGCTGGGTGCGGTGTGGAAGGTGACCCGACTGTCCGTGATGATCAGCGATGAGCCGTCGACGACAATTTCCATGTCAATGTCGTGAAAGCAGTCGCGTAACGTCCCGATGAGGGAGATCGACTCGTTCTCCCGCACACGTAGCCGGTAGCTAATATCTCTCTTGAAGTCTTCCATACTGTTCAGCTTGCACACGTTTTTCCCTCCCTGGCTGGGCTGTTGACGTGTCGCTAAACGCTTATACACCGTTTTGTGTGGTTCGGCAACCGCATCAGTCTGCCTGACCATAAAAGCATCCGTGCGTTCAGGGACGTGTGGAAAGGGCGGATTGAGGCCATGAAACAGAAAAGCGGGAAGGCCAATCGGCCTTCCCGCTTTTCTGTTGTAAATGGTGCCAGAGTTCTAATCAATATCCTTTGAGATGATCGATATACTCCGGCAGGAACAGCGAAATCTGCGGAATGTAGGTGATCAATGCCAGGAAGACAAGCAGGATCAGCAGCCACGGCAAGGCAGCACGCAGAACCCAGGTTATACTCTCCCCGGTTATACCTGAGGTAACGAACAGGTTGAGGCCGACCGGCGGCGTAATCATGCCGATTTCCATGTTGACGACCATGATAACACCAAGGTGGATTGGGTCGATGCCCAACTGCACGGCAAGCGGGAAGAGGATTGGTGCCATGATCAGCAGAATCGCGGACGGCTCCATGAAGTTGCCGGCAATCAGCAACAGGATATTGACTACGATCAGGAAGCCCCATGCAGGCAGACCCCAGCCGATGATGATTTCTGCGATGTGATGCGGAATTCTCTCGGTGGTCAGGACGTGGGCAAAGAGCATGGCATTGCCGATGATAAAGAGCAGCATAATGGAGACCTTGGAGGCATCCATCATAACCTTGCGGGTGTCCTTGTGGACGATCGAGCGAGGCAGGGCCAGTGCGGTCTGGCTGACGTTACGGAACGCAGCAGCACCGACGGATTCACCCTCTGTTCGCCAGGGCATACCTTTAATCGGACCCATGTCGCGGTAGACGAAAATAGCGATACAAAAGGCATAGACAGCGGAAATGGCTGCGGCTTCAGTCGGGCTGCAGATACCGCCGTAGATTGAACCGAGAACGATGACGATCAGCATCAGCCCCCAACTCGCCGAAAAGCTTGAAAGCAACAGAGCTTTAAAACCGACCCAGGGTTGGGCGGGCAGCCCCTTGACCCGGGCAACGATGTAGATCACGATCATCAACATCGTGCCCATCATCAGACCGGGCAGGAAGCCGGCCATGAACAGCCGGGCGGCCGATTCCTCGGTCGCAGCAGCGTAAACCAGCATGACGATCGAGGGCGGAATCAGGATGCCCAGTGTGCCGGCATTGGTGATGACACCGGCAGCCATCGCTTTGGGATAGCCGGCCTTGACCATGCCGGCGATGACGATGGAACCGATCGCCGCAACTGTTGCCGGCGAGGAGCCGGAAACCGCGGCAAAGATCATGCAGGCCAGAACCGAAGCCATCGCCAGTCCGCCGCGAATCCAGCCGACGCAGTCGATGGCGAAATTGATGATCCGGGTGGCAACCCCACCGGTCGACAAAAAGGTCGACGAGAGGATGAAGAAAGGGATCGCCAGCAGGGTGTAGTGCTCCGACTCTGCTTCAAACAGCTTGAGAGCGATGGAAGCCAGCGAGTCGCTTGAGAACATCAGTATCGTGGTGATACTCGACAATCCCAGCGCGAAAGCGATCGGCATACCTGTCAGCAGGCAGAGGAACAGGATAATAAAGAGTGCGGCAGTGGTCATGCGGAATCACCTCCCCGGGTTGCAGCTTTGGTCTCTTCCGCAAGGTGCAGACTTTCCTTGGCTTCGTCGGCAAGCTTGAATCCATCGGCCTTGCCGCGAAAGATATTGACCAGCAGGATCAACAGACGGATCGCGATCAGCACCATGCCGATCAGCAGAATACTGTGGGCAACCCACTTCTGGATGGGCATGTCATCGAGCTCTATGCCAATCATGTGCATCTTTTCCAGGTAAACCCAGGACCCCTGGATGAACAGAGCACAATAGAAGAGGCAGGCCATAACGGCTATGCCGCTGATAATCCTCCGGGTCAGGGGTGGCATGATTTTCACGAGGGCGTCCACGCCGATATGAGAGCCAACCTTAAGCCCGTAGGATACACCGAACAGGACCATCCAGGCCGAAAGGTGAAGGGTCGCTTCCTGGGCCCACATCACTCCGGTATTGAAGCCGAAACGCGCCACCACTTCAACAAAGACCAGCAAGGTCATGGTGGCCAGGAGCAGCGAGATGATCGCCTCCTCCAGGCTGTTAATTATTCGATAGAACATAAGAAATAACCTCGTAAAAACCATTCCAGGAAATTGTCACGGACCCCGTTGCCGGGGTCCGTGATTCGGAGCTGCTTTATCTCTATTTAGTTAGACGCAACTGCCGCGTCGATGAACTCTTTGCCGATTTCGTCTTCGAACTTCTTCCAGACCGGCTTCATCGCTTCAACCCACTGCTGACGCTCGGTGTCGGTCAGAACGAGAACTTCGGAGCGCTTGGAATCGACGATCTTCTGACGGTCTGCAATAGCTTTCTTTTCGGAGACCTCGTTGCCAAAAGCGATGGCTTCGTCGAGGGCTTTCTTGACCTCGGTGCGGATATCGTCGGGCAGACCCATCCAGAACTCGGCGGAAGTGATGACCAGGTAGTCGAGAACACCGTGGTTGGACTCGGTGATGTAGGGCTGAACTTCGAAGAACTTCTTGGAATAGATGTTCGACCAGGTGTTCTCCTGTCCATCGATGGCCTTGGTCTGCAGCAGGGTGAAGACTTCAGAGAAAGGCTTCTTCAGCGGCATGGCGTCGACAGCCTCAAACTGTGCTGCGAGAACGTCGGAGGTCATGATGCGGAATTTTTTGCCGGCGGCGTCAGCCGGAACCCGCAGCGGGCTGCTGGCGGAGAGCTGCTTCATGCCATTGTGCAGGTAACCGAGGCCGATCAGGCCTTTTTTCTGCATCGACATCAGCATCTTCTGACCAACCGGGCCCTGCTGGAACTTCTCGACAGCCGTCATGTCCTTGAACAGGAAAGGCAGGTCAAAGATCTGCAGGGAGCTGGTGTACTTGTTGAACTTGGACAGCGACGGAGCTGCCAGCTGTACATCGCCGAGCAGCATGGCTTCGAGGACCTTGTTGTCGCCGAAGAGCTGAGAGTTGGGGAACACCTCGACGACAACCTTGCCACCCAGGCGCTCGTCTACGAGATCCTTGAATTTGTTGGCCATCTGGCCTTTAGGGGTGTTCTCGGCGACGACGTGCGAGAACTTGATTACGATCGGCGCTGCCGTCGAAATCGTTGCGGTTGCAAAAAATGCGACTGCAACCAGCAGGCTTGCGAGAATCAGCTTGTTCTTTGACATCTTTGTCTCTCCTTCTTTATGGGTTGCTTGCCAGCGTTGCCGAAAGGGCAACGGAAAAAAAGAAAATGACAGGCCGCATGTGTGTCGGGTGCTGTCCCTGTCGACTAATCCCTGATAATCATACCAGTAAAACTTAATTTTACTTTGTCCAGGTGCTCTGAGTAAAGTTGCCGCAGTTTTTTTTGCCACTGATTGCGTTCTGCGTTTGCCAGGGCGTACAGGTTCAGATCCTTTCTTTCGGCCAGGTTTTCGAGGGCTTTTTGATCCGCCTGTTCCGCCAATTCCCGGGCATAATATGTCGCGTCCTTGACTGCCCCGGAGAGGATAACCTTCAGGTCGTCCGGCAGGCTGCCCCAGAACTGCTGGCTGGTCAAAAGGACACTGTTGACTGTACTGTGGTGCGTCAAAGTCAGGGTGCTCGTGCTGTTAATGGTCTGCAATCGGGCGAGGTCTGACAGTTTCACTTCTCGCCAAGGGTGTTCGGCTATGTCCGTCCCGGGCCGCAGAACCTGAAACAGCCGGTCGACATTGTTGTCCGGTCCGGTTTGGGCTTGCTCGGCTATCAGCTGCCGGCTTGTCCCGTCCCAGATTGCCAGTGGTTTAAACTGCTGACTTGCCGATTGCTGCAAGATCCGCTCGCCAATGCCCTCATCCTGGATATGGTGCAGGTGCTGTCGATCACGAAACAGGAACGGAATTTCGTAAATCTGCAACAGCGGTATCAGGGTCCGGGTGGAGCGGATCTCAGGCAAGGCCAGTTGGATCCGGTTTGTGCTTAGTGCATCAAGCAGCTGCTCGGACGCAATGTCCGAGTTGGGAATAAGTTTTACCCTGATGCGATTGCTTGAGCGCTCCTCTAGTAAGCGTTTCAGGTACTCGCTGGCCAGTGCTTTTGGTGTTCCTTCTGTCGCCAGCGGGGCTATCGAAATTTCGATCGCTTCGGCCTGGCGATGGCCAAGGCTCAGCAGAAGAATCAAGAACAGGCCAATATAGTATAAACGCATGCTTGTCAGCGGCTTTCATTCAGCAATCATTGTCTTATATAAAGAGGTTCGAAATAAAGAAGTTCGAAATGCTATTTTAATTTACAAGTCCTTTTATAGAGCAAATATGGTGCCATTTTTAAAAAACCGTTATTTACCTGACGCGTGCTGTGTTTTTACGCGTATTCAGAGTATTATTCTGCTCACAGGGCTCTCTCCGGATTGTTTTCACGGCTGATAATGGCCCTCAGTGGCGAAAATACGCCACCTTTGTTTTGTGCCAAGCTCCCTGGTTAAAACCTGGTTTTGGTTTTTCCGTTGTTCAGCCATGTATTTCGATCTTCTCAGGGGTAGACATTGTTCTTTTTGGGTAATCGGAGCAGTATTCGTTACAGAACGATAAATTGTACTGTAATGTTCCCTTGACAACCTTGCTCCTGGTGGAAAAGTATGCACGGATTCTCAAGTCGTGGAGGTGTCCCGTGGGTGTTATGGGAGTCTATTCTGCTCCGGCAAAAATAAATCTCTGTCTCCATGTCCTCGGCAAGCGTGCAGACGGCTATCATCTGCTTGCCATGGCGATGCAACGGGTCGATTTGTGTGACCGGATTCGGGTCCGCCTGGCTGATGGTTGTGGGATCAGGGTCACCTGTGACGGACTGGAGTTGGCTGCAGGAGAAGAGAACATCGCGGCGCGGGCAGCCCGCCTGGTTCTGGCTGAGGCGGGACAGGAACGAGCGGTGGATATCTCCATACAAAAGAACATTCCGGTTGCGGCCGGCCTGGGGGGAGGATCTTCGGATGCTGCAGCAGTGTTGCTGGCACTGGATGAAATGCTCGATCTACACCTGGGAACAGAGCGGCTGATGGAGTTGGGTCTGCGGCTCGGCGCCGATGTCCCGTTTTTTGTTTTCGGCCGGCCGGCGTGGGCCACCGGTATCGGTGAGCAGCTTGAACCTTTGCCCCCGATGCCGGCTGTCTGCTACTTGCTGGTCCATCCTGGTTTTGCAGTTTCAACCGCATGGGTTTACCAAAGTTTACGGTTGACAATTTCCGACGAAGTGGCTAACCTTCCAAGGTTTTCGGCCGTGAGTGCCGCGGACCTTGTCAGCCGGCTGCATAATGATCTGGAGCGGGTCACTCTTGCCGCTTATCCGCAGATTGATCAGGTCAAACAGGAATTGCTGGCGGATGGTGCCCTTGGAGCATTGATGTCCGGGAGCGGAGCGACGGTCTTCGGTGTTTTTGACTCGTTCGAACAGGCCAGCCTGGCCGGCACTCGTTTGACGGAGCGGTTCGGCTGGAAAACATTTCCGGTACGACCGTTGCCGTGACTTCAGCTTTTCGGTTGACAGCGGATGCAGATACGGGTAGAGACTGCGCTGCGTCAGCCATTTTAGTTACAGTTAATAGATTGATGGGGCGTCGCCAAGCGGTAAGGCACCGGATTTTGATTCCGGCATTCCCAGGTTCGATCCCTGGCGCCCCAGCCATTTTCATCGTGAGCGTTTCAGGTCTGGAATGCTCATACAGCGACGGTTAGGCGTTGGTTTTTACCGCGCATGGCCATTTTTGCGTTCCCAGTTTCAGAAGGCGGAGTTCAGTGCGCGAAATCAAAATTTTTACCGGCAATTCGAATTTGCCTCTGGCCACGGAGATCTGTGATCACCTCGGAGTGAAGCTGGGAAATGCCAAGGTTCACACCTTCTCTGATGGCGAGGTGATGGTAGAGATTGGCGAAAATGTCCGTGGTCGGGATGTCTATGTAATTCAATCCACCTGCGCTCCGGCCAACAACCACCTGATGGAACTGCTGGTCATGGTGGACGCCCTTAAGCGGGCTTCGGCCGCAAGAATAAATGCGGTTGTGCCCTATTTCGGATATGCTCGCCAGGATCGCAAGGTTGCGCCGCGGGCGCCGATTTCGGCAAAGCTGGTTGCCGATCTGATGACTGCTGCGGGAATCGACAGGCTGCTGACCATGGACCTGCACGCCGGCCAGATTCAGGGCTTCTTCGATATTCCGGTTGATCATCTCTATGCTGCACCGGTGATGCTGGACGAAATCCGCAACCGTCAGTCGCAGAATCTGGTTGTTGTGTCTCCTGATGCAGGTGGCACCGAACGAGCTCGTGCTTTCGCCAAGCGTCTTGACGCCGGGTTGGCGATCATCGACAAGCGACGCAGTGGCCCGAATGTGTCTGAAGTCATGCATATTATCGGTGATGTCAGCGGCAAATCCTGTGTCATCGTCGATGATATGATCGACACCGCTGGAACTCTCTGCACGGCAGCCAAAGCCCTTGCTGGAAAAGGTGCAACCGAAGTTTTTGCCTGTGCCACTCATGGGGTCCTCTCCGGTCCGGCACTGCAGCGAATCGAGGAAAGCGAGTTGAAAGAGGTCGTGGTGACCAACACGATCCCGACAAAAAACAATGTTGAAAAATGCAGTAAACTGCGGAACCTTCCTGTCGGCCATCTGCTGGCTGAAGCGATCCGTAGAATCCATAAAGACGAATCGGTCAGTTCACTTTTTGTTTAGTGACTGACACGCAAGCGATGTTTGACAGAAGAATTCCTTAACGGATGGAGGATTAGATAGATGTCACAAGCTGAATTGAATGTTTCCCAACGGGAAGCGACCGGTAAAGGGGTTGCTCGCAAGTTGCGTGCACAAGGTCATGTTCCGGCAGTTGTTTACGGAAGAGGGATGGAGCCCTGTGCGATCTCTTTCGAGGCGAAAGAGTTGCGGACCGCGATCAGTGGTGAAGCGGGCTGGAACACTCTGATTGCGCTGCGGGGAGCTGCGACCCTTGAAGGCAAAGTCGTGATTCTTAAGGATCTTGTATTGCACCCGCTGCGCAAGGATATGGTCTGTGCCGATTTCCATGCCATCGACCTGAAGAAGAAGGGTAGCTTCATGATTCCGGTGGTTGCGGTTGGAAAGTCAGCCGGCGAAAAAGAGGGTGGTACCCTGCAGATAATCCGACATGAATTGGAAGTGCTCTGCTTGCCGACCGCGGTACCTCAGTCCATTGAGATTGACGTCACGGCTCTGAACATCGGCGATGTCATCCATGTTGAGGAAATTGCTGCTCCCGAGGGTGCAGAGATTCCGTTTGACGTCAACTTCACTGTCCTTACCGTCAAGGGGCATAAAGAGGAAATAGAAGAAGGTGAAGAGGGCGAAGAGGTCGATGGCGAAGTCGAAGGCGAAGTTGCTGAAGCAGCTGGAGCTGACGAAGAGTAAAGCGGAGTCCCCGTGAAGTTACTGGTCGGACTGGGTAATCCCGGCAACAAGTATGTCGGAACCCGCCACAACATCGGGTTCATGGTTGCTCAACGTTTTGCCGAACGGCATCAGATCAGTCTGAAGAAAAAAGGTTACCAGGGGATTTATGGAGTAGGGTGTGCAGCCGCCGAAGAGACGACGGTTCTGCTTCCCCAGACCTTCATGAACCTGAGTGGCATGAGTGTAAATGCAGCTTTTCAGTCCCTCGGGGTTACCCCGGGGGATTTGATTGTGGTCTATGATGATCTTGACCTTGAGTTCGGCTGGTTACGGATCCGACCAGAAGGCGGACACGGTGGCCACAACGGGATCAAAGATATCTGTAATGTGCTGGGGCGGAAAGATTTTGTCCGTCTCAGGGTTGGAATAGGGCGACCTGGTCACGGCAACACCACAGGACATGTGCTCGGACGCTTTGCGGCGGAAGAGCTCAAGGATCTGTCCAAGGTTGTGGAGACGGCAGCCGATGCCATTGATACAATCCTTGGAGACGGTGTACAGCCCGCCATGAACAGGTTCAACAAAAATCTTTTAGAGGCTTAACAAACAGGAAGAGAGGCAAGGAACAGATGGAACTTCAAATGTTTGCTCCCATTCTGGGGGCGGTCGGCTTTGTGATCGCGGTTGTTTTGTACAACCTGGTCAAGGCACAGCCGGTTGGCGACGCGAGAATGAAGGAAATTTCTGAGGATATCTACAACGGTGCAATGGCCTTTTTGGGCCGCGAATACCGCGTCCTCGCGGTCTTTATCGTCGTAGTATTCGGCCTGATTGCCATGGGCATGGGTTTCAGTACCGCTCTTGCTTTTCTGGGTGGTGCCATCTGCTCGATGACCTGTGGCTTCATCGGCATGAAAGCTGCGACCCGAGCAAACGTGCGGACGACTGAAGCGGCCCGCCTCAGCGGACAGGCAAAAGCTCTTGAGGTTTCCTTTAACGGTGGGGCCGTCATGGGTCTGGCCGTTGCGTCTCTTGGCCTGGTCGGTGTCGGAGTCGCTTACTTTTTTTATGGCGGCGATGTGACGACCGTGAAGTACATCAATGGTTTTGCCATGGGTGCTTCCTCGATCGCCCTGTTTGCTCGTGTCGGTGGCGGTATTTATACCAAGGCTGCTGATGTCGGCGCTGACCTGGTCGGCAAGGTCGAGGCTGGTATCCCCGAGGACGACCCGCGTAACCCGGGCGTTATCGCTGACAACGTTGGCGACTGTGTTGGTGATACCGCTGGTATGGGTGCTGATATCTTCGAATCCTATGTCGGATCAATCATCGCGACCATGGCTATCGCTGCAGCGGCAGGCCCTGCGCTGTTGGCCAAGCTTGGTGGTGGCGCAACCATTCAGGCGAATGCGATTGCCCTGCCGCTGATCCTGGCCATGGTTGGGCTGGTCTTCTCCTTTATCGGGATCGGCTCTATGAAGGTTCTTAAATCGATGGACCCGGCCAAGGCCCTTCATTACACAACCTTCGTTGCCGCTGGCGGCTTCCTGGTTGCCTCATTTTTCGTCATTAAGGCGTACGGTATTTCCACCGGCGTGTTCTGGGCGATCCTGGCCGGTACCCTTGCAGGGATTGCCATCGGTCAGATCACCGAGTATTACACCGCCCATGCTCCGGTCGCCCGTATTGCAGAGGCCAGCAAGACCGGCCCCGCAACCAACATCATTCACGGCCTGGCCGTCGGCCTTGAGTCGACCGCTCTGCCGATCCTGATCATCTGCATTGCGATCTTTATTGCTAACTTCTGCGCAGGTCTCTACGGTATCGGTATTGCTGCTGTAGGTATGCTGGCAACGGTTGGTGTCACTATGACGGTTGATGCTTATGGGCCGATTGCTGATAATGCGGGCGGTATCTCGGAAATGGCCGGTCTCGGTCCCGAGGTCCGTAAGATCACTTACGGCCTTGATGCGATCGGCAACACCACCGCCGCGATCGGCAAGGGCTTCGCCATCGGCTCTGCGGCCCTGACTGCCCTGGCCCTGTTTTCGGCCTATGCGACCACCGTCGGTCTTAAAACGATCAACCTGATCGAGCCCAAGGTCGTCATCGGCCTGCTGATCGGTGGCGCGCTGCCGTTCTTTATCGGTGCGCTGACCATGACTTCGGTCGGACGTGCAGCAGGTAAGATGGTTGACGAGATCCGTCGCCAGTTCCGCGAGATCCCCGGTCTGCTGGATGGCAAAGAAGGGGTCAAGCCGGATTCGCAGAAGTGTATCGACATCTCAGCGGCCGCTGCCCTTAAGGAAATGGTGCTGCCCGGCGTGGTTGCCGTTGTCGCCCCGGTTGCAATGGGCTTCATACTCGGCGCGGAGGCTCTCGGCGGCATGCTCGCCGTAGCGACTCTCGCAGGTGTTCTGCTGGCGCTGATGATGTCCAACGGTGGTGGTGCCTGGGACAACGCTAAAAAGTATATCGAGCAGGGTAAGGTTGATGGAGAAAAGAAGGGTGGCGAGGCCCATGCTGCAGCAGTCATTGGTGACACTGTTGGCGATCCCTTCAAGGATACTTCCGGACCGGCCATGAATATCCTTATCAAGCTGATGAGTGTTGTTGCGCTGGTCATTGCGCCGCTGCTTGTCTAAGACGCCATTTGGATAGTAGAACCTTGGATAGCCGGGGCTTTTGCCCTGGCTATCCTTTTTTGTGAGATAACTCTATGGGTTTCAAGTGTGGCATTGTTGGCCTGCCGAACGTCGGCAAGTCGACTATCTTTAACGCAATAACCTCTGCCGGGGCCGAGTCGGCCAATTATCCGTTCTGTACCATCGAACCCAACATTGGAGTGGTTGCTGTTCCCGACAAGCGTCTCGATGCTCTTGCCTCGATCGTCAAACCTCAAGCGGTGCTGCCGACCTCCATGGAGTTTGTCGACATTGCTGGACTGGTTCGCGGGGCGAGTAAGGGGGAGGGGCTTGGTAATC
>PKUD01000103.1 GCA_002869695.1 Desulfuromonas sp. | reverse complement strand
CCTCGGCGTGTTCGTCTACCAGGAACCGTTCGACAGCCACAATGTTGTTACATTTATTTTGATCTGGCTCGGGGTGATTATCTTCTGTTTCGATACTGTACAACGTTCGCGGCGACTATAAGCTGTGGACAAGGAGTTTTTCTGAGAACTCATTGTAGCAGTAAAACCGGAAGGTCAATAAGTTTACGCAGGAAGGTGACGTCATTCAATTTTGAACAGGGTTGGATAGATGGTGAGAACGTGCCCACTGCGGAAGTGAACCGGGACCCCAAACAACGCAAGTCAGGGCACAGGGATCTATAGACTAATTTTCAAAGCTTGCGAGTTTTGATACTGAAACGGCACATCTTTTCAACTACTGAAAAACTTATTCCTGCGACTCTTGAGGTTTTTGTTCTTCTTTTTCTTTGGCCAACACCTCTTCATAAGCTGGGGCAATGGAGCTCATCAGTCCTTGCGGAAGGATGGGATGAGAAGTCAAGCGGTGCGTGACCGGTTCAAAGATGTACTCACGTGGTTCTCTGCGAGATAAAGCCCTGAACTTCTGCGATAACTTTCCCCACATAACGCGTATCCTCCTCTCTTGCCCTGTTCCTCGCGCCTCCCACTCCGGAAGAGGCAAGTCATACAAGCCAGTATACACTCAAAATTCACTACATTTTGGACATCGATGCCTACCAGATGTTGCAAACTAGCCATTTTCGAAATGTCCGTTATATTGGTCATATAGCAATATTTCGATTTTCCTCCTCGCCTTTAGAAAAAGAGTTGATTTTAGGGGCTTTCCACAGCCCCACTTCTGTAGTGTGGTGATGAATGAATCTATTGTTTAACCCCAGATGGATCTCGTTGTTTGGAATTATTGCCATCGCTCTTCTTTTGGTCTCCTGCGGTGACGATACCCCTGCTGATTTTTACTGGGATGGATATGTTAAAGGGCCGAATGAGGGAAGTGGCTGGCTGTCCATTCATGAGCCTTATGGAGAATACTCGGATGCCAGAGTAGACACCTATGCGGATGCAGTCTCCATGAATGGCCATACTTTTGTTCCTCCTGGTGCAAGTTGCCCATTTCTGGAAGGCAATTTTGGCTCTGGTTATTCAGTACACTGGGAAAATGCTGCCAATGGAAACAGAGGTAACCTCAGTACTTTCCTCAACTGTTTCCTGATTGTTCAGGGTTCCTGGTCAACAGAGAATGATTTTTTTGATAATATGATTCCTCTTGAGTTGGGTGAGAACGTCATCACTGTCATTTCAGAAGATGCATATGGAAATGTGGGGCGGGGAACAGTCAATGTTGTTCGGCTTGCTTTACAAGAAGAGTGAGTGTTAAAAATTTGAACCTCAAAAAGAGAAAAAAACTAAATCAAAAAAGAGTATTGTAAGGAGATGTTTGACTGTTTTCTCAACTCTTCTGACGGTTCTTTTATTTAGTTTTCTGAGTAGTTGCGGTGATATTGGGGACGACTATGAAGAACGACAATATTTTGATCTGATTCAATACTTTCGATCTACTTCATCCGAAAAAATTTCTTTTGTTGGGGGTTTCTATAATCAGGAAAAATGGTTCTCTGGCTGTCCAACACTATCAGAGGTGCCAGGAGTGGCAGTACAGTGGTACAACCAGGCCAACTATACATCTGGCTATGCTACAACTGGGTACGTTGAGGGATGCATTACTCTAAGTTGTACTTGTTATGACGAATGGTATGCAACTGTACCTCTTGAACTTGGTGACAACATTATCCAGTTCAACTATTACGACAACAGAGGCAGGTCAGAAGAGTTTTCAATTAAGGTAAAAAGAACTCCTTAATGCCCCACTTCCTTGTCCAGGGTTGGGCCTTTCTATTGAATATCACGACTTTCGAGACATCGGAATGAAAAAGCCCCGCCATATGCCGTGGCTTCCTTTTGGTACAACTAAATCTGACAGATTCAATCCCCGCATTTCTCCAGCTCGGCAGACTTCTTTTGGTGCATTACATTTTTACATTCCAAAGCACTTTCGCGCTTTCGATTTAAGACTCAGGGGTTGAAGTCTCATTATCACTTGATAGAAATAAAAGAGCTGATATGAGAAACACAGCCTCGGGTAGCCTCTCCAACGACAGATAGACGTTATGTCGAACGGAAACCATTGGAACTTTTGTTAACCTAGTTCAAAGGGAAGAGGACAGGCAATGATATACAAAGCTTTTGTTGTTGCAATTGGACTAATCTTCCTAATCGTTCCCCACAGCTGGTCACAAGACCATACAGCCTTGGCGGCTGCAGTCACTACCGAGCGAGAGATGGTGGTTACTGCAAATCCGCTGGCGACAGAGGCAGGTGCTAAAATTCTTAAGCTTGGTGGGACGGCTTCTGACGCCATGATAGCCGTGCAAACCGTGCTGGGGTTGGTAGAGCCTCAATCCAGTGGCCTCGGCGGTGGAGCTTTTGTCGTCTACTTTGACGAGAAAACAGGTAAAACGACAACGATTGATGCCCGCGAGAAGGCACCAGCGGCTGCAACCGAAGACCGCTTTCTGGAGCACGGCACCCCTATCGGTTTTTTCAACGCCTGGCAGAGTGGACTGTCGGTAGGTGTTCCGGGGGTCCCCAGATTGATGGAATACATGCATAACCGGTATGGAAAGCTCCCCTGGCAACGACTGTTTGTAACGGCGAAAACACTCGCACAAGGAGGGTTTGAACTGACCGAACGGACCAGCTCACAGGTTGCTGGCCTGTTGGCAAGAAATCCCTCTTGTGAAGATGACAAGCGACTCTTTTTCAGAGACCCCGCAGCATTCTCCTATTTCGTCAATAGCAATGACTGCACGGCAAAACCGGCCGGGACACTGATGCGGAACAAAGCATACGCCAACACCCTGGAAGCGATCGCTAAAAAGGGGGCCCGCACTTTTTATCGTGGGCCGATTGCGCAGGACATCGTCGCTGCCGTTCGGGGAGATCTGAATATCCCCGGAGACATGACCGTCGCCGATCTGCAAAATTACCAGGTGGTTGAGCGCGAACCTGTATGTTTCGACTATCGTGGCCACAATGTCTGTGGTATGGGACCACCATCTTCCGGGGGCCTGGCAATCGGGCAGATTCTCGGAGTAATCGAAAAGCGCCCAGACCTTATGGGAGCCGCTCCACTTGCAGTCGATACGGTTCACCTCTTCGCCCAGGCCGGCCGGCTCGCTTTTGCTGATCGCAATAAATATGTTGCCGACAGCGATTTTGTCACTGTCCCGGTAGAAGGAATGTTGGACAAGGATTATCTGGCGGAACGTGCCGCCCTGATTACTGTCATGGATATGGGAGCGGCGGCACCAGGGATTCCACCTACCGCCTTTGGTCTCTATGCTCCGGACGGTGCTGCCAAAACAAGCGGCACCAGTCATGTTTCCATCATTGATCGCTACGGTAACGCCCTGTCAATGACCACAACAGTAGAAAGTTCATTTGGCAACGGCGTAATGGTGCGGGGCTTTCTGCTCAATAATGAGTTGACTGATTTCTCCTTTTCTTTTGAAGACGCTGACGGAGCGCCCATCGCCAATCGTGTTCAACCCAACAAACGGCCCCGAAGTTCCATGTCGCCGACAATCGTCTTTGACAGTAACGGTCATGTCGAGTTCGTCACAGGTTCGCCCGGTGGCTCGCGGATTATCGGTTACACCGCTCAGTCGATTATGAACATCATCGATTTCGGCCGTGATCCGCAAGAGGCGATAAACATACCGCATTATATGAATCGTAACGGTCGAACGGATCTTGAGGCCCCGATTCCAGGGATCACCTTGGATTATGATGCAGAAACACTGGCCGCAGAATTGATTGCACGTGGGCACAGTAACCCAGCGGTACCACCACAAGAGCGTTCTGTGGGTATCATTACACAGGCCAGCGGATTGTCGATTATTCAAGTGGGTGAATCCGACACAGGAAAGACCATATTTATTGGTGGCGCAGACAAACGGCGCGACGGAGCTGTTGGAGGGCGCTGAAGTAATTTAAGAAAACAGGTATGTTACTGCCCCAAGCAGTACAGACATTATGAAATTTTTCCCCGGTGAGACTTAATTTTCACTAATCGGGGCTTGCTTATTTCACAACATATAAGTCAAAACCAACGGCCAGCCCGATATTCCAGGTTGGCCGTTGGTTTTGTAATAATTCTTCCTGCCCTCCGTTGTTGATGGTCATAAACGTTTTATAATAAACAGGATAGCCGCTTTACAACCTTCGATGCTGACCGACAACAGATGAGAGTGGAGATCAATATGAAACTGATTATTTTCGGTTCTACAGGTGGAACTGGACGAGAGTTAGTGAAGCAGGCATTAGATCAAGGGCATAACGTTACAGCGTACGCCCGCAATCCGTCCAAGATAGAAGATTTAGAGCATCCGAACCTCGAGGTGGTGATTGGCGACATACTTGATTTGGTCTCCGTAGAGAAAGCCATAGAGGGAAATGACGCCGTATTCATAACGATTGGAGCTGCTGCTAATCGTACTGATATTAGAGAGGTCGGGACTAGGAATATCGTTCAAGCGATGCAAAAGAGTGGCGTGAAGCGACTCGTGTGCCAATCCTCTCTTGGCGTTGGAGATAGCCGGTCCAATTTGTCGTTTTTCACTAAACACATCATTGTTGACATCTTCTTGCGTCATGCCTTTGCAGATCACGAACGCCAAGAAGAGGTTGTAGGAAAAAGCGTCTTGGATTGGGTCATTGTTCGCCCACCACATTTGAAAGATGGTCCGAGAACGGGAAACTATCGTTCTGGTTTTGCAACAACGGACGGACAAATCAAAGGTTGGATTTCAAGGGCGGATGTTGCCGATTTCATGTTAAAGCAAATTTCCAATGATTCATACCTTCATAAGGCTCCTGGGGTATCCTATTAAAGAACTGGAAAGAGGAATTAGCCGGTCCTAGGTTGCAGGATTTTTCCTTCAAATATCACGAAAAGAGATGTCAACGTCCAATTTGAAAAAAACTATCGCGCTAGGGGGAGTGGCTGTTCTTTTGCTGGTTGAATTCAGTCTGTTCTATGACTTTTTCTACCCGCTTCGATCACTGTGGTATCACGGTAAGATAACCGAGCTCTTGCTGTCATTGATTTTGTTCTTCTGGAGCCTATTTGGTGCATTTTTAATATTTTTTAGCAGTCGCAGTCTTTTCAGAAGAATAACGTTACCAATTTTTCTATTCTTCTTTCTTTTTAATATTGGTTCTTTCTATGTCTCAAACTCTCCTATTGATTTTCAACAGGCAGCCCTTATCGTGGGCTATTTTCAATGGTGGGTTGGGGCAGTTGTTGAGAATATAGGCTTGGCTGTACTACCTCTTTTAATAATTCTTATACCGCTTATTATTTTTGTTGAACGGTTACCAGACCTTTTAAAATTGAATATCCCCAAAAAATTCTATTTCGTTCCAATCGGTACAGTAGTGCTTGTCGTTATTGGTCTGCAAAATAGTCATGGATTTTTTGATCGGTATCCCTCATTTTTCAGGGTTCCGGCATTGCTTATATTTGCAGGTCAAAGTCATCTTTACGATGGTGAAAGATCTGAGCCTAGTTACTCGGGCTCTTTAGGGGCACAGGTTGAGAAGATCGTCCTGATCGTGGATGAAAGTATCCGTGCGGATATTCTGGGAATCAATGGGTACATGAAAGACTCGACCCCCTATCTCAATTCCCTGGACGCTGGAATCGTGAATTTCGGGCTGGCCGCTTCATCCTCAAACTGCAGTGATTTTTCCAACCTTATCCTGAGGACAGGGATAAGAAAAGAGACGATCCCGGACCAAACTCAAATGAGCTTAAAGAAACCCTCGATTTGGCAATTTACCAAGAGGGCGGGGTATTTCAATGTTTACCTGGACGCTCAGAGTGCAGAGGAATGGGGAAATTACCAAAACTTCATGAATGAACATGAGGCCACCTTCATAGACAAAATACTTAGACTTCGTCAGGAAACCGCTTATGAAAGCGACAGAGTTGCTCGTGACAAGTTAATCAATCTTCTCAAGCAACCCGGCAAGATCTTTATCATGATTAATAAATATGGAATTCATTTTCCATACTTTAGGAGCTATCCCAAAGAGTACAACATTTTCATGCCTACCCTTGAGCTAGGTGAACCAATGAATGATAGAGAAAAATCTCTAAATTCATATATGAATGGGGTGCTTTGGAGCGTTGATGATTGGTTTAGGGATTTGTTATCCGAAAGCAGGGATTTCAGGAAATACGCCATTATATATACAAGTGATCATGGGCAAAATATAGTAGACGACGGAACATTGGCCACGCACTGTAGACCGAGGGCAAATCGTTTTGAAGGCACTGTCCCTATGATGGTTTTCTCCAACGACACGACGGTCTTGGAACATTTAAAGGAGGCTCGAGCCAAAAGTTACGACCAAACGAGCCATTTTCAGGTATTTCCGACGCTCATTAGACTTGCCGGCTATAAAGAGCCTTGGGTAATAAATCATTATGGCGCATCTTTGAGCGAGCCTCCCAATTCCCTGCCAGAATTTTTCGTAGGAGACGTGCATGGTCGTGGATCAGTAAGACAATGGGTCTCAATATATCCCACAGAGACTGAAAATAATCATGGCCGTTGAGTACGAATGTAGCAAATGAGAATCTCGATCTCCAACAAGGAAATCTCAGCCGACGTAAAAACGCGCGGCTGAATTGCAGCATTAGGCACACACTCAAATAAGTTTTATTTTGGGGAATGACATGTCAGCGAAGACGGTAAATGAAGAGGTAGCTCAAGCAGTATTTCCTCGCCAGTGGATCAGATTAGTTGTGGTGTATCTGCTTATCCCGGTGATTTTATTTATATGCGGTGGGGACCTCGGTTGGTGGCAGGCGTGGCTCTATTTCCTACTGATCTTTACCGCTGGTATAGGGGGTCGCATATGGGCGGAACAGCGACATCCCGGATTGTTGGCCGAACGACAAAATATTGAAAATGTCCAAAACGCTAAAGCATGGGACAAAGTGCTTGCTCCACTTATGGCGGTGAGTATCGGGTTTCCTATGGTCATCGTAGCAGGGCTGGACCACCGCTATAACTGGTCACCCAAATTTCCGCTATGGCTCATTGTGATTGGCTTCATTTTGATCTCCCTCGGATACGCTTTCGCTGCATGGGCATTGGCAGAGAACCGCTTTTTCTCAAGCGTGGTGCGTATTCAGACGGATAGAGGACATGTGGTGTGTGACAGTGGTCCGTACCGGTTTGTGCGGCATCCGGGTTATGCCGGAAATTTTCTTGCATTGTTCGGTATTGCTCTTGCTCTGGGCTCGATATGGACACTGATTCCTGCGGCCTTTGCGTCAATCATCACGATAATTAGAACCGCACTTGAAGACCAGACTTTACAGGAAGAGTTGCCGGGCTATCGAGACTATGCCCGCTGCGTGCGCTTTCGATTGATTCCTGGGATATACTGAAAAACCTGAGTGGAGGGTATCCCAGATCAGAAATTGAGGTTCAAAACGAGAGGGTTGCGCGCGGCACAACAAGGGCGCTCAAATGGACTTCTATGCTGTTTTGCTTGCACTCTTTGCATTGATCCACGCACCGCCAACATTCAACCAACCTGTGATCCCTGCCAACAGGACGTCTCAGATTTAAAAACTTCTGGATTTTAGAGAGATTGAGAATCAGCTACCAATCCGTCGGGTATTCATCCTCACCGTCCGCCGGGTCATTGAAGGCCAGTATCGCCTCCCGATCCCGCAGCAGTCCCTTGATAATCGTCTCGGCCGGTGCCGAAAATAATCTCTCTTCCAGGTAAACCTTTCCCCCCTGACCCTCGTCTAAAGAAGTGCCAAAGGGGCGGACTGTACGCCTTGTCAGTCCATGCACCGCAGTCGGGGAAACCCGGAAAGAGAGGTTTTATGAGAACGAGAGAGTTCACCAAAAGAGTCCTGCAATGGACAACCGCAGGCGCTGTTCTGTTGACGCTGGCCATGTTCCTGTTCCTGCCACTGACGGCCTTTGCCGGTAAAGGAGGAGGCAGTGGAAGCGGACATGCCGGGGATACTGGCGGGGCCGGTAGCGGAACAATGACCACGGAACGCACCATGACGCAGGAACGGAATCAGCATATGAACATGAACCAGGACGGTGATCTGGATGGAGATCAGGATCGTGACAGGGATCGTGACCGAGTGAGAGATCAAGACCACGATGGAGACCAGGATCAGGACCAGGATCAAGATCAGGACCAGGATCAGGATCAGGATCGAGACCGTGACCGGGATCGTGATCGGATTCACCAGTAAGGTTCGGCCCTGCTTTCTCCCGGCCTGAAAGTCATCACTGTTAAGACCGGAATGCGGCCAACCCGATCGTGCGGGCTGGCCGATTTTTTGTCCACTTCATAACCCATAAGAAGATGAGACAAAACGAGCCACTCTTTTATTGCAGCCAGCCAGAACGAAGACAACCCTTCCCAGCGTAACGCTCAAGGCCAGACAGACTGGAAGCTATCGCCTGTCACGACCCATTGGGACGGAACGATTCTCCTTTCGGAATCCCTTTAAATCAGACGGCCTAAATTAGGTTAATTTTAATTTTAAACACAATTGACAGAACTAAAGCGAGATATATAGTTACATTAGTTATGTGTGTTTACCTAAAAATTTTTGCATTAATTAAGGGTAAATATATTTTATCCTGAATGGTCAGTTGGCGACGGTAAATCACTGCTTAACGTATTGGCCATTTCTGCTCTGCGGTCAGGGGGGCTGTGTCCTGGTTAGTGCTTCACTACTCATAGTGCTGCGCTTTCGGTGCGTGGCGGAAAGGGGGTCACATGAGAAGGAAACATTTCAGTAGAGTCTCGAAACTGTTGGGGATGGTCCTTGCTGTGCTGGCGGTCATCTGTTTCTGTCTCCCGCTGGCGGCCATCGCCTCACCAAGCGGAGATGACGGCGGCCGTCCGGAAGAAAATGGACGAAAACCGGATGGTTCCGACCAGGGAGTTCCCATGGGGGAACTGTTCGGTGACCAATGGATGGTGATCCGGGATGTGGGTGTCGGTGGCAACGGCGCTCCGATTCTGGTCGATTGGGAATGGCCGGATGACCTTTATGTTGAAGGCGACCTCGTCATCAACCTGGGTGACCTTCCCACCGATTACTCGGCAACAGGAGGAACATGCGTTCAGCCCTTCAGCTTTGATCCGATCCCGACCGATCCAGAGGAAACCCAGTTTACCTACCACCCCTACATCGACTCCTATGGCGCTGAACATACCGTCTACCTGATTCCTCTCGATGACGAGTGCAAAATACCTGACGTCTATGAAGAGACATGGGGAGAAGCGGTCAGAGAGGTTGAGTCAGGCCGCCTGAATGTCGCCCGCACCGGCCAGGAGGTTTTTGATGCGGCTTATGAAGAGGCCTTGTCAACTCTCAACCAGGGCTCGTCTATTGTCCTTGATCCTGCCGGTCGATTGAAGATGGTAGGAATCGTCGTCGAGGAGAGTGTGACTGATGAGGTGAAGACGATTGACTCCCCGCTGGAAAATCTCGCCTTATACCAGCGGATGGTGCTGGATGGCTGCCTCTCGGCGACAGCGGAGGTGTCCTTCACCAACGAAGCGGCACTTGACAGTTCCCTCTCCAACATGATCTGTGATGATACGGAAGTTGATAACGATGACCTGCTGCGCGCCGCCTCGTTCCTTGCCGGAAGTGCCGACAAAACTGGTGCAATCAGTGTCGATATGGTCGTTTACCTGAACACCGCGATGTACATTAACGGGATTGAAGCGCTGACGAAAAAGAATGGGTCAGTTCAAGTGACCGACTACTATGATTTCGGCGATTTCACCTATGCGCGTGGTTATTTCGACAGCACGGTGAGTGCCGACCTGCTCCAACCCCCGGCATCCTTTGACGGGGATTACCCTGATCTCTTCCACGTGGAGAATGTTGCGATCATGGAGAACGTCTTCTCAGGGGACTGGGACGGAGCGAGTCATTTCCCAGGCTACCCGATCGTCAATTTTGTCAGGGCAGCAGATGATGCACTGAAAATCGTCAATTATATTCACAACTATGAACTGCCTGAATTGATTGATAAAAACCAGTAGCCTCCCCGTAGAGAGACTGGAGTGGAAGCACTCCAGTCTCTCTCTGACAGGTCACCCCTGGGGAAGGTTAAAAAGAGAGACCTTCTTCCTACCAGTCGGTCGGGTACTCATCCTCAACGTCCGCCGGGTCATTATAGGCCAGAATCGCCTCCCGATCCCGTTGCATGACCTTGACAACAGTCTCGGCCGGAACCAGCACCAGCTCGCCGTTATGCATGGCCAGCCCCAGCTTCCCCTCGGCGAGTTTGTCCGCGACATTCTGAGCCACCGCACTCTTCCTGATCTGCCCACCAGCCACATAGTGATAGACGACAGCCCCCTCTTCCACCGGCAGGTGATTGGTTGCAATCAGTTGCTGTGCGGCGGCCTGATCGGATTTGCGCTTTGCCTGCTGGGCCCGTTCCGCGTTCAACTTGCGGTCCTGCTCTGCACGTTCGGACTGGAGTTGCTTGAGCCGCTGCTTTTCGCCGTCGTCAGAGGCATCCCGGCCCTTTCTCTTCTTTTGATGTTGAACCCTTTTTTCGTGGGCGGCTTTTTTGACCTGCTTTTTATCGACCAGCCCGGCCTTGAGCAGCTGTTCCTGCAGCGAGAGACCCATTTACAACTCCGCGATCTTTTTGTTTGAGGTTTGAGGGGAGACATGAGGTTAAAACGAAAGATGGGTCCATCATAGCCACTCTCACCGCCTCGAATCAACCATCGCCTAAGAGACAGCGTCAGCGCCGCCGTAATAGCGCCGCTGCAACCAGAAGGCCACGTTGACCAAACCGATCAATGCCGGGACCTCGACCAGCGGGCCGATCACCGCGGTGAAGGCGACCGCCGAGTTCAGGCCGAAGACAGCGACCGAGACGGCGATGGCCAGTTCGAAGTTGTTGCCGGAGGCGGTGAAGGCGATGGTGGCGGTTTTGGAATAATCGGCGCCGGCCTTGACCCCCATCGCGAAGCTGATCAGGAACATGACGACGAAATAGACCAGCAGCGGGATCGCGATACGGATCACGTCGAGGGGGATGGTGACGATCATCTCCCCTTTCAGGCTGAACATGACGACGATGGTGAACAGCAGGGCAATCAGGGTGATCGGGCTGATCCGGGGGATGAAGGTCTGCTCGTACCAGTCGCGACCCTTGGTCCTGAGCAGGAAAAAGCGGGTCAGCATGCCGGCGACGAAGGGGATGCCGAGATAGATGGCGACGCTTTCGGCGATCTGGCCGATGGAGACATCAACCACCGCCCCCTGCAGGCCGAACAGCGGCGGCAGCACGGTGATGAACAGCCAGGCGTAAACCGAGAAGAACAACACCTGGAAGACCGAGTTGAGCGCGACCAGCCCGGCGCAGTAGTCGGTATTGCCTTTGGCCAGTTCGTTCCAGACGATGACCATGGCGATACAACGGGCCAGGCCGATCATGATCAGGCCGACCATGTATTCGGGGTAATTGCCGAGAAACAGGATGGCAAGAAAAAACATCAGCACCGGACCGATCAGCCAGTTCTGCAACAGCGAGATACCGAGCAGTTTTTTATTGGCGAAGACCTGGCCGAGTTCTTCGTAGCGCACCTTGGCCAGCGGAGGATACATCATCAGGATCAGGCCGATGGCAATCGGCAGGTTGGTGGTGCCGACGGAGAAGGCGTTGACGACATCCTTGACGCCGGGAAACAGCCAGCCGCTGCCAACGCCGATGAACATGGCGAGAAAAATCCACAGGGTCAGGTAGCGGTCGAGAAAGGAGAGTTTTTTCGTCAGTCCCTGCTGCATGGTTTCTCCTCCTAAGCAAATTTTCAGTATAGCAAGCTGGATGGGGTTTGCACACAAAGCGGAATGGCCAAGATGACTTCATCCTGGCTGCATCCAGACATAAAAAAACCCGGCAACGGAGAGAGTGTTGCCGGGGAGAGAAGTAAACCGAGGAGCTTACTTTGGTATCTTGTAACAATTTACGACCACATAAGTCAAGTTATCTATTGCAGGAAAATTCAGAACAGATCAAATCGCATAGGTAACGAAGCGCGCCGACTGTAAGACATGCCCCTACCCAAAAAGAACCTTTCAGGAGGATCAGTCATCGCCAACCGGGAATTTCTTGGAGCTTTCCAGCAGCGGCTTGAGAAATTTCTCAAAAGTGACCTGCTGCTTTGCGGTCAGCAG
>PKUD01000164.1 GCA_002869695.1 Desulfuromonas sp. | reverse complement strand
CCTGGAACTGGACCGCCGTGGCTTTAGCGATTGCACCGTTCTCGACTATTCCGCGGTCCTGATTGAGCGCGGTCGCCAGCAGGCCTCGGAACGTGGCTGTCGGGTCAACTTTGTCCAGGGAAACGCCGCGCGGACCGACCTGCCCGACAACGATTTTGACCATGTCATGATTCTCGGCAACTCCCTCGGCTACCTGCCTCAGACCACCGATGACCTGCGGATCATGCAAGAGGCCCGTCGCCTGCTGCGACCCGGTGGGCGTCTACTGCTCGATGTCACCGATGGGGACGTGGTGCGGGAGCGTTTCACCCCCAATGCCTGGCACGAGATCGCGCAAGAGATTGTTGTCTGTCGTCAACGGGTCTTGACTGCTGATGCGGTCCGGGTGCGGGAGGTGGTTTTGTGCAAAGAGCGCGGCCTGATCCGAGATCAGAGCTACGCAATCCGTACCTATTCCCCCGAACTGCTGGAGACGCTGGTTCGTGATGCCGGTTTTACCGATGTGACCATCCACAGGAATTTCTCCCCCCGGGAAGGAGAGGGGGATTACGGGTTCATGAACCACCGGTTGCTGCTGACCGCTCTGGTCTGATGGTGGGAGTGACGGGCAGCTCTGAGGTTACAGGTATTTTGAATAGTCATCTCCCGCGGGGGAGATCTTTTCTGAAGGGGGGGTGCCATGTTCTTTCAGATGCTTCAGCCGCGAGCAGCTTTCTGTTGCCGGGCCGCAGCAATAGACGGAGATGAAGTCCTTCAGCACATCGGAAAGCTCATCGATGTGCTGCATATCCTCGAAGAATGCGCACTCCTCCAGTCGCTGGCAGCACGTGCTTGCTTCCGGGATGTGCTCAGCGTATGACTTCTCGGCGATTCGTGCTTTTTTTGCCTTCAGATTATTGAGCTGGGTTTCCAGGCAGGTCAGCAGCGGGTTGCCATCAGGATACCGGCCCCTGAGAAATTCCACGCTCTTTTCAAGACTTTGAACCAGTTCGCTCATGAGCTCCCCCCTTTCTTCCTTCTTATGTCTTTTCAGGCTGTCGTTTGAATGTGATCTTTAACACGAAATTAAACTTTGAACAATGACACACCATTTCATTTTTAACCATACCGGTCATTACTGTCAAGAAGGTTGCTTTTCTGCCGGGACTCGTTGAGGACTGACAGGAAGTCAGCTGGCGTTGATGCCTTTAATTCACGGCTCTGCAGACGGTGTTTTGCAAGAGGACTGATCTGTTCTGCTCTGTTTGTACGGAACCCATTCAAGGTGTTAAACTGTGAACACTTAATCCTATTCCCCCAGGACGTCGAATGATCTTTCCAATTGGCGATGCCCCGAATCCGCCAGGGACCCCGCTGGTCACCTATGTTCTGATCGGGGTCAATGTTGCCGCTTATCTGCTGGTGACACTGCCCTTCTCAATGATGGAGCCGGACCTGCAGGATCCGCTGCTGCTGGAATATCTGCGTTCATTGGGCGCTCAGGGGCCGGTTGCTGCAAGCGATATCCTGCACTATCTCAGCGCCTATGATCTGCTTGTCTACCGTTTCGGGTTCCGCTCTGCTGATTTTTCCGTTATCAGCCTGTTTACTTCACTGTTTCTGCATGGCGGTTTTCTGCACCTGGCGGGCAACATGCTATTCCTGTGGATCTTTGGTGATAATGTCGAGTACCGCCTCGGTCGACTCAAATATCTGGGCGGCTACCTCTTTTTCGGCGTCGCTGCGACGCTGTTTTTTGCTCTCTTTTCCCCCGATTCACAGATTCCCCTGGTCGGTGCTTCCGGAGCTATCTCCGGTGTGCTCGGCTGCTACTACCTTTGGTTTCCGCGCAACCGGGTGCGCTGTTTTTTCTTTCTTTTCCCGTTTCTGATCACCACCCTGATGGTCCCTGCGAGGATTGTCCTGGCTTTTTACCTGTTGATCGATAACCTGCTGCCGTTTGTGCTGCAGGGGAGCGGGGGAGGAGGGGTGGCCCACGGTGCGCATATCGGTGGGTTTGTCGCAGGATTGGGCCTTGCGGTCACAGCAGAGTATGGAGCCGGGCTGCTGGGTGGGACGGGGCTGTTCAGATCTACAAGCGACGCTCAACCCTGTTCCCCTGAGATGGTCGGTCAGGCCGTCGCCCGGGGCGACTTGAACGCCGCCAGTCGCTGCTACCTGGGGTTTAAAGAACGCAGCCAGCGTCAGCAGGTAGCGGCGGATGACGTTTTGACGATCGGCAGATATCTGCTGCAGGATCATGATTATCTGGCGGCACTGAGTCTGTTTCGCCGCTTCATAGCCGAACGCCAGACCGATCCCGGACTGGCGCGCGCCTATTTGGGAGCCGGTTACGCCCTGGTTGCGCAACCCCGATATGCGACCAGCGCCTATCACTATTTTCTCGCCGCACTGGATATCGCCGAAAGTGAAGACCTGGCCGACGAGGCCCGCCGGCAGTTGCGCCGTATCGAACAGTTGAAACGAGATTCCGCCTAGTTCGTGAGTCAGAAGGAAGAAGCGTTGTATTATTTCAATTATGCAGAACCGGTTTTCCGGCCACCCTCCGAAGCGCGCAGCCTGATTTTCCAGATCACCGTCGGCTGTTCGCAGAATCACTGCCGTTTCTGCGGGATGTACAAGATGAAGCAGTTTCGTTTACGCAGCGTCGCAGACCTCTGTGCCGAGATAGAGGCCGTGCCGGTCGCCCATCGTCAGCATGTGCGGCGGGTTTTTCTTGCGGACGGAGACGCGCTGGTCTATCCACAGGAGGGTCTGGTTGAGATCCTCACCCATATGCAGGCAGCGTTCCCGAACCTGGCACGCTTTGCCGCCTATGCATCGCCGAGAAGTCTGACCACCAAGACCCGGCAGGAGTTGGAGGTTTTGCACGAGAACAAGCTGCGCATCCTCTATTTCGGTCTGGAGAGTGGCGATGCCTCGACCCTGGCCCTGGTGAACAAGGGGTATGCTCCAGAAAAGATGTTGACCCTCTGCCGTAAAGCCCAGGCCGCTGGCCTCAAATTGTCGATTACGGCAATTCTCGGTTTGGCTGGCGCTGCTGGGAGTGACCGGCATGCAGCGGCAACCGCTGACTGGATCAACCGGTTGTCGCCGCAATATTTTTCGCTGCTGACCCTGTTTCAGCGTCATAATGATGACTTTTTCCGCATGATCACTCCGCTGACCCGCGGGCAGATTCTCGAAGAATCGCTGGCGATCGTCCGGCAACTGCAGCCGGAGCGAACGATTCTGCGTTCCAACCATGTTTCTAACCTGCTGGCTCTGGCAGGGACCTATCCGAAGGACCGGCAACGGTTGATCGAAACCGCCGAACAGGCCGTCACTCAGGCCCGGCTGCACCCTGACTGGTACAATGAGATTCCCGATTACCGGGAGGATTTGTTCTGATCTCTGTAGAATGTGTCGGCCAGATATTTTTTTCTCCATCCATGCTCCTGTGGTTGACAAGGAACTTGTTTTTTCTGCTATAGTACGATTATTAACCGTAGAAACGACGGGTCTTTTTCACATCAAAGGAGAGAATATGTTCTGTCTGCGTTTATCTGCTGTTTGCCTGTTGCTGTCACTCTTTACGGTCTCCGTGGGGTTCGCCGGAGCCGATGTTTTTACCGTCGATCATGACAAGTTCCCGTTTTATCCATCACTCTTCACCTATCAATCGTCTGAAGTCGATTTTAATCCGCCTTCGGTCTGTTCCGGCTGTCATCCTCAGCAGTTCGAGGAGTGGAGCGGTTCGGTGCATGCGCTGGCCCTGGTCGACCCGGTGTACCAGGGTGAGCTGCTGTTGGCATACAAAAAGGCCGGTCATGATGTGACCCGCCAGTGCGAAGGCTGCCACAGCGCTGCAGGGGTAGTGACCGGCGAGTTGAACCAGCCCGGGCTTGACGGCCTCAGCGAAATGGCCCTGGCCGGTGTTTCCTGTGATGTCTGTCACTCTGTCGTCGGAACCACTCACTGGCAAACCCCCTCGCACGAGCCGGAGAACGGGTCGCTGGTGCTGCGTCCCGGGCTCGAGACTGCTGACGGGCCGATGCCTGCCAAGCGCGGGCCGTTTGCTCCGGATGAGGAGTGCGGCATGGGGTTCCACCAGTGTGAAGAGTCGCCATTGCATAAGCAGGCCGACCTTTGTGCCGGCTGCCATCAGGTCTATCATTACGATGCCCATTTCCCGCTGGAAGCGACCTACCTGGAATGGAAACATGGACCCTATGCCCAGAACAACATTCATTGTCAGGACTGTCACATGGTGGAAACGGAAACGTTCCTGCAGGCGGCAGATAACTTCCGCAAGCCCGGCAAGGGAGAGTATCGGCATTATTTCAACGGCGCCAACTACCTGCTTTACTCACTTGCCAAAGCTGCGGCAGAAAAGTCAGGTGATACCGAGCTGGCGGGCAATCTGCAGAATAAGTACGAGATGGCCGTCAAGCGCCTCCAGGCGGCAGCAGAACTCGAAGTGTCTCCTCTCTACCGAGATGGAGTCCTGGCTGAGATTAAAGTCCGGGTCAGGAATCTGCGGGCCGGGCACAATCTGCCGACCTCGCTGACAAATATCCGGCAGATGTGGCTGGAGATCAGTGCCCGGAACGAACAGGGAGAACTTCTGTACCAGAGTGGTGTGATGGAAGGGTCAGGTCAATTACCTGAAAATGTAAGAATCTTCAACTCTGACGGGATGGGCGCTGATCTGCATTTCGCGTTGGATCCGTGGGTCATTACCGCCTTCTCGCGTCACGACACGATTCCACCGAAGGGTTATAAAGACGTCTATTACGGGCTTTCCGGAGCGCAGCTCAAGGGAACGCTGCTGATTGAGGCCAAGCTGCGTTATCGCCAGGCCGATCAGCAGGTCGCGGAAAAACTGCTGGCCAGTGCCGCTGACAAAATTGACCTGCAGGCGGTTTACGGGCTCACCGAAGTCCCGCTGCTGCCGGTCGTCGATATGGCCGTCGCCCAGGTCGAAGTGATGGCGAAACAATAGCGCGGGGTTGACCGATAAAAAAGCCCCCGGCAACTGCCGGGGGCTTTTTAAATCTACGATCCGCAGGACGTTCCTATTTGCGTTGAAAGGTGCTTTCGGCAAAGGAGTACTTGAAGTTCATGTGATCGGTATAGGTCCCTTCGAGAATCGCCACCACGTCCTCGGTGAACACCAGCTCCTCATCGGTGGGGATAACGAAAACCTTGATCGGCGAGTCCTGGGTGGTGATCATCGTCTCCCTTTTGCGGGTCATGGTATTGCGGTTCTTTTCCTTGTCGAGAATAATCCCGAGAGGTGCCAGGCCCTCCAGCGCTTTCTCGCGGATCAGCCAGCCCATCTCCCCGACTCCTGCGGTGAAAACCACCGCATCAAGACGACCCAGAGCGGCAAAGTAGGAGCCGATATATTTCTTCAGGCGATACGCCTCGATATCGAGCGCCAGCGCACTTCGCTCACAGCCACCTTCGGCGGCTTCAATGATGTCGCGACGGTCGGTGTATTTTCCGGTGACTCCATATACACCGGATTTCTTGTTCAGAACCGTATCGATCTCTTTGGGAGTCAACCCTTCACGTTCCTGAATGAAGGCAGGAATCGCTGGATCGATATCACCACAGCGGGTGCCCATCACGGCACCTTCGAGGGGCGTCAGGCCCATCGATGTGTCGACGGAAATCCCGCCTTTGATCGCCGAGTGGGAAACACCATTGCCGATATGCATGGTGATGATATTACAATCTTTAGGGGCTTTTCCGAGGAGCACCGACGCCCTTTTGGAGACGTAGAGATGGCTGGTACCGTGAAAGCCGTAACGGCGGACGCCATGCTTCTCGTACCATTCGTAAGGGACCGGGTAGGTAAATGCGTGCTGGGGCATGGTCTGGTGGAAAGCGGTATCGAAGATGGCGATATGCGGGACGTCCGGAAGATTGGCCTGGGCGGCCTCGATCCCGGCAATATTGGGCGGATTGTGCAGCGGAGCAAGGTGCTGGACGTCCTTGATTGCATCAAGGACGTTATTGTCGATCTTGACTGAACAGGTGAACTTCTCGCCGCCGTGAACCACCCGGTGACCGACTGCTGAAATTTCGCTCATGTCGCTGACCACGCCGTATTCCTTGCTGGTCAGAACCTTGAGAATCAGATGAATGGCAGTCGTATGATCCGGGCACTCGTATTCTTCACGATAGGTTTCCCGGCCGGGGACTTCGTGAATGATGTAGGAGTCGCCGACGGTGACCCGTTCCACCATGCCAACGGCAATAACTTCTTTGCGGGTCCAATCGAAAAGTTGATACTTGACCGACGAACTTCCGCAGTTCAGAGCAAGAATGTCCATTTTGGATACCTCCAGACAGAAAAAAAGTTATAAATTTTAGTACTGTTAAAATATTGTTTTATTTTTGGTAAAATAACGAAGAATTGAGTACAAACCCTTTATATTTGAGGGTTTGGAAGCAACAGGCTAGCCTAAACATTGCTGATTTGCAAGGCTTTTTCTGGCGTGGAAATTGGCTGGACAGGGAGTTTTTGATCGGTTACAGTATTGCGAGTTTGTGGTACGCAAACAACACCAATTTTCAGAAAACTGACAAAGGAGAGTAACAATGGCTTATGCAATTAGTGACGAATGTATTGCTTGTGGTGCTTGCTTTGATTCCTGCCCGGTTGGCGCCATCGCTGAAGGCGACCCGATTTATACCATTGATGCAGCGACCTGCACCGATTGTGCTGCGTGCGTCGACACCTGCCCGGTGACCGCTATCGCCGAAGCTTAATCGGGGGATAGAAAAAGGATAAGCAGGGCGGTCTTCAGGGCCGCCCTCGCTATTTGTGGAGTCTGTCATGTTTGGATTCGGCGGTACGGAAATTCTGATCATCCTGGTGGTTGTGCTGATATTCTTCGGCGCGGGGAAGTTACCGAACATCGGCACCAGCCTTGGTCGCAGTGTCCGCAGCTTTCGCGAGGGAGCGGCCGACGGCGGGGCGATCGAAGTCGAGCCGGTGGAGCAGGATCGCCGGGCAGATTCCGACTGACCGGGTCGCTGACATGTGTTACCAACAAGCAAGGGCCGCTCCCCATCCGGGGAGCGGCCCTTGCTTGTTGGTGTTCGTCCTGTTACGGCTATTGTGCCGCCGGATTTGAGTCGGCAACTTCAACGACGAACTCCGAGAGGTTGTCGGGGATGTCACGGAAGACGATTGTGAAAGGGATGACCTGCCCCGGGGTGACGTTCAGGTTGACCAGCGATTCTCCGAACTGGTTGCCCATGATCTCCTCGAGTTTGTCGTAGGAGAGAGATCTCAGGTCTTCGGTTGCGATGGGGTTGCCGCAGAATATTGTTTTCTGACGAAGCTGTTTGCCCTGGCTGTCGAAAAGAACACCCTTCACCTGGATCGCTGCCCGCGATTCCTTATAGTCGTTCACCGCATTCCCCTGGATGACCAGCAGCTCCCCGGCAACCTTGTTGGTGACGAAGCTGCCTTGCAGGTTTTTGATCAGGATCTGCCCTTCGACCTGGGTGGCCGCCTGCTGGCCGGTCAGTTGCCGATAGATGTTCTCCAGCGCCTGGGGACCGCTCTGCCAGTAAAGCACTCCACCGGCAATGACAATACCGATGATCAGCAGGAGCAGGAAGAGGATCAAGGTTGAAAAGGGGCTCCGTTTTTTTACCACGGGCATTGCTTCTGCCGCTTCCTGCTCCGGTTGGTCGCCATTCTCAAGAGGGGAATAGGGTTCAACCGGTGGGATTTCCGGAGGGGGCTCCGCAGCGGACGGTTCTTCGCTAAATCCGGCAGCCGCTTCTTCCGTGCTGATCTCATCCTCCGGTTCGGAGCGACCAATGGTGGGGCCTTCGCTGCCGGCGGAGAGATCTTCACCAAAAGAAAAGGCCTGCTCATCCTCTTTTTTGCCGCCGATCTCAACATTGCCGTAATCTTCATCGAAGGCAAAGTCGTCGTCACTGGCAGGGGTGTCGTCCTCAAACGCCGAGGCATCAAACTCGTCATTGACGCCGGCACCAATCTCGGGGGAATCCCCCGCGTCAAAGCTGCCGAAGCCGAACTCGTCCTCGCTGCTTTCCGTTGCAGCAGCGTCCGCAGACTCAGGGGCCGTGTCTTTGAAGCCGGAATCCCGCTCTGCGGAACTGTCCTGCTCCGCCGACGAGTCTTCGAACGCAAAATCCTCGTCTGCCGCACTGGAGGTGAGATCGCCAAAGCCGAAATCGCTGTCATCGGCAAAAGGGTCGTCCTCGATGGGTCCGATCTCTTCGGAACGAAAGTCTGTTTTGGCCTCGGGTTGCTCTGTGGCCGGCGTCGGTTCTTCAAAGCCGAAATCGGAGTCGTCAGGAGCGAACTGCGTTTCGGGCGAGGACTCTTCTGCGGCGAATGGATCCGTGGAGGGGCCGACCGGTGCCGGAATTTCCTCGGGAGGAGCAGGTTCCGCTTCCGGTTTTACAAAAAAGATATGGCTGCAACGGGCACAACGGAGCTTGGCGCCTTTGGCAGGGATTTTTTCTGCGGCGACGCGAAATTTTGTGGAGCACTCCGGACAGCTGATGACCATGGCGTGTCTCTCCTAGATTAGTTTAGGGCAGGTCCATCCGTACGTTTGTTCCAAGCGATTCGAACAGTCTGATGCGGTCCCTATTCGACGATGTAGATATCGGGCAGATCGCGATATTTCTCGTCGTAATCCAGCCCGTACCCGACAATGAATCCGTCTTCCATGGTGATCCCCACATAGTCGGCATCAATGTCAACTTCGCGGCGAGCCCGCTTGTCGATCAAGGTACAGATTTTCAGGGAGTTTGGATTCTGCAGCAACAGTTTATTATAAAGGCACTCAAGTGTGAAGCCGCTGTCGACGATATCTTCAACGATGATCACATCGCGCCCCTTGATCGGCATCTCCAGCTCTTTGCGGAATTCTATGATGCCGGAAGATTGGGTCCCCGACCCGTAGCTGGCGAGGCGCACGAAATCAATGACCGCTGGCACCTGCAGTTCGCGGATCAGGTCGGCGACGAACAGGAATGAACCTTTCAGGACGCCGATCAGCATTATTTCACGGCCCGTGTAGTCCGCGCTGATTTCACGCCCGAGGCGTTCGATTTCCCGGGCGATCTGCTCGCGGGAAAACAATACTTTCATGTCCTGTTCGGTCATTCGCTCGATACTCCTGAAGGTGATATTAAACGCATTCTATAGCAGGAAGAAAGGCATACTGTCAATTGTCTGAAAAAGCCTGGGGAGCTATTCTTGGGAATTGAGAATGTGCTATAATTTTGGATTGTTACGTTTTGACTCAAAAGATGGAAAGGTGAGCGGATGCGTGATCTGTTTATTGGGCTTGTTTTGGTCCTGATTGCTGTGCCGGCCTGGGGTGCCCCCCAGGTCAAGGTCGAGACCTCCAGTTACGATTTCGGCGAAGTTGTTCATGGTGATAAGGTTGACTATACGTTTCGCTTTCGTAATGTCGGCGATGACATCCTGGTGATTGAGTCCGTGCACAGTTCCTGTGGTTGCACCGCTGCGCTGCTCTCTGCGAAGCGGATTGCCCCCGGTGATACTGGTGAGATCCGGACGACTTTTGATTCGAGTAACTTTCGCGATGCCGTCACCAAGACCATTACCATGACAACCAATGACCCGCAGAGTTCAACGGTCAGGTTTCAGTTGCAGGGACAGGTCCGCCAGGAGTTGAGCCTGACGCCGGCGCGGATCGGTTTCGGCACCCTGGCACCCGGGGCAAAGGTTGAGGAAACGGTGATCATCAGTAACACCAGCGGTGAGACCGTTACGCTGGAAGCGCCACGGACGACCAACCCCAGTCTGCAGGCGTCCCTTGAGAAGACCAGTCTCGAACCGGGCCAGCAGGTGGAGCTTTCGATCACCGCCCAGGTGCCGCAGGATGCCAAGCGGCTCAGTGGTTATGTCATGGTCGATACCAGTTACGCCAAGGTACCAACCCTGCGTCTGTCGGTCTCGGCACGCGTTTCACAATAATCATCAACAGGTTGCTGATCAAGGAGGGTCAACATGTCACAAGCAACTGGCAAGGGAAAGGAAAGAAGAACATTCCTCGGGGTGCTGCTGGGAGGGTTCAGTGTCGCTCTGGGGGCGGCTTTAGGTTGGCCTGTGTTTAAATTCCTGGCCCCTCGGGCGGGTGCAGATGAGGCGCAACAGGTCAAGATCCCCCGCGATCAGGTAGCCATCGGTGGGGCGCACTTCTTCAATTTCCAGGGGCGGCCGGCGGTGATTCTGCAACCCGAAGCCGGAAATTTTGTGGCTCTGAGTGCGGTCTGCACCCATCTGGGCTGCATCGTCAAATGGGAGAACGATAAGGGCGAGTTTCTCTGTCCCTGCCATGGCGGACAGTTCTCCGCCAGCGGCCAGGTCCTTGGCGGGCCTCCACCGAAACCCTTGGACACTTATCCGGTTGCTGTTGTTGACCAGGACATCATGGTCGGTTAGGGAGGGAGCAGATGAAAATAAAAAAAATGGCAATCGATTGGCTGGACAGCAGGCTCGGCGTCAGTGAACTGCTGCATCAGCAACTGGGCGGGTACAAACTGCCGCGCAATATCAATACCTGGTACGCCCTGGGTGCGGTGATCATGGCGCTGTTCGGCTTGCAGTTCCTGACCGGCATCCTGTTGTTGATCTATTATGTGCCGGATACGGAAAAGGCGTTCGCCAGTGTGACCATGATCATGAACGAGGTCCCTTTCGGCTGGCTGTTCCGCTACCTGCATGTGGTCTGCTCGAATCTGATTATTGTCGCGCTGCTACTGCACATGATGTCGGTCATGTTCATGGGCAGTTACAAGCGGCCGCGCGAGCTGACTTGGATCTCCGGGTTCACCCTGCTCAACATGGGGTTGGTCTTCTGTCTGACCGGCTATCTGCTGCCCTGGAGTCAGCTTTCTTTCTGGGCGACCACGGTGGCCACGGATGCTGCCGGGGCGGTACCGGTGGTCGGTGAATACCTGGTCTCCTTCCTGCGCGGTGGGCCTTCGGTCGGCGCAGCGACCCTCGGGCGCTTCTTTGCCCTGCATGTGCTGGTGCTGCCTCTGGCGCTGATGGGACTGGTCGGTTTCCACCTGTTCTGCGTGCGCCGTAACGGCATTTCCCAGGCGCCATTCGGCAAGCATTACCGGCCGGTCGAGCCGAGCGACACATTTACCCATGAAGAGCACCACGACGGGATTCCCTTCTATCCGAATTACACCAGTAAAGAGCTGGGGGTGATCTTTTTTGCCCTGGCGATCCTGGTGCTGATCACCTTTTACGCGCCCTGGCTGTTTATCCCGTTGGATGCCCTGGTACCGGCCGATCCGTTCGTAACGCCGGATCATATCAAGCCGGAATGGTATTTCCTCTGGGCCTACCAGACGCTGAAGATTTTCCCCAGCGAGTTCCTTGGCCTGGCGGTGCAGGGTGCGGCCATGACCTTTTTGGCCCTGCTGCCGTTTGTCGATCGCGGGCCTGAACGACGCCCGGGGAAACGGCCTCTGTTCTTGACCTGTTATCTGCTCGGCATTCTGCTGTTTGTCGGCATTTCGCTGTGGGGGCATTACTCATGAACCGACTATTTCTCGGATGGATGATACTGGTGCTGCTGTTGTGGTGTGGTCCGGCCCTGGCGCAAGACACTGTCTGCGTCCAATGCCACGGCGGGCTGGACGGCCGCCTCGGGGCTCCCGTCGGCCAGTGGGAGAAGAGTATTCACGCGGCTAACGGCATCTCCTGCCACGACTGCCATGGCGGGGATCCCAGCGATTTTGCCATGGCAATGAGCCCTGAACGAGGTTTTATCGGAGTTCCCGGTTATGAAGAGGTTCCGGCTTTCTGTGGTCGTTGCCACCTTGGTGTGCGCGAGGATTATGAGAAGAGCGCGCATGGTGAGGCCCTTGCTAATGGTGGCCCCAACTGCGTGATCTGTCATGGCAACCATGAGGTCGTCAAAGCTTCGATCGATCTGATCAATGAGCAGGACTGTACCCGCTGCCATGATTACGAGCGCGCTGCAGAGGTCAAGGGGGTGATCGCTGAAACGGAGGCGAAACTGCAATCTCTGGATCTCTCGGTGGCGTCTCTGCACCGGGTCGGCATCGATGTCGAAAGACTGAGTGGCGAGTTGTTCTCGACCCGCAATCAGTTCCGGCGCCTGTTCCATACCGTCAATGTCGAAAAACTGCAGCAGCAGAGATCTGCCTTCGATTCCGACCTTGCAGAGATCGGCGCTCAGGTGGGTGAGATAGAGAATCAGTTGTCACAGCGCAAGCTGATCGGCGGCATCATCGTTGTGCTGCTGGTGCTCGCCGGATGTGTCGCTCTGCTGATTCGCCAGACTTACCACAGCGAAGAGGAGGCGGGTGAGTAAAAAACTGCAGGGGCGGGCGCATCTACCGATCGTCATTTTCACGACGATTCTGACCTTTTCGGCGCTTTATGCGCCTCAGCCCCTGTTGCCGCTCTTCGTTCGTGAACTGGGAGTAACCCAGGCGCAAGCCTCGCTGATGACCACTGTCATCTTCGTCCCGCTGAGCATTGCCCCGCTGGCCTATGGCCTTCTGCTCGGCAGTGTCACCCCCAAGCGGATGTTGCAGGTGGCGGTTTTTCTGCTGGCATTGGCGGAACTTCCATTTTTGTTCAGTTCTTCGTTCTCACTGCTGCTGGGAGCGCGTCTGTTCCAGGGGATGCTGGTGCCGGCGATTCTTACCGCATTGATGACCTATACGGCCCAGGCAAGTGCCAAGGGCGAACTGCAGCGCTCCATGTCCATATATATCGCGGCGACCAT
>PKUD01000119.1 GCA_002869695.1 Desulfuromonas sp. | reverse complement strand
TCATGAATCCGTTCGAGGATGTCGGGGATCGCACTGATCACCCGGTTCCAGCTCGGCATGAAGGGGGTTTCCATCGGGTTGCTGAGGAATTGTTCCCCCGCCCGCATGATATTCTCCGCAAACAGTTCCACCGCTTTCTCTTCCTTGTGCCGGTCGAGGGTCAGGCCGTTCATCAGCGCGTCATTGTAGAACCGCTCGACAAAATCGAGGGCGATCCTGAAATAGGTGGCCTTGAGCGAACGGAAGGTTTCCAGCGAGAAAACACTCCCCTGGGTCGCCAGCTTGCGGATCACCGCCTTGGTGATATCGATACTCATGCGTGACAGTCCCGCCCGGGCGTCATCGGCTGACAGGTCCTGATGTTTATGATCATAAACGTCGTCGATGTCGACCTGGCAGATACGGTTGGTTGCGTAGTTGCGGTACATCTCTGAGAGAGTGCCGATTTCCAGACCCCAGTCGCTGGGGATGCGCAGATCCTGCAGAACCTCAGCACGCATGGAGAATTCCCCTGCCAGCGCATAGCGAAAGCTGTTGAGGTATTCCAGGTACTCGGAAGGTCCGACGACTTTTTTCATCGACCGGAGCAACGGGGTGACCAGCAGACGACAGACTCTGCCATTGAGGCTGCCGTTGGCGATGCGCGAGTAGAACCCTTTGCAGAACTGATAGTTGAACGCCGGATTAGCGATCGGATAGATCAGGCGAGCCAGCATATCCCGACGATAGGTGACAATGTCGCAGTCGTGCAGCGCAACGGCTCTGGCACGTCCTGATGCCAGAATGTAGCCGAAGCAGAACCAGACGTTTCGTCCCTTGCCCGGTTCACTCGGTGCCAGCCCCTTATCGGCGAGCATTTTGTCGATGGCCCGCAGTCTCGGGCCGTCATTCCAGAGAATGCGGTGATGCTGCGGCAAACGGGAAAAGTACTTCCTGGCGTAAGCAAACTGCTCAGCGTCAGCCCGGTCGAGGCCGATGACGATTTCATTCAGATAGGGGACTTCGCTCAGGTGATCAATGATCCCGGCCAGGGCCGGACCTTCGAGCTCAGAGAACAGCGATGGCAGGACCAGCGACATCGGCCGTTTACGGGAGAAGCTGGTCAGCTCTGCTTCAAGCTCCTCCAGTGGGCGGTCCGTCAGGTTGTGCAGGGTGGTGATGACCCCGTTCTGGTAAAAGTCACTCATTCTCTTCCCCTTCTGTCTGAAGTTCGTTGAAGACCTCATTTATGGCCCGGTTCCAGCCGATCGGCCCTGGTTCGTTCATGCGCATGGTCCGCACGCCTGTCGGTTCGACCAGGTCACCACAGGCTGATGGCAGGACCACGGCCAGGTCGACCTTTTCCAGCATCGGCAGATCGTTCAGCCCATCCCCCAGCGCGATCGTGAAAAAATCAGTTCCGGGCGAACACTGGCGATATCTGCTGATCAACCAGGACACCGCCTCGCCTTTGTCGACCATGGGCAGGATGTGATAGAAGCGTCCCCCTTTGATCAACTGCAGCTGGTGTGGTGCCAGGTCCCGGCGGAATCGGTCCAGCGCCTCCAGGTTGTCTTCCCAGCGGATCGGTTCCGATCCGTCACGGGTTTTCGCCAGCAGGGCACTGTCCTGATCAAGGCCGGTCGCTTCCGCCACTTCTGCTACGGAAAAATCGGCAAATCCCGTGAAGCGATAACGATGCTTGGCGCGCAGCTGATGAACGATATCGATCAGATCGGCATAGCCGCTGCCGAAAAAATAGGCAGAGAGCTTTTCGTCCGGTGGCGACGAGGAACCGGAAGAGACCCTCTTGAAATAATTTTCCGGGAAGAGGATGGCGGCCCCGTTTTCGACGATGCAGGGATGCCGGCTTTCCAGCCTGCGGCGCAAAACCCTCAGTTCCGCAGCTGTCTTGCTGCTGCTCAGGATCAGGGGGATGTCCTGGCGGCGGATCTGTTCAAGGGACGGTTGCGCGGCGGTGAAGGAATAATCGTGATGATCGAGCAGGGTGCCGTCGAGATCGGTGAAAATCAGAATCTGTTGCATCCGTTATACTCCTCCGGACCGGGTTGG
>PKUD01000070.1 GCA_002869695.1 Desulfuromonas sp. | reverse complement strand
AAACAAGTTTTTCGTAGGTTGTTTACTTGGCGATCATTATGATGAACCCCACCACCTACCGCGTCAGAACCTTCTAAGGACTTGTGCGACCATTTTTGAAGCAACATATGAGAAGGGAATCTGTGGAGACAGGTCCTATTCTGGCCAGATGCCATAAGTCCTAAGATTTGAGCCGCCGCTTTATTGGGAAATAACTCTTAAAAATAAACAGCAACAAAACGACTGCCGCACCATACATAAGGACGGAGTCATGCCCATCTCCCAAATCACTCACCCAGAGAGTGATATCCAAATCCAACCAGGCGTAAATTCGATTAGTCAACCAGCCTAAAACCAAAGAGCAGAATGCGATAGAGGCCAGATAGACCATGGTCGCCTGCTTGCCGAAATAGCGAGCGACTACTGTCATGGTTGCCGCGTTGGTCGCCGGGCCCGCAAGCAGGAAAACCAAAGCGGCTCCCGGTGAAAGTCCCTTCAAGACCAACGCTGCTGCTACCGGTGTTGAAGCACTTGCGCATATATACAGCGGAATGCCCACTCCCAACATGACAAACAGGGAGACAATTTCATTGCTCATATAGCGAATGAAAAAGTCATCCGGAACCCAGTATGAAATGGCTCCGGCAATCGCGATCCCGAGGAGCAACCACTTCCCAATATCTTCGAGCAGTTCGCCAAATGCGTAAGACAGCCCGTGTCTGATCCGATGGATATGTGAGTGCTGTGTTTGTGACGAGGAACCCTCGCTTGGCTTCGCCGGTCAGCCGCAACCGGGTTCTTTTGCCTCTTCAGCAACAGCCTGAGCGGGCTCTTCCGGCAGACGATTTATAGCCAGACCGGTTACCGTCGCCGTGAAGAATGAAGCAACTGGGCGTATGATTGTCATGAGAGGATCAAGAAGAGCCCAGGTGATGGCCACTGAGTCGACTCCCGTTTCAGGTACGGAAACCAGAAATGCCGACGATGCCCCCTTGCTCGCCCCCTGCTTGCGCAGTTCGATAGCAGCGGGGATGACGCCACAAGAACAAAGCGGCAAAGGGATACCGAAAAGAGACGCCTTGAGGACCGATGAGGTGCTGTTCTTGCCCAGATGCCGTGCAACAGCTTTTTCAGGCAAGTAAGCTTTTAAGATTCCAGCGGCAAAAAAACCGAAGAGAACGTAAGGGGCAGATTCGACCAGAATGTCCCAGCACTCCAGCAGAACCCCGATGACAATGTCCATAATGCTTTAAATCGTTTCTAGATAAAGAAGGCCTTCACGCAGGAGACCTTGAGCTGACAGTTCTTCGAGGTTGTAATACACGATCTTGCCTTCTTTTCTCGCATGTACCAGTCCGGCAGTTCTGAGCAGTCTCAACTGATGCGAAATAGCCGAAGGTGTTGTCTCAAGGAGAGCCGCCAGATCACAGACGCACATTTCAGAAGCGTTGAGTGCCAGCATGATTCTCAGTCGTGTCGGGTCTCCAAGTAATTTGTAGATAGAAGCGATCTGAGTCACGTTTTTCAACTGTGGCAACTGCTCTTTTGCCTTGGCGATACGGTCTTCATGGATAATGTTGACTTGACAAATGTCCTGGTTCATGGCCCAATCCATATGTGAATAGGTATTCAAATGTTTAACCGTAGGCTATGAGTTCTGACCACAAATGTCAATAACTGATAAGACGTGAATGATGCTATCTGAAGGTCAATCAAAAAGACATTTTTCCATCCCGGCGCTTGGATTTACCCTCGCCAGCCTGTTGCTCGCCAGCGCTTTGGGTTTTGTCACCTGGCATAATCTGGACCGCGAGGAAAGGCTGATGGAGACGTTTCTGCTTAAGGAGGGACAAACCCTAATCAGGGCGTTTGAAGCGGGCGCCCGCACCTCAATGATGATGGGCCCCCGGATGGGTAACCTGTCAACTCTGGTTGAAGAAACTACACGGGAAGAATCAATCGCCTACATCGTCATCTTCGATGAATCTGGACAACTCATTGCGTCGGCTGGCGATCATCCGGGGACAACACAACTGACCCCCCTCGCAGATGTTCTGATTACCGAAGAACCACTGACCCGATCATTCAGCACTGCATCGGGGGAGACAATTTTTGAGGTTGCAAAACCCTTCTCCCCAATCAATGCCATGCCGATGCGGATGTCTATGATGAGACGGATGCAAAAATGGCAAGGTTCTGGAGAGTTTGACACACAACTGGCCATCTATCTGGGGCTTTATACGAGTGATTTTGTCGCAGCACGCGATGAAGACATCAAGCAAAGTCTGATCCTGCTCTGTACGTTGTTGTTGCTCGGTTCAGGTGGGCTCTACGGGCTGTTCTTGTCGCACAGATCTCAGGTCGCAAAGTCCGCTCTAGAAAACATGGAGATCTACACCGACAACGTTATCCGCAGTATGCCAGCGGGATTATTGACCATCGATAACGACCGCAGAATTGTCTCCGCCAACCGTAATGCGCAGGATTACTTTGGGCTGCCCGAAAAGGACCTAATCGGTAAAACCTTTGAGCAATTGATGGCGACACATGACTGCCCGCTTGCTCCGTTATTAAAAGAGGCAAAAGAGTTTACTGACCTGCCGATGGATTGTCTTCGACATGACGGGGTGTCGATCCCACTGAAAGTCAGCGCTTCCCATTTGCGTGATCTAAACGGTGACTTGCGGGGGATGGTGTTGACCCTTCGAGACCAGCGTGAAATCCGCGCTATGGAAGAGGCTGTCGAGCGATCACGTCGCCATGCAGCACTCGGGCGGATGGCCGCAGGAATTGCCCATGAGGTCCGTAATCCACTCGGGACCTTAAGAGGTTTTGCTCAATATTTTTCCCGGATTGAGACAAAAGACACCAAAGTCCAAGAGTATGCGGATCTGATGGTCGGTGAAGTTGACCGTTTGAACAGAACGGTCTCGGCATTGCTGCAATTTTCCAGGCCGCG
>PKUD01000207.1 GCA_002869695.1 Desulfuromonas sp. | reverse complement strand
GGGGAGAAAACCTAACATGGAGACGTATCGGGACCTGTATGATATCAGTGGCGCTGTGATTTCAGCAGTCGATCTGATCAAGGGGATCGGTGTTTGTGCAGGGCTGGAGATCATTGATGTGCCAGGAGCGACCGGCTATCTGGATACCAATTATCGCGGCAAGGCTGAGTATGCACTGAATGCTTTGAAGCAGCGTGATTTTGTCTATGTGCATGTCGAGGCTCCTGACGAAGCGGCTCATGGGGGTCTGCTCGAGGAGAAAGTCAAGGCGATAGAGGACTTCGACCGTGAGGTCGTGGGAACCATCGTGGAGAACCTGGACAGCCTGGGGGATTGCCGCCTGCTGGTTTTGCCGGATCATCCGACGCCGGTCGCTAAACGGACCCACACCTCGGATCCGGTTCCTTATATCCTCTATGATTCACGCAACAACGGTCTTAATGGCGTACAGGGATACTCAGAGAGGGAGGCCGTTAACACTGGCAGCTTGATCCCTGGTTGCGAGCTGTTGTCGACACTGCTTGAGCGCAACTGAGACTTTCAGCCGAGGAGCACGCGTGGTTCAGGTCAGATTCATCAAGCTTAAGCGGCCGGAGAAAGCCAAGCATCTCTGTCGTCTGGCTGAGACGTTTTTCGCCGAAGGGAAGCGGGTTCTTATTATCGTGCAGGACGATAACCAGGCGATCACGCTTGATCGGTTTATGTGGGTTTGGGATAAGGGGTCATTTATCCCGCACGCCTATGATAATGGGTCCGTGGACTGCCTGGATGAACCGATCGTTATCACCACGGACCAGGAAAATCCGAATGCCGCAACGGTTCTGATCATGGGGAAACCCTGTAGTATCGATTTCATAAAACATTTCGACCAAGTCGTCGATTTCGCTGAAACATATGATAATGATTTGGCGGATCAGGCGCGCTCACGTTTTGTCAGCTATCGAGAACATGGTTTCAATCCGCAGATGTATGAATAGCGGCGGCCCCGGCAGCCAGATCCTGCTGCCGGAAGTCCCTCAATTCGACTGTGAAGTTCGATTGTCACCGTCACAGGTCGGCTCTCTCCGCGCTTGGCAAGCCCGGCCCGGCGAAGTTCTGACTGTGGTCGATCCACAGGAGCAGTGCTATCGGGCCAGAATCACCTTGATTGATGACACCGGCGCGATTGTCATCCCGTTCACCAGTTGTCCCCCTGCCAATAGGCTGTTGGCAATAGATGTCTATCAGGCGATCCCGGAAAAAGAGCGGTTTGAACTGGTTCTGCAGAAATTGACCGAACTTGGTGTCGCGCGCATCGTTCCTTTTGTCAGTCAGCGTTCTTTGACTCAGGCCCAGAGAGATGCCAAACAGAAGAAGTCACACCGCTGGCCGGACGTTGTTCTGCGCGCGGCGAAGCAGTCCCGCCGGGCAGAATTGCCAGAGCTCTGGTCACCCCTGACGTGGCAGGAGTGCTTGCAGGAAGCTGCCCGGGCTGACCTGGCCCTGCTGCTCTACGAAGGCGATGAGCGCTGTTCGCTGCGTAACGCACTGCAGAAGTTTAGCGGTCAACGACTCGCGTTGATCGTCGGCCCGGAAGGTGGGTTTGCTGATCATGAAATAGTCCAGGCCAGAAGAAGTGGTCTTGTCCCGGTCGGTTTAGGCCCACGGGTACTGCGTACTGAAACAGCTGCCATTGTCGGGGCGGCCGTTGTTCAGTATGAACTGGGTGACCTTGGGATTGGATAGGATGTCGTCCTTTAACAACTGTTGGAGTGCTCTTTGCTGTTAGAAAATATCTGTGTCATTCTGGTCGAACCACAGGGACCGCGTAATATCGGTGCTGTCTGCCGGGCAATGTTGAATTTCGGTCTGGCCGATCTGCGCCTGGTTAATCCGCAGACCGATCATACCGTTCATGAAGCACGTCAGATGGCGGTCAATGCGACCTCCGTCCTGGAAAGGGCACGGCTCTTTACCTCCATTGAGGCGGCCTTGAGCGACTGTACCCTGAGTTACGGGACCACCCGCCGCTTCGGCAAGTACCGCGAAGATCTGATCCATCCGGACGAAGCTGCCAGGCAGTTATTACCTCACGCCGTCAACGGCCGCGTAGCGATGGTCTTCGGTCGTGAGGACAAGGGGTTGCATACCGCTGAACTGGATCTCTGCCAGAGGTTCGTGACCATTCCTACCGACGAGCAGCTTCCCTCGATGAACCTCGCCCAGGCCGTACTCATTTGTCTTTATGAAATCAGCAAGGCACGGGGGGACCTGAGCGGACTGAGCCATGGTCGGAAGCAGTTGGCCAGCGGTAAAAGCATGGAGGGTATGTTTCGACACATGAAACAGACTCTCGCTGACGTCGGTTTTCTCAACCCGCAGAACCCTGATCATATCCTGCGCGCTTTTCGGCGTATCTTCGGCAGAGCCGGGTTGAGCGAGCGTGAAGTGAGAATTCTTCAGGGGCTGTGGAGCCAGATGGACGAACTTCATGTGCGCGCATCAGAAACGGATAGTGGGGAGTGCAATGGTTGAAAATACCCCGGTTTGCGAGAAATTGCTGAACAATGGGCTCTGTTTACGTTTTTATGATCAAAGCAATCGTTATTACGGTGATTTCCACCGGGTTGTTATCTCGGTGGAAGCTGTTCTCTCCAGTCAGTCAGACCTGCCGGAGGAGTTGCAGGGGACTGCCTCAGCGCTCCATGAGACTGTTATCTATCGAAAGGGTCTGGAACGGATGGGGGTCACCTCAGGGCGTCTGGCAGTGACGGTTGATGAGCTGATAGAAGACTTTCTTGCTGCATCAGGCGACTACCTGTGCCGGCGAGACATGCCAGAACTACTGCTGAAAAAATACCTGACCGAGAAGGGTCGTCGACGGCAGCCGATTGTTGTCGGACGATAGCCGGCCGGTTCGCAAGCTGACGGCCGTTGATGGCCTGCGGAAATTAAGCTTGCAAAGACTGAGTGATTGTGATAGATATCTCAAGTGTTTTGTTGAACCTTAGAAAGTGAGCCAACCGGCTCGCTTTTTTTATTGTCAAGAGGTTGACTGGTGGCGCAGTTGCTGGAACAGATTGAACAGTTGACTCAACCGATCCTTGAGGATCTTGGCCTTGAGTTGGTTGAGCTGGAATACCAGCGGGAAAGTCACGGCTGGGTGCTTCGTTTCTACCTGGATAAAGAGGGAGGAATCAATCTTGACGAGTGCGCCGATGCCAGTCGAGAAATTGCTGCCCTGCTCGATGTTGAAGACCTGCTTGAAACCGCTTATCAGCTTGAGGTTTCATCTCCAGGACTTGACCGTCCACTGAAAAAGTTGGCTGACTTTCAGCGTTTTTCTGGAAACAGGGCAAAAATAAAAACCCGGCTCCCCTGCGATCCCGACCAACGCGGATATCAACGCAAAACTTTTATCGGGGAACTTCGGGGGGTTGAAGGTGAGCATATTCTGCTAGAGCAGACCGATACCAAGGGTGGCCAGGTTACTTTTTCCCTGGATCAGATTGAAAAAGCGAACCTGGAATTCGAATTTTAACGGATAAAGACGTCATTTATGTTGTACGGCCGATCCGTGCAACAGACCATTTAACAGAAGGGGTATACAAGATGGTGGGCAATCTCAATCACATCATCGATCAGGTGGTTAAGGACAAGGGGATCAATCGGGACGTATTGGTTGAAGCTCTCGAGTCGGCCGTTCTGTCCGCTGCCAACAAAAAGTTTCGCAATACGCGAGATCTCGAAGCGCATTTCAATGAAGAAATTGGCGAGGTTGAGGTCTTTGAGTTTGTGACCGTAGTGGATGAGGTCGTCGATTCCTACAAGGAGATCGATATCGAGGAAGCGCGTGAAATCGACCCTGATGTGGAAGTCGGTGATTCTCTCGGGATGATGATGGAAGCCGGAAGTTTCAGCCGGATCGCTGCTCAGACTGCCAAGCAGGTGATCATCCAGAAGGTGCGTGAAGCTGAACGTGAAGGGATCTACAATGAGTTCAAACATCGCGTCGGCGAAGTCGTCAACGGCATAGTCAGGCGTTACGAACGGGGTGATCTGATTGTTGACCTGGGACGTGCTGAAGCTCTGCTGCCCAACCGGGAGCAGGTCCCTCGGGAAAATTACCGTCAGTCTGACCGTGTGCGCGCCTATATCTCTGAAGTGAAAATGTCGGCCAAGGGTCCGCAGATTATCCTCTCCCGGACCCATCCGGGCCTGCTTATCTCGCTTTTTAAATCGGAAGTGCCCGAGATTGCTGAAGGCATTGTTGAGATCCAAGGCGCAGTACGTGAACCAGGCAGTCGGGCCAAGATTGCCGTCGTCTCGCATGACATGGATGTTGATCCGGTTGGCGCCTGTGTCGGAATGCGTGGTTCCCGGGTTCAAAATGTCGTCTCGGAGCTGCGCGGCGAACGGATCGACATTATCCCCTGGTCGCCCGATATTGCTCGTTTTGCCTGCTCAGCTCTGGCTCCCTCTGAGGTTTCCCGCGTCTATGTCGATGACGAAGGCCAGGCCCTTGAAATCATAGTCCCTGATGACCAACTGTCCCTGGCGATCGGCAAGAAAGGTCAGAATGTCCGTCTGGCGGCTAAACTGGTCGGCTGGAAAATAGATATCAAGAGTGAATCCCGGGCGTTGGAAGAAGAGCAGGAGTCCGAGAAGGCTGAGGAACCTGCCGTTGAAGACGCAGAGGCGGTCGTTGCCGAAAACGATAGTTCGGCGGAGACTGTAGAGATGGAACCCTCAACTGAAGCTGAAACTGCCGATGTTGAGATTGTCGATGTTGAGATTGTCGATGATTCTGATGCAGCTCCGGACGGGGAACAGGAAAAGTCTTGATTGCACGCCAGGGCAGACAGCCTCAGCGTACCTGCATTGCCTGCCGCCGGACCGCCGACCAGAACAAACTGGTCCGCTTTGTCCTCGGTCCAGACGGGACACTGCTGGTTGACTACCGGCATAAATTACCGGGTCGCGGTGCATATACCTGCTTGAGCCGGGAATGCCTGGAAAAGGCAATTGAAAAGCGCCAGTTTCAGAGAAGCTTTCAAGGTCAGGCAGAGGCAGCCTCTGTTGAGACCCTAATGGCCGGCTTACATGAACAGTTGTTAGCACGGGTCGAATCATTATTGGGCATGGCCCGCAAATCCGGCCAGCTTGAAACTGGAACGAACACGGTTCTTGACAGTCTGAAAAAAAAGGGAAAATTTGCAGTTCTGATCCTCAGTGAAGACATCTCTGAGAGTATCGGTAAAAAACTGACAACTGTTGCCGCTCGACAAGATGTCCCGGTGTTTAATATGCTGGGTAAAAACCGAATCGGGCAGCTGCTCGGAAAGAGTGAGCGGAGTGCTGTGGCGATAAAGGTCGGAGCTTTGGCGGATGCGATTCTGATTGAATTGCAGAGATTAGCAGAAATGGTAAGGGAGAATTGATGGGCAACGTACGAGTATACGAACTGGCGAAGGAGATGGGGCTCGAGAACAAAGAGCTGATTGCCAAGCTTGCTGATGCCGGGATTGATGTCAAATCGCATGCGAGCTCCCTGTCGGACGAGGACTTGCACAAGTTTAAGTCCTTCAATACTCCGACTGAAGAAAAGATCGAGGAGGCCCGGATAAAACCTGGTCTAATCCGACGTCGCAAGACGGTCGTGCGTAAGCCAGTCGAAGAGCAACCGGCAGAGCCGGTGGGCGAAGCTCCTGTCGAACCTGCAGTAGCAGAGCAGTCAACAACCGAAGAGGTTGTTCTGGAACCTGCCGAAGCGAAGGAACCTGTTGCAGCTCCCGAACCGGGTATTCAGGAGCCGCAGGATGCCGAACTGTCTGAGCCTGCGGTGCCTGTTTCTGCCCAGGAGGAGACTCCTCCGGCAGTAGCGGCAGAACCAGTCGCCGAGACACCGGAGGAACCTGTGGCCAAGAAGGCGAAAGCTGCAGCCAAGACTGTGGAAAAGACTTCTGCCAATCGCGCCACGATTCTTGGTCGGGTTGAGCTTCCCACGCCCAGTCAGGAGACTGATACCCGCAGGCGCAATGGCCGTCCCGAGCGTCCTGCAAGACCCGCTAGGCCAGCTCGTCCCGAACGCCCCACCCAGGGAAGACCCGGTGCGGCACCTGCTGCCGGACGTAAGCGGCCCGAGAGTGCTCCGTCGATGATCCCCGCAGAGCCGATTCCCGATCGCGACACCGGGCGCAATAAAAAGAAGAAAAAGGGTCGGCACAGCCACGATGATGGTGAGCGGGACGGTATGGTTTCAAGGCGGGGTCGGCGCGTTGAAGTGTTCGAACCAGGCCGCGGTCCACGAAAAAAGAAAGGTGGCAAACAGTCCAAGCAGTCTCAAAAAACCGAAATAACCATCAGTAAGGCAATCAAGCGGGTCATAAGGATCAGCGATTCGATCACTGTTGGCGAATTGGCGAAACGAATGGGCGTCAAAGCCAATGAGCTGATTGCCGAATTGATGCGTCAGGGATCAATGGTTACGATTAATCACCCGCTCGACTACGAGACAGCGGCACTGCTGGCCAGTGAGTTCAAGTACGAAGTTGAGAATGTCGCTTTTGATGAAGAGACGATTCTCGAGCATGTTGCTGAGTCCGAGAAGGTCGACAACGAGGAGGACCTGGAAATTCGTCCTCCGGTAGTGACCATCATGGGTCACGTTGACCATGGTAAGACCAGTCTGCTGGATGCAATCCGCGAAGCCAATGTCACGGAGGGTGAGGCCGGAGGTATCACCCAGCATATCGGTGCCTACGATGTTGAACTGGAAGGCAAGAAAATTACCTTCCTCGACACTCCTGGCCACGAGGCCTTTACCGCAATGCGCGCTCGTGGTGCCGGTGTTACCGATATTGTTATCCTGGTGGTTGCAGCGGACGATGGCGTCATGCCGCAGACCAAGGAGGCAATCAACCATTCCAAGGCCGCGGGCGTACCGATCATTGTCGCAATCAACAAGATGGATAAGCCGGAGGCAAATCCTGACCGGGTCAAGCAGGAGCTTACCGAATTCGAGCTGGTACCTGAAGCATGGGGTGGTGATACGATATTTGTGGAGGTCTCTGCCAAGGCCCATACCAATCTTGATACCCTGCTGGAGATGATCCTGCTGCAGGCTGAAGTTCTTGAATTGAAAGCGAATGCCAACAAACGGGCCAAAGGTTCGGTTGTCGAGGCAAGGCTCGATAAGGGACGCGGTCCGGTTATGACGGTGCTGGTTCAGGATGGCACTCTCAAGATCGGTGATTCGATCGTTGCCGGCCTGCACTACGGCAGGGTTCGTTCTATGACGAGTGCTGCGGGAACCGTAGTCACTGAAGCCGGCCCATCGTTCCCGGTTGAGGTCACCGGCCTGGCCGGTGTCCCCGATGCAGGCGATCTGTTTCATGCGGTTGAAAATGAAAAGGCGGCAAAAGAGGTCGCACAACACCGGCAACAGAAACAGCGTGAAATCGATCTGGCAAAAACCAGCAAGGTTTCGCTCGACCAGTTGTTTGCCAAGATGCAGGAAGGTGTTGTCGAGGAACTGCCGGTTATCGTCAAAGCCGACGTTCAGGGTTCAGTTGAGGCAGTCCGTGAAGCACTGGAAAAACTGTCCACCGATGCCTGCCGTCTTACGGTCATCCATACCGCGGTGGGAGGCATTTCCGAAAGTGATGTCACTTTGGCGACCGCCTCCAACGCAATTGTACTTGGTTTCAACGTCAGGCCTGAAAGCAAGGCCAAGCTACTGGCTGAAGCCGAGGGTGTAGACATTCGTCTCTACAGCGTTATTTACGATGCTGTCAACGATATCCGTGACGCCATTGAAGGGCTGCTGGCACCGACCCTGCGAGAAAAAGAACTCGGTCGGGTTGAAGTCCGTGATACCTTCCACGTTTCAAAAATCGGTACCATTGCAGGGTGCTATGTGGTCGAAGGTAAGATTCAGCGTAATGCACAGGCCCGGCTGGTACGCGATAGCGTGGTTGTCTGGGAAGGCAAGTTGGATTCCCTCAAACGCTTCAAGGACGATGTCAAAGAAGTCGGAGTTGGCTATGAATGTGGTATCGGACTGGAAAAATACAACGACATTAAAGTTGGTGATGTAATCGAAGTGTTTGAAATGGAAGAAGTCAAGACATCGCTCTGATTCTGACACGGATAAGGAGTCAAGCCGATGGTGGTCGGTGTTCTGCGTCTCGATCTGCTGCTGGAAGGTAGCCAGAGTCTCAAGGAAAAGCGCTCGCGAGTCAAAAAGGTGCTGGCAAAGATTCGCGCGACCTATCCGGTTTCCGCAGCGGAGGTCGGATCCCACGACCTGTGGCAGCGGACTCTTCTCGGACTCTGCATGGTGAGTAGCGATGAAGCGTTGATTCACTCTCTGTTCCAGCGTCTCGAAGATGATATGACCTGCTCCGGTCTGGCAGAGGTGGTGGCGTCCGACATAGAAATACTGCATTATGGAGATGAATAGCGCTTGAGCAAGTTCAGACCAGAACGTGTAGCAGAGCAGCTACATAAGGAAATATCGCAAATGTTAATGCACGGGGTCAAAGATCCCCGTGTCTCTCTGGTGACAGTAACCGGGGTGGATGTTACACGCGACCTTCGTCTGGCACGGATTTATTATACCGTTACCGGCGGCGATGAAGAACGCCATGGTGCTGAAATCGGTCTACGCAGCAGTGCCGCATACATCAGGCGTCAGCTAGGTCAAATCATGCGGCTCCGGTACGTACCGGAGCTTCGTTTTGAGTTAGACCAGGCGATTGAATCCGGACGCAGGATCGATGAGTTGTTGCGTCAGGTGAAGGATGACTTGGTAGGCGATGATAGCGGCGATAGCACAGCAGATTAAACAGGGTAACAGCTTTCTGATTGCATCCCACAGCAGCCCGGACGGTGATGCCATCGGTTCCACGCTGGCTCTGAGCTTGGCGCTGCGCCTGATGGGAAAAGAGGCTGTTGCGCTCAATGTTGATGGCGTGCCAGATAATTTCGCTTTCCTGCCCGGTGCCGATGAACTGGTGACCAGCATAGCACCAACACGTCATTACGATGTCGGTTTTGTGCTGGATGCAGGTGAGTTGAAGCGTGCCGGGGTTCCGGTGGCGGATTACTGCACGACCTTGATCAATATCGACCATCATCCCCACTCAGATTTTGGTGACATCTGCTATGTTGACACCTCTGCCTCCGCAACGGCAGCGCTGATCTATCGAATTCTGAAAGCCTGCGGATTCACCCTGTCACTTGATGTGGCCACCTCTCTCTATACCGCGATCCTTTCCGACACCGGATCCTTTCGCTATTCCAATGCCGATCCTGAAGCTTTCACTATTGCCGGGGAACTTGTCGGGATGGGGATCGATACCTGGGATATCGCCAGCCGCTTGTATGAAAGCCAACCTGCGCAGCGAATGATGTTGCTCTCTCTGGTTTTGGCAACCCTGGAGATTTCAAAATGTGGTAACTACGCTTCTGTGACGATGTCGACTGAGATGTTGGACGCTGCTGAGGCCAGAGCAGAGGATACCGACGGGTTTGTCAATTATCCCCGCGCCATTCAAGGTGTCGAGGTCGCGGTCTTCTTTCGCCAGATTAACCAACGGCAGACCAAGGTCGGTTTCCGTTCGCGTGGGGCCGTCGACGTCGGTGAGTTTGCCCGCAAACTGGGAGGCGGAGGGCATCACAACGCTGCCGGAGTGACCATCGACGGTACCCTTGAAGATGTTCGCCACACGGTACTCCGTCTGTTAGAGCAATATTTTGCCTCAGCCTGACATGCACGGACTGCTCCTGATCGACAAGCCGCAGAATATGACCTCGCACGATGTGGTCAGCCGGGTACGGCGCATCTGTAAAACCCGCAAGGTTGGCCATGCCGGGACCCTCGATCCTTTGGCAACCGGCGTCCTGCCAGTCGCGGTGGGGAACGCCACCAAGGTTCTCCAGTTCTTGCTGATGGCAGATAAAAGCTACCGGGCCACACTGGGGCTGGGGGAAAGCACCACGACGCTCGACAGTGAAGGAGAAGTCGTTGAGCGCAGGGACCTCCCGGATAAATGCCTGGAGCGTTTGGAAGAGCTGCTGCCCGCTTTTCGCGGCCGGATAGAGCAGGTGCCACCGATGTACTCGGCGCTGAAGAAGGATGGAGTTCCGCTGTACAAGTTGGCGCGCCAGGGGAAAAACGTCGAACGTGAACCACGGACGGTTGAGATTGAACGTCTAGACATTGTTTCATGCGATTTTCCGGAAGTCATAATCGAGGTCGATTGCTCAAAAGGAACCTATATCCGGACTCTGGCTGACGATCTTGGCAATGCTCTGGGGTGCGGTGCTCACTTGACGGCCTTGAGGCGCCTGCGCAGTGGACCGTTTACAATCGAGCAGTGCGTGACCCTGGAACGTCTCGGTGAGACCGGTGCTGAGGGGTCTGCAGGTTTGGTGACGATCGAGTCCGCGCTCTCTAACTACCCGGCGGCGGATCTCGATCCCTCGGCGGCAGACAGCCTACGCTTCGGGGTGCCGCCCCAGGCGGAGTCTGTAGATTTTGTTCAGTTGCCGGAACCCGGGTCGCTGGTCCGCCTGATGCAGGGTGAACAGCTTCTCGCAATGGCTCTCTATGCCCCAGGACGGGAACGCGAAAAACGCGGCGATTTTGAACTGGTAAGGGTCTTTGTTGGCTCTTGAAAACAGTCGATTATTCCTTTACAGTAGTCTGCATCTATGTTAAATAGCATTGCTCACGTTTGATGACGTTAACTGCCGGAATGTACGGCATCCAGAACATATAAAAAAGGAGAAAACAAGTTGCTTGGAAATGAGCGCAAACAGGAAATCATTGATAAGTTCAAACGGCATGAAGGTGATACTGGTTCCCCTGAAGTTCAGATTGCACTTCTTTCGGAGCGGATCACTTATCTGACCGAGCATTTCAAGACTCATAAGAAAGATCATCATTCCCGTCGCGGGCTGTTGAAGATGGTCGGTCAGCGTCGTCGTCTGCTGGATTATCTGATCAAGCAGGACATAGAACGTTACCGCACAATAATCAAAGCTCTCGGTATCCGCAGGTAGACAGGGCAGCATGTTCTCCCGAGTGAGCATGCTGCCTTTCGTCTTTTCACGATAGCTCTGGAGGCTGTCCGGAGAGGAATTCTAGCCGCTGCAGGCAGGTAGAATTTCTCTCAGGCCACCCTCCTGGCTATTTTTTTTTATTAGGCTTAGTGAAGTGTCCGACGGTGTCGGAACTTCAGAAAAGGAGTGAACTGATGGCCTATCACAAGGTAGAAGTAGAATTCAATGGTCAACCGTTAACCATTGAAACCGGCAAGGTCGCCCGTCAGGCAGACGGCGCGGTTATTGTCTCTTATGGGGAAACCAAGGTGCTTTGTACCGTGGTTTCTGCAAGAAAAATGCGTGAAGGACAGGACTTTTTTCCCCTGACCGTCAATTACGCAGAAAAATTCTATTCGGCAGGTAAGATTCCCGGCTCATTCTTCCGACGGGAGCGTGGTTCCACAGAGCGCGAGACGCTGATCTGCCGTCTGATCGACCGCCCGATGAGACCGCTCTTTCCCAAAGGCTATATGTTTGAGACCCAGATCATGCCATCGGTCATTTCCGCCGATCTGGTCAATGATCCTGATACCCTGGCGATGGTTGCGGCTTCGGCCTCAGTTGCGGTGTCGGACATTCCATTTGAGGGACCAATTGCGGCTGTTCGTGTCGGCCGGGTTGACGGTCAATTTGTCGCCAATCCGACCAATGAGCAGATTGAGCAGAGTGATGTAGAGATTGTTATTTCCGGTTCCAGGGATGCGGTGATGATGGTTGAAGGTGAATCGCACTTTCTGTCCGAACAGGATATGCTTGACGCAATCTTCTTTGGCCATCAAGCGCTGCAACCCCTGATCGCGGTTCAGGAAGAACTGGCCAAGCTGGTTGGCAAAGAGAAACGCGAGTTCGCTGCTCCCCAGGTTGATGAGGAACTGGTTGCCAAGGTGACTGAGCTTGCTGAAACGAAGGTTGTTGAGGCAGTCAAAATCCAGAGCAAGCAGGAACGTTATGCAGCTCTGGCCGACATCCGTGCCGAGGTCAAAGAGCAACTGGCTGAGACCTATGAGGAACGCGAAGACGAGATCTCTGCCGCGCTTGGTTCTGTTGAGAAAACCGTTGTCCGTCGTATGGTCACCAGAGATCGGATTCGTATCGACGGTCGTGACATGTCCACCATCCGCCCGATCAGCTGCGAAATCGGCGTTCTGCCCCGCGCTCACGGCAGTGCCCTGTTTACCCGTGGTGAGACTCAAGCTCTGGTTGCGGCGACCCTCGGTACCGGGGTGGATGAGCAGCGAATGGATAATGTTCAGGGCATGGAATTCAAAAAGTTTATGCTGCATTACAACTTCCCGCCGTTCTGTGTCGGCGAAACCAGCATGCGCCTCTTCCCGGGCCGTCGGGAAATCGGTCACGGGATGCTCGCTGAGCGCAGCGCCGCGCAGATTTTGCCCAAACATGAAGATTTCCCCTATACGATTCGGATTGTCTCGGACATTCTGGAATCGAATGGTTCCTCCTCGATGGCTTCCGTCTGTGGCGCGTCTCTTTCATTGATGGATGCCGGGGTGCCGGTNTCCGAGGCGATCGCTGGCATTGCCATGGGTCTGATCAAGGAAGGGGAGGATGTCGCCGTGTTGTCGGACATCCTTGGAGACGAGGATCACTTAGGTGATATGGACTTCAAGGTAACCGGCTCTGCAAAAGGGATCACCGCGTTGCAGATGGACATCAAGATCACCGGTGTGACCCGAGAGATCATGCAGCAGGCTCTTGAACAAGCCCGGGAAGGACGTATCCATATCCTCGGTGAAATGGCCAAGGCGATCGAGACCCCGCGTGCCGAGTTGTCACAGCATGCGCCGCAGATCACCAGCATCAAG
>PKUD01000029.1 GCA_002869695.1 Desulfuromonas sp. | reverse complement strand
CCCTCATGTGCCCCTGGAGGTCGTTATCACCGTCTGTGAGGAAATCGGCCTGCTCGGCGCCAAACATCTCGATTTCAGTAAAATCGAATCAAAATGGGGTGTGGCTCTCGACACCAACGGCATCAACCGGGCAATCAACCGAGCTCCCGCAGCCAATAGGATGACGATTAAAATATTCGGTCAGGAAGCCCACGCCGGGGTCGCCCCGGAGACCGGTATTTCTGCAATCCATATTGCCGCCAGAGCGATCGCCAGGATGGAACTCGGTCGAATCGACGAAGAGACGACCGCCAACATTGGCGTTATCGAGGGGGGTCAGGCCTCCAACATCATACCGAAGCTGGTCACACTGAAGGCGGAAGTCCGCAGCCACAATCCGGATAAATTAGGGCTTCAGACAGAAAAGATGCTGAAATGTCTGGAGGAAGAAGTTGACGCTGCCACCATTCAACTCAACGGCAATCCGGTTCACGCCTCTCTCTCGCTCGAAATTACGGACGACTACCCGAAGATGGATGTCCAAACCAACGCGCCAGTCTTGAAGCTTTTCACAGAGGCCGGCGCGGCCCTGGGACGCCCGGTTCAAATCAATGCAGCAGGCGGCGGATCCGACGCGAACATCTTCAATGAGCACGGGATAGAGACTGTAATCCTTGGCACCGGCATGGAACAGGTTCATTCGGTGGATGAATACGTTTCCGTTGATGATATGGTCCAGGTCAGTGAACTGCTGGTAGAGATGATCAGAAGGGCATAATTGCTGCCCACAGCAGGGAACCGGAGTTACGGTTCCCTGCTGTGGATCGTCTTCAGCAATCGGGATCAGGGAACAATGACCAGATCGAGAACGACTTCGGCCTGTCCAGAGCCGAGGGTAATCTTGTTGCTGGCCGCCATATAATCAACACCTGGTACCGGTTGGAACTGCCCCCCACCTTCCATGTAAAGCGCTGCGACAACATGATAGTCGCCGGCAACCCCGACATCTTCAATAGCCAGCACCAGGTCCTGTTCCAAGCCAAGAATCTGGTCAACATCCAGCTTGCCATCGCCATCCTTATCGATATTGTCGATCGACGCCAGCACTGCAATCGGCACTCCGGTCACCGGAATTTCATTTGCAAGTGTGATCAGCAGTTTGGTAACCTCTCCGGTAAAGGTCTCCGGCACCTTAATCGTCGCCACCAGACTTGGATCAGGCTGCACCTGCTCAACAATATATGCCTGTCCCAGGGTCATCGACGTGCCCAACCAATCTAAATCTCCATCCTGATCCAGGTCGGTCATGCTGAAATCCCCTGGCATGCGAATGTCACGGAAGATCAGGTTTGGCTTCCACAGTTCACTGCTGCCCGGTCACGGGTTCATGTGCCACAACCCTCGATGCGCAGTATGATCGGCGCTGACGACATCCATGAAACCATCTCCATCCATATCGTCCAGCCACATATCACTGGGCGAGGTTAACCCTGAAATAATGATGTCCGATTGCCACGGCTGAGTGATATCTGCCCCTGGATGCGTATAGCGGGTCACCGTTGAGCTAAAGATCTGGTTGGCAATCAGGTCGGGATAGGAGTCACCATCAAAATCGTGAAACCACATGTCTGCTGACGCCCAGTTGTCATCATCAATGACAACCTTCTGCCATGAATCCGCACTGTCTACAGGCCCAGGATTCAGGCCAAGCCAGATTTCGCCCCGGTAGCGCGGTGGATCCGTGTCGGGAATGTCGAACATGCCATTATAAATAATCTCGGGATAATCGTCCCCATCCAGATCGGTGCATTTATAGGCCAGCGTACCGCGAATAAACGGATCAGTCCCTGCAGGCATCGGTTTCAGATGAGGAGTCCATGGCGCGACAGGGTCGCCGGTGTTTTCCATCCAGCTCCCCAGTGAGGACGTGCCGAAAGCGCCACTTAAGGCCAGATCTTCGTCGCCGTCGTTGTCGATATCGCAAGTGACGACGATCATTGCATTGTAGTTCTCGTTATAGGGATCGCTATTCTCCCTGACGACAGATCGTTCCCAGGCTCCCTCCACCATCCGATAGGAGAAGACGTTGCCGAACCCGTCCTCCAGCGGCGCCAGCCCGGGTATATTGGTTCCGACGAGGATCATTGGTTGCCCGCCATGATCAATGACCCGCACACCCCAGGGGCTGTAAAACGCCGGGTCAGTTTCAGACCAGGCATCAATGATTTCCATCTCACGGACAGTCAGGTCGTCGTTAAGATAATAAACGCCGAGTTTGAGGACCGTGAGCGGCAGTTCGCTGTCCTCGAAATGCGGCTCGCCGACCGTGACCAGATCATCCGTGCCGTCCCCATCGATATCGGCCACATCCATGTAAACCGCGCCTGGAACAAAGTCCTCCTCACCGAGAAAATGGTCCTGCCAGAACAAGGGTCCGGTCAGGCAGGTCGGGTGGTACGGGTTCAACTCACACACATCCCCTTCCGGCACGGACAGGGAAACGCTTCCATAGTCCATGGCAACACCCGGCTGATAGACAAGGGTCGAGGCGGAGAACCCCCGGGCATCGGTAGGCTCTACAACCATGATGGAAGAGACTCCGGTGGCAACAGCCAGCCCGAGGCGTGCTCCAGCCAGCGGGTTGCTGGAGATCGCAAACAGGTTCTCTGCCAATGGAATCCGGATACGGATCGGAAAGTTCTCGGGCACCGCGGGATATTCTGTCACCACCCAACTCGGCGTCGGCAGGGAGCGGAAGTCCTGCGGCCACTGCCCCGCTTCTGTCTCATAGAGCATCAGGCGCAGTTCGCTGCCGGTAGTCTCTTCTGCGGTCAGAGTGACACAAATTTCCCCTGGCAGGCAGGAATCATCTCCCGGCTCTTCATCAAGTACGCTGCTGCCACCGGTGTAAGAGACCCCTTCGAGGACCTCCAGCACGCCGATCTTGCCGACAAAGCTGAGACCAGCCTGGAATTCACTGCGCCCCGGTTCCATGTCGGCAAACCCCTGGGCGGAGTAATAGACCATCATGCCGGAGGGCCGTTCATGCACCACGACACCATCATCAGACATGTCCGCCATGCTCTGTAACGTACCCGTCGGATGTGCAGGCGGGACCACCGCATGTCCAACAGACGCATTCGCCACATCCCACATGGTATGCAGTGCCGCCGTCGGAAACGCCGAGGGAACCACCATGACATGCGAAATTCCGGCGTCATCAAGTTCATCCAGAGAGTCTTCAATGCTCGGCGTGGAATAGTTCATTCGGCCAGTAACGGTCTTCCAGGGAAAACTCTGTTCGATCTCTCGATGAAAGATATCTTCGGTCAGGATCAGGTTGGAAAAGATATCACCTGGCTGCCAGCCAAACTCCGGGTATGGTGGCACGTATGGCGTCCCGTGGGACGCGAGAAGGACGCCGATATCCTCATCGTCAACATCCTCCGGAATCGACGCACGCAACCTGTTGGCCATTCCCACCACCGCGTTCTTTAGGCGCATTTTCATGTAGGGTATTTCAAAGAAGGGTTCACTCACCGTTACGGACATGCCACTCGTCAGGTGAGCCACCTCATGAATGAAATTTTCTACTTCCTGGGTGTGCGTCGAACTGGCCAACAACAACGGTACAACAACGATCTTTTGATATTTATCCAGTTGGTCGATTTGCCAGATGACATCTGGAATGCGCGGAACGGCATCGAGAAATGCCAAGTAGGTGTCTATCTTTACCCCATCGACCTGAATATTGAGATTGTCTATGTGTTCGCGGATGGACGCATTATGCGGGCTGTAGTTTCCGACGGCTTGATAATGATCGTAGACGCTGGAGTGAAAAGCCTCCCAGGTAAAGAACGGGGGAACATCACCCGCCGGTGAGATCTCGACCTCATGAAGAACACCGTTGCCATTGAGGTCGGTGAAAATATAGGACATCGCCGTGGCAATTTCTTCATAAGCCGCCGCCCACTCCGTATACTGATACATCGCAGGAACTCCAAGCTCCTCAGCATGTGGACCAAAGGGGCTTCCATCATCGTGGGTAATGGGCCAGTTTCCATCCTCAAAAGCTTCCGGTTCACCGTGACCGACAAAAAGCAATGCGACCTGTTCCGGGGCTGCTCCGCCGGAGTTATCAGAGCAAGCAACCAATAAACATAGTCCCAGAAACAGTAATCCCCAGCGCAATAAACCCGTCAGCATAATGACCTCCCTCTTTCAAGTGCTGATTCATATAGCCATTTCAACTCAGCAGTGGCACCTCCTGTTGGTGTTGTGGCAGTAGCAGAAAAATCGGCAGTAAATATAAACCTACCAAACATTTGAGGTTTAACAAACATTAGCCCTGGCAAATCAAAAAAACAACGAACCGGGGTTGCCGGTCCGATTGTAACCTCCTGAAAAACTTCTCCTATGAACCTGTTTTCATAGCTGTTATTCTTGAGTACGAAAGAATCCGGATCAGCGAACTGCGGATGGAGATGATTCTGATGGCTTGACTTCTTTCGCAGCTGAAAATATGAGTTTTTTGTCTTTAATTTTAAATTCTAAAGAGGCAGCGCTTTTGATCCTCTATGCGAACTTCGTGCTCTCTGTGGTGAAAAAGCCCTGAACCAGATAATCCTATGGCGTTTCAACTTTCACAAAACATTCTTAGTGTCCATTTCCCACCCATCTCCGAAGTCAAAAGCTGGCTGGAGGGAAGGAACTTTTCTGCAGACAAACCGCTGGTCGATCTGTGCCAGGCTATTCCGGATTACCCCTCCCCACCGTCCTTGCTGAACCATATAAAAGAAAAACTGAGTGATCCGGCCACCTGTAAATACAGCCCTGACGAAGGGCTGCCTGAAGTGCGCGAAGAGCTTTGTCACTGGTATCATAGACATTATAACGACGGCCCCGCTGCAGAAGAAATCTGCATAACGATCGGCGCCAGCCAGGCTTTCTGGCTGGCAATGACGGTTCTGTGCAGAGCCGGGGATGAAGTCATCCTGCAGCTGCCCGCCTATTTCGATCACCCCATGGGTTTGCAGGCGATGGGCGTCAGACCGGTCTACGCGCCCTGTGACATGAATAACAACGGCAGACCGAATACTGCTCAGATCGCCGCCCTGATCACCCCCAAAACCCGCGCTATTCTGCTGGTCACCCCGAGCAATCCGACCGGTGCGGTTATACCGGCAGAGCAACTGGAAGAACTGTATCAGCTGGCCCGAAAACACAATATCCCCCTGGTGCTGGATGAAACCTACAATGCCTTTATCGATGCCCCACCCCATCACCTGTTCGAAAAAGAAAACTGGGGAGAAACGCTGGTCCACATCGCGTCTTTCGGCAAGACCTTTGCCATGACAGGGTTTCGCGCCGGGGCACTGGTGGCCTCGCAAGAGTTTATTCATCACGCGCTCAAAGCCCAGGACGCCATGATCGTCTGCCCGCCGCGCATCACCCAGCACGCCATCGCTTTCGGCTGTAAACATCTTGACAGCTGGGTCCTCGACAACGCCCACATGATGCAGCGGCGCCACAACCTGTTCCGTGATGCCTTCATCTGTGACGATAACCCCTTCACTCTGGCCGCCAGCGGATCATTCTTCGCCTGGGTCCGGCATCCCTGGCATCAGCTGACCGGGCGGGAAGCGGCCAGGCGCATGGTCGATGAAGCCAACCTGATCTGCCTGCCGGGGGAAGTTTTCGGACCAAAACTGGAGAGCTACCTGCGGCTGGCCTTCGGCAACATTAGAGAGGATGAGATTAGCAGTGCGGTGAACCGCTTCAAGCAGTTTAACGACACACTGCAGGCATGACCCTGCCGATCCACAGCATACTGGATGAGTTGAAAACCACCCTCTCCAACCATCCGGCGGTGATCCTGCAAGCACCACCAGGAGCCGGGAAAACCACCCTGGTTCCGTTGACTTTGCTTGAAGAAAACTGGCTCCAGGGAAAGACAATCCTGATGCTCGAACCGCGTCGACTGGCTGCTGTTAATGCTGCGCGATACATGGCTGAGTTGACGCGGGAAAAGGTCGGCCAAACCGTCGGCTACAGGATACGCTACCAACGTCAGATTTCACGACAAACGCGTATCGAAGTCGTCACCGAAGGCATTCTGACCCGCCGCTTGCAGTCCGACCCGGAATTGAAGGGCGTAGGGCTGGTCATTTTTGATGAATTTCACGAGCGCAATCTCAACAGTGACCTGGCCCTGGCTCTATGTCGGGATACCCAGACCGGCCTGCGGGAAGATCTGAAAATTCTTGTCATGTCCGCCACCCTCGATGGAAAGCAATTGGCAGGGCGACTCGATGCACCGATACTGACCTGCAAGGGCCAGAGTTTCCCCGTTACCGTTCATCATACCAGCCAGACAGTTAATGCGCTGGTTGATGGGACAGCGGCGGCGGTTCGAAAAGCACTGCATGAAACTGTCGGCGACATCCTGGCTTTTCTTCCCGGTGCGGGTGAAATCAACCGCTGCCAGGACATCCTCAGGGGGCTGAAAGATGTCGATATACATCCCCTCTACGGCAGCCTCTCCTACTCGGATCAGGAAGCCGCTATCAGACCTGGGAAAAATCGCAAGGTCGTGCTGGCGACCAATATCGCCGAAACGAGCCTGACCATTGAAGGAGTCAGCGTAGTCGTCGACAGCGGCTTTGCGCGACAACCCCGATTCGACCCGGGCAGTGGTCTGACGCGTCTGGAGTTGGTGCGAATTTCTCAGGCCAGCGCAGAACAGCGTACCGGACGGGCGGGACGCCTCGGACCCGGGACCTGTTATCGCCTCTGGAATGCTGGCACCCACGGCAGCCTGCTCCCCTTCACCCCGCCGGAAATACGTAATGCTGACCTCGCGCCGCTGGCGCTGGAACTGGCAAACTGGGGACTTTCTGATCCCCAGGAGTTAACCTGGCTTGACCCCCCTCCAGCAGCACATCTCGAAGCCGGACGCCAACTACTGCAGCTGCTGGGAGCGATGGACGAAAGACGTCAGTTGACAGCACTGGGCAAGCGATTGGCTCAGATTCCGGCTCATCCCCGTCTGGGACGAATGCTCCTTGTTGCAAAAGAACTGAATTGCCTGCCTCTGGCCTGTGATCTGGTTGGATTGTTCTCCGAGCCCCCGTCCGGGCGCAGGCTTGAATCCGACCTGCAAACCAGTCTTGAACATCTCTGGAGAAGCCGCAAGAAGGGCAACGTTAATGAGTTCCGTAAAACGGAACAGGCCGTCAACTATTGGCGCAATTTTCACAAACTGCCCTCGACAGAAAATTGTCCTGCATACGACCTGTCCCACATCGGTACGCTGCTCGCCTGTGCATTTCCTGACCGGATCGGTCGCCTGAGGGAGGGAGAAAAGAACCGTTACCGGTTCACATCGGGAAATGGCGGATACCTCAGAGAAAATACCCCCCTGACAAAGCAAAAGTTTCTGGTGGCAAACGAAGTTATCGGCAGGGGTGATGAAGACCAAATTATTCAGGCCTCCCCTCTGGACCTGAATGAGATCCTCGCCATCTATCCGGACTGTCCATGGCAGAAACAGGTTTTCTGGCACAGCAGAGACGGTCGCATTGTCGCCCGTTCAGTGCGCTGCCTCGGCAAACTGAACCTGATGGAAAAGCCCATCAAAATTTCTGCCGAAGAAGAAGCCAGGGTGATACTCGACGCGCTTCGTTCAGAGGGGCTTGAGCTGCTCGACTGGACCCCCCAGGTGGTGGCTTTTATCGCCCGTGTACGCCTGGTGAAAGAAGCCTTTCCCGAAGAGAAGTGGCCTCAACTAACTCGATCCAAACTTCTGGAAAATATAGATGACTGGCTGCTTCCTTTTATCGGCAGGGCGAGGACCAGAAAAGACCTGAAAAGCATCGATCTGCTCACCGCATTGCAATCCCTTTTCGACTGGCAGCAGTTGAAGCATCTTGAGAGGCTGGCACCGGAAAGGATCAAGGTTGCAAGTGGTTCCAATATAAGGATTCAATACGGAACGGAGAACAGTCCGGTCCTTGCGGTCAAGCTTCAGGAGATGTTCGGAGAAGCCGACACCCCGCGGATAGCGGACGGAAGAGTCGCGCTTCAGCTTCACCTGCTCTCCCCTGCCGGCCGACCCTTACAGGTCACCCAGGACTTACGATCTTTCTGGAACGAGGTTTACCCGGAGGTCAAAAAGGAGATGAAAGGCCGGTATCCGAAACACCCCTGGCCGGACGATCCCTGGAACGCAGTAGCAACACGTCATACAAAGCAACGGATAAACAGGCAGAGAAATTTTTGATTTTTTCATTGCATCAGACAGGAGAACGACATGACCTATCAGAACCTGTTGCTGGAACAATCCGGCAATGTGATCACTCTCACCATCAACCGACCGAAAGCTCTCAACTCACTGAATCCCGTCACGCTGCAGGAACTTGAACAGGCCTTCACAGAACTCAACGCTGACGGGTCAGTGAAAGTGGTTATTCTTACCGGAGCCGGAGAAAAGGCGTTTGTTGCCGGTGGTGACATCTCAGCCATGCAACCACTCGATCCGATGCAGGCACGCGCTGTCGCCCGTCAGGCACAGCGGCTCTTCAGCCTGATTGAATATTCACCGAAGATTGTTATCGCGGCCATCAACGGTTATGCCCTGGGTGGTGGCTGTGAACTGGCGATGTCCTGTGATATCCGGCTGGCAGCGGAGACAGCCAAACTGGGCCAACCGGAGATCAATCTCGGGATCATCCCGGGCTGGGCCGGAACACAGCGACTGCCCCGCCTGGTCGGCAAAGGCAGGGCCAAGGAGATGATGCTGACCGGCGATATGGTCGATGCCGAAAAAGCTGAGAAAATAGGGCTGGTAAACCAAACGGTCCCTGCGCAGGAGTTAATGAGCGTTGCAATGGCGATGGCGCAGAAGATTGCCGGCAAGCCACAGGTGGCGGTACGCCTGATAAAAGAAGCAGTCGATAACGGACTTGAGATGCCGGTTGACAAAGCGATCGACTACGAAGCTGAGCTGTTCGGTCTCTGCTTCGCAAGCAGAGATCAGAAGGAAGGGATGACGGCCTTCCTGGAAAAGCGTAAAGCCCAGTGGAAGGATTGCTGAGACGAAGACCTACAGAAAAGGCCGTCATGAATTGACGGCCTTTTCTGTTCTTTTTTAAAATTCGGATACCCCGTCAGCGCAGTTTCAATTTGGTGAGAAAGAGTCCCAGATATACATTCAGAAAACTGTCCCGGTCGAGAAATGACAGAACCGGTGTCTTACGCAAACCGATATCATGCAACTGCTTGACGATGGCATCATTGCGTCCCATTTTCAGCCCCTTATTGAACGCGCTGATGGCACTCCTTTTCTTGCCGGCCAGCAGGTAAATATTACCGACCGCCAGATAGATATCGGAGTTATGCGGAGCCTCAGCCAGAGCTTCCTTACAGAGACCTATCGCCTGACCGAATGACTTTTTATCGCGCGCCAGACAGTAGCCGTACCAGGCCAGGACCTCCGGGTTCCGCGTATGCTTGATCGCTTCTTCCAGATACATCCGCGCAAGCAGGGTATTCCCCTTTCTGGCTTCAGCTATCCCTTCTTTAATCTGCCCTTGCAGATCGTCTGCAGACATAAGGTTCTCCTGTTCGATATATTTATCGGCTAGCCGCTGTGCGGTATGGGCCACGCACAAGCTAACCTGCGCGATAGCGCTGGCGGCGCTGACGGGCTTCACATATTTCCTCGACACACCTGTAAGGAATTTTCAACTGACCGAAACCACAGCCGATCTGCACCTCAGACCCTTCTGTGCCATGAAAATCGGAACCACCGGTCACAATCAGATCGTATTTTCGGGCAAGTCGGATCGCCCAGTCAATATCTTCAAGGCTGGCCCCATTATTGTAAGCCTCAATCCCATCGAGATCAAAACAGGCAAACAATTTGATCAGCTGCTCCAGTTCAAAGCGATCACGGGTGATATAGGGAGGGTGAGCGAGAACGGCAACACCGCCACTGCGATGGATCAGATCGATAGCCTGGTCTATCGGAAAAAAACGTTTTTGCACGTTACAGGGGATCAGATAACGCTCGAAGGCCGCATCATTTCCGTCCACGTAGCCCGCGTCCTGCAATGCTCGGGCGATATGCGGCCGGCCAATGGTCCCCCCCGCCATACTTCTCACGGCATCCGGATCCAGCGGGCTGCGTCCTTCATGTTGCAGTTTTTCATTGATCCGTTCGATAATTCTCCGGTTACGTGAAGATCGAAAATTCTGAAATTCACGAAGTTCTTTCTGCAACTCGGGATGATGGTGATCAAAACCATATCCGAGCAGATGAATATCCTGGTATGATTCCCACTGACTCGACAGCTCAACCCCGGCCATAACCAACACACCAAGTTCCTTGCCGGTCTGCTGCGCGACATCAATGCCGTCAATATTATCGTGATCTGCAAGGGCAATCGCAGACATGCCGGCCTGCGCAGCACGACGCACCACTTCCGCAGGAGGGTAAATCCCGTCCGAACAGGTGGAATGCAGATGAAGGTCGACTCTGGCCGTTTCCATCGTTAATTGTTGCCCTTGTCTGAAGATTTTTCTGACTTTGCAGGCCGGTCCACAATGACGACTGACTGACGATTATTGTAGCATGATCAAGGCCTGCGGTGACTTGACGTTATCACATAAATCATGCCACGGGAATTAGCTTGATCTGAAAGGACCATCCGAACGGGCATTGCGTCATGCAGACTATTGACCGGCCGTACTATTCCGTGTAGTTATGACACAAAAATTATTATGGATTTTTAAATGCCGCCTCTTCTTGAAGTAAAAAATCTGCAAAGTTATTTTTTTACCCGCTCTGGCCTGATCAAAGCCGTTGATGATGTGTCCTTCTCTGTCAAAAGCGGAGAAACGATGGCATTGGTTGGAGAATCTGGTTGCGGTAAATCGATGACCGCCCTCTCACTGCTGCGCCTGCTGCCCGAGCCCGGTCGAATTGTCGGAGGTGAAATCCGCTTCGAAGATCAGGACCTGCTGCGCTTGCCACTGTTGGAAATGCGCAGGATTCGCGGCAACCGCATATCGATGATTTTTCAGGAACCGATGACATCCCTCAACCCGGTCTTTCGGATCGGCGATCAGATTGCTGAAGTGCTGCTGCTCCATCGCGGCTTGAACCATGCTGCTGCATTTGAGCAGGTTAAGGAGTTGATGCATCAGGTCGGCATTGCGGACCCGGAAAAGCGCTTGAGGGACTATCCTCACCAGCTTTCCGGTGGACAGCGGCAGCGCGTGATGATTGCCATGGCCCTGGCTTGCAACCCGAAACTCCTGATTGCCGATGAACCGACAACGGCTCTGGACGTCACCATTCAGGCACAGATCATGGATCTGCTCGACAAACTCGGCGACGAGAAACAGATGGCGACCCTGCTGATCAGCCACGACCTCGGTGTCGTCGCATCGCACGCAGATCACGTCACTGTCATGTATGCCGGGCTGATCGTCGAACAAGCCCCGGTCAGCCAGATTTTTGCTAACCCTATGCACCCGTACACGCGTGGCTTGCTGGCATGCATCCCCAGGTTCGGTAACAAAGGCCCACTGCCGACGATCAAGGGGCAGGTCCCGGATGCGACACAGGCAAGTGAGGGATGTTCATTTCTGCAACGCTGCCCCGAGCCATTTGCACCATGTGGCAATCAATGCCCACCACTGACAGAAACGGAACCGGGCCATTTAGTCAGGTGTTGGAGGTATTGAATGAAAACTCTCTTGCAGGTAAAAAACCTCCGCAAAACCTTTCGCTCTCCGGGATCAACTGATCGACGCCTGGTCGCCGTTGATGATGTCAGCTTCAGCCTCCACAACGGTGAGACACTTGGCCTGGTCGGCGAATCAGGGTGTGGAAAATCCACGACCGGAAAAACCATACTCAACCTGCAACGCGCCGACGCCGGTCAGGTTCTTTACGGTGAAACGGACCTGCTTAAGCTCCATCCACGTAAACTGCGACCATATCGTCGCAAGCTGCAGATGATTTTTCAGGACCCTTTTTCATCGCTCAACCCGCGGATGACAGTCGGCGACATCCTCACCGAACCTCTCCTGATCCATCGACTTGCAAGCAGAAACACGGTACGGGATCGGGTGATGAAGCTTCTCGAGCAGGTTGGTCTCGGTGGCGATCATTACCACCGCTATCCTCATGAATTTTCCGGTGGTCAACGCCAGAGAGTGGGCATAGCAAGAGCCTTGGCGGTTGAACCTGAACTGATTGTCGCCGACGAACCGGTATCGGCTCTTGACCTGTCGATTCAGGCACAAATCCTTAATCTGCTGCGCGACCTGCAGAAGCAATACAACCTGAGCTACCTCTTTATCGCTCATGATCTGGCGGTCATCGAACATATCAGCGACCGGGTTGCGGTTATGTACCTGGGCCGGATCGTCGAATTGTCCTCGGCGGACGATCTTTATCGGCAGCCACGCCATCCATACACTGAAGCCCTTCTGAACGCCGT
>PKUD01000151.1 GCA_002869695.1 Desulfuromonas sp. | reverse complement strand
CTGGAATTTAAAGGTGAAAAAGTTTTTATTGCAATTCTGCGAATCGTCTTCCGGTCTTTTGGCTGGACATCTGTCTCTGAAATCAGCAGCTGGTTTTTCAACTCAGGCAGAATTCCGTTCTTGTGTTATTGTTGTCGCTCATCCTTCAAAAGGATAAAATTATGATGCGCCTCTCCCAGTCGTTGTCCATTACCGTGCTGATCCTGATCCTGGCGGGTTGTACGGTTAACAGAACGACCGATAACATGTACTCCGCAACCTATACTTATGGTGTTGATGTTGATGTCGTCCGTTTATGCGGTGAGCAGCAACGTTACTGGGTATGGCCCCTTCCGGAGATCGAAGCGGAATTGAATAGTCTTTTCGCCATCCGCCCTGAGACACCTTTTTATATAGAGTTCTCAGGAGAATTACTCCAAGTGCCACAGCAACGACGCGGCGATAGTGCCGGTCTGGTTTTTGTGCGGAAAATAGGGCGTGTGTTCCATCCGGTTCCGGAGTCATGTCAGTAGCCGTCCTGACGGGTCAGGACGGCTGAAAAATGGCAGTAAATAACGGTCAATCAGGGAGGAATTATGAAAGTTGGATTCCGTGAACTCGTAGAGCGCGCCGAAGCTGAAATTGAAACCATCTCTGTTGAAGAGGCACTCAACCTCTACCGCAATGACGAAGTGGTCATGGTTGATTTGCGTGATATCAGGGAGCTCTATCGTGAAGGGATGATTCCCGGAGCCTTTCATGCGCCCAGGGGCCTGTTGGAATTTTGGGTTGATCCGAACAGCCCCTACTATAATAAGATTTTCAGCCCGGGCAAACGATTTGTCTTTTACTGTAACCTGGGCTGGCGTTCAGCTTTGGCCACCCAAGTTGTTCAGCAGATGGGGCTGGAGAATGTCTGCCATATCAACGGTGGTTTCGATGCCTGGAAAGCGGCAGCGGGACCCGTTGCTGAAAAAGTGAAGAGGTGAGTGCTCTCTATGAAATTTCGGGGCGTTGTCACTGTGGCAACATTGAATACGAATTTACTTCCCCGTTGCAGAAAACAGAGTTGCCGATCCGAACCTGCGATTGTTCTTTCTGCACAAAGCAGGGGGCCTGTTACACGTCACATCCACAAGGAAAACTGGTCGCTCGAATCAAGGACCGTACGTTGCTGCAGACCTATCGTTTCGGCTCAGAGGCTGCAGATGCCTACATCTGCCGTCAGTGCGGGGTCTATCCTTTTATCGCCAGTGAGCTCGATGGAACCCTGTATGCCGTGTTAAATGCTAACAGTATCAATGGTCTGCACATCGCAGGGCCATCATCCCTCCGGCACAACAACTGTCAGATCAGACTGAAGAAGAGCGAAAGGCCCGTTGGAAGCGAGCCTGGATTGGGCATGTGGAGATCATGTTCGGCGAGCAGGCAGAACACCGGTTTTAAAAACTGAGCCGCAGTGCAAGTTCAATTGCGTGACTACCATATTCAGCATTGACCTTGCGATTCTGGGCATCGGTGAATTCCGGGTCAAGGGTTGAAAAAAAGCGGTAACCGCAATCCAGGGCCAGTTTTTCTCTGAGCGGGATGCTGACGCCGGCAAGAGCCTGATAGGCGATCTGCAGGCTTTCATCGTCTATCATCGGGCTCAGCCCGACCCGGGTGTCGATCATGGCAACATGCGCAAATCCAACCCCGACGCCGACATACGGAATGTAATATGGAGAGTAATTTCTATACTCCGCAAGCGTGTTGAGCATGACGCTGATGGTCGTCATCTCCCCGTATGCGGGATCGGTACCGGTGGCAAAGTGTGCCTCCTTCAGCTCGTTATAGCGAAAGCCGACCTCCAGCTCGATCCGTCCTTTGCCGAGCTGCGGAAACGCGTCTCCGAGATAGAAACCGAAAGCCCCGCCAGTAAAAAAACCATCTTCAAAATCGAGAGTATAATCTCCGGTCTGATCGGAAAGCGTCATCTCATCAGCCAGTTGAAGTCCCCCAGTGAGGCTTAAATAGGGCTGGGCATGCTGAGCGGAGGCAATTGTCGCCATGCAGAGCAACAGACAAATGGAGCAGATGAGCCTGATGTACAGTTGTTTCAACAGATCCTCCCTGGAGTATGCTCCAGTCAAGCTACCTGCGGCAGCTGATCTTATTAATTGACCGTCAGGGTGACCGGTTCTGAAGTAATGTTGCCCGAAGTTGCTGTCACCACGGTGGTTCCCGGGGTGATGCCAGTCGCTATCCCCTCGGTCGGAGCGCTATTGCTGACCGTTGCATTTTCATTGTCGGTGGCCCAGATGACCCCTTTAGTGATGTCGAACTCCGCAAGGTTGTCAAGGATGCCGACCGCTGTCAATGCGGTGGTTGCACCCTGGGTGACACTCGGTGTCGCAGGGACAATCCTGATCTCAACCAACTTGTCCGCAGTAATGGACAGAGTTGCCGTATCTGAAATCGAGCCCATCGAGGCGGTGATCAGAACTTCCCCGGCGGTGGATCCGACGGCGATGCCGAGAGGGTCGACGGTGGCAACGGCCGGATTTGAAGATGACCAGTTGACCTGGGTGGTGATCGGTCTGAGGCTGTTGTCGGAATAGATGCCTGTCGCAAGGTACTTGACATTGACCCTCTGGGGGATGTCGACAGCTGCGGCGGGGGACACTTCAATGGAGACCAGCGCGGCATCGACAACGGTCATGGTCGTCGTTTCGGTGATACCGTCGAAGGCGGCGGTGATGTTGGAAACGCCTTCCTCCAGCGCAGACGCCAGGCCGGTCTGGTCAATGGTTGCCACATCTCCATCCAGCGAGGTCCAGGTTACGGTGTCGGTCAAAATCTGAGTGCTGGCATCGCTGAAAATGCCGACGGCGGAAAATTGCTGGGCCAACCCCTTGGACACCGTCGGCAGAATCGGCAGCAATTCGATTCTACTCAGTTTCGCATCGGTTACTGTGAGAAAAAAGAACCCCACCACGCCATCCAGGAGCGCCGAAATTTGAACGGTTCCTGGAGCAACGGCGCTGGCCAGTCCCGAACTGTCTACAGTGACAATCCCCTCATCGGAGGAGGTCCAGATGACCTGATCGGAGATGTCAGTGGTGAAGAGGTCGGAAAAATTGCCCGTCGCTGTGAATTGGTTGCTGGTCTTGTTGGCGATAAACGGATTTTCCGAGGTGATGATGATGTCAGATAGAGGTGAAAAATCATTCTCTTTCGTTGCAGTCGTATCCGCCCCGCAGCCAGACAATATGAAACTGATAACAAGAAAAAGGGCAATCAACCAACGCATAGACGGAAACCTCCGGGAAGCGGCATTTTCAAAGCTTGATACAAGTCCAACAGCCTACATCAAAAGCAAACAGTTTTTCAATAGTTGTATGGCCAGTGTCAGGGCACAGCGATCGGGCTAGGCTCAGAGGTTCGGCGATCGGTTCTGTCCCACTGCTCAGGCAGAATACAAACCAGCTTCCTGAGCGAGCTTCTCCCAGGCGGGCAGGCTCCGCTCAATGATGTCGTTATCAGTGCAGTAGGCAATCCGGAAGTAACCGGGGGCTCCAAAGCCGGAGCCGGGAACCAGAAGGATCAGGTGCTTCTGTGCCAATCTGACAAATTCAACATCATCTGCCAGTGGAGACTTGGGAAACAGGTAGAAACCGCCACCCGGTCTGATGATTTCGAAACCAAGTTCAGTCAGTTTATTGTAGAGCAGGTCCCTCTTGTAGCGATATTCCTCGATGTCGACGCTGGAGTGCTGCAGCCCGGCAACCAGACGCTGCATCATGGCCGGGGCATTGACGAACCCGAGGACACGATTGCAGAAGATCGCCCCCTGAATGAACAGGTCGACGTCGGGCATGGCCGGATTGGCAACCAAATACCCGATCCGCTCCCCGGGCAGTGCGAGGTCTTTCGAATGCGAGGTGACGATGACCGCATTTTTGATGCATGGGAAAATATGTGGAACCTCTTCATCAAAGCTGATGCGGGCGTAGGGTTCGTCCGAGATGACTGTGATCTGTCGCTTCAGTTCCTGTTCTTTTCTTGTCAGCAGTTCTCCCAGGGCTGCGAGTACTGGCTGCGGGTAGATGACGCCGGTGGGGTTATTCGGCGAGTTGATGATAATCGCCCGGGTTTTTGGCGTGATTGCCGCTTCGATCGCCGTCAGGTCTGGCTGGAATCTTTCGTCAGTGGCGACGGTGACCGGAATTCCCCCCTGGTTGTCTATATAAAACTTATATTCGACAAAGAAGGGGGTGAGGATGATGACCTCATCTCCTGGGTTAAGCAGGGTTTTGAGGACCACATTGAGTGCCGCGCCGGCACCACAGGTCATGACGACCTGGGCCGCACTCACCGGATTATTGCAGGCTCCTGAAACGACTTCGGCAACCGCGGCACGGGTTTCATCGTAACCGGCATTATTCATGTAACGATGCATCCCCGGGATCGGGTTGTCCGCCAGCTTTTTCAGTGCTGCAAGGAACTCTTCCGGCGGTTCAACAGTCGGGTTGCCGAGAGAGAAATCAAAGACCTGGTCTGCGCCGTACCGCTCACGAAGAGCGGCACCTTCTTCAAACATTTTACGGATCCAGGAGGCACTTTCTATACAATCCTTAACTTTACAGGAGATCGACATAAACAAACCTTTGCATGACGGCAGGAGGAAGTTATAAATTCAATATTTGTCCAGCAGCAGTTTAAGCTTGTGTTCTCCGGTGGTCAAGTGTGAGCAGGGGTGGAGAAATGGAAAAATGTTGTGAGTCTCGCAGTCCGGTCATGGAACCGCTTCCATGCTAGGATCAGCCATCGGCGTAACATATTCAGCCGTTTCGAATTATTGTCTGTTGTCATTGAAATAACAGGTGAAATTGATTTTTAATGGTGAATGGGATACAGTCCATGCTCCATTCTGAAGACAGGAGAAATTCATGCCGAAAGACCTGAAAAACCTGCGTGATCAGATCGATAGCATAGATGATCAGATTCTTGATCTGCTCAATCGCCGCGCCAGAGTTGTGCTGGACGTCGGCAGGGCAAAGTCGGGAGAAAGCCGTGAATTTTACGTCCCCAGCCGTGAACAAGCGATCTACGAACGGTTGATAGGGGCCAACCCCGGCCCCTTTCCGAACAGCGCGGTGCGCAAGGTGTTCCGTGAAATCATCTCTGCGTCCCTGTCGCTGGAGCTGCCGATGAAGGTTGCGTTCCTCGGACCGCAGACAACCTTCACTCATGTTGCCGCGATGCGCCAGTTCGGCCTTTCAGCACAACTGGTGCCTATGAAGAGCATCCCGGCGGTTTTTGAAGAGGTGGACCGTGGGCGAGCCCATTACGGGGTTGTCCCGGTGGAGAATTCGACGGAAGGTGTCGTCAATCACACCCTCGATATGTTTATCAGTTCCGACCTCCAGGTGATTGCTGAAGTGCTGTTGGAAATTTCCCATGACCTGCTGTCACGCAGCGGTCGTCTGGAGCAGGTCGGCAAGGTTGTTTCCCATCCACAGGCATTAGCCCAGTGCCGGCGCTGGCTGGAGGAGAATCTCCCCGACGTGCCACTGGTCGATGTCGCCAGTACTGCAGCAGCAGCCCAGATGGCAGCGGAAGATGAAACTGTGGCTGCGGTAGCGAGTCACGCTGCCGCCGATCAGTACGGCATCCAGGTGGTCAAGGGCAAAATTGAGGATAATCCGAACAACTACACCCGATTTCTGGTGATCGGCAAGAAGACTCCGGAAAAGAGTGGCCACGACAAAACCTCACTGATGTTCAGCGTCAAAGATGAGCCGGGAATCCTTTACCGGATGCTTGAACCGTTCAGCAAACGGCAGATTAATCTGGCCAAGATCGAAAGCCGCCCGATGAAGCAGAAGGCCTGGGAATATATCTTCTTCCTTGATCTGGAAGGGCATGTCACGGATGCACCGGTTGCCGATGCCATCGAAGAATTGCGCAACTGCTGTCATTTCCTCAAGGTTCTTGGTTCCTATCCGCTCGCCAACCGCAACACCGAGGAGGGGGGTAGCTGATATGCAGAATGGAATTCTGATCCCGAGGCTGGCCGTCATCGGCGTCGGCCTGATCGGCGGCTCCCTGGCGCTGGCGCTCAGGGAGGCGGGTGCGGTCGGTGAAGTTGTCGGATGCGGCAGGGGTAAGCCGAACCTTGAAAAGGCTGTCGAGCTGGGGGTGATTGATCGCTATTCGCGTGATCCGGTGGAAGCGGTTCGGGACGCGGATGTTGTTTTTCTCGCGACTCCGGTCTGTTCTCTGGCCGGAGTGACCGAGACCCTGATGCCGGGGCTAAAGCCGGGGGCGATTCTCACCGACGGAGGCAGTGTGAAAGGCGAAGTCGCCCGGGCACTTGATCCCATGTTGCCGGAGGGTATTCATTTTGTCCCGGGACATCCGATTGCGGGAACAGAACAGAGCGGCGCTGAAGCGGCATTTGCGACTCTCTACCGGGGGAAACGCTGTATCCTGACCCCGACTGACAGAACGGATACCGCTGCGCTGGATCTGGTGGATCGGATGTGGACCATCGCGGGGAGTGAAGTGGTGCGGATGCCGCTGGAAAAACATGACCGGATCCTTGCCGCGATCAGTCATCTTCCCCACATGGTTGCCTACTCGCTGGTCAATTCCGTCGGATCCTACGATCACTATGAAGAGAATATCCTCGAATATTCAGCAGGCGGATTCCGAGACTTTACCAGGATCGCCTCATCCGACCCCACCATGTGGCGTGACATAGCGTTGACCAATCGGGACGCCCTGATCGAGATGATGGAACACTTCGAGACATTTTTTGCCGAACTGAAAGAGGACGTCCGTTCCGGTGACGATGAAAAATTGTTTGAATTTTTCCTCCGTTCTAAACAGTTGAGAGATGCGATTCTTTAATATTCGCGATGGTTTGCGGTCAGGAACTGTTGCCCTTGCCACAGAGCAGAGCCGCGCGTTTTGCATATTGTCTAAAGGTTAATATCTAATGCACAAAATTGAAACCAGAACCATTGCCCCGGTCTCCGCACTGCGTGGTGAGATCCTTGTTCCGGGGGATAAATCCATTTCACACCGCGCCATCATGTTCGCTTCACTGGCCGAAGGACGAAGCCGGGTTCGTGGGTTGCTGCGCGGCGAGGACTGCATGTCGACACTGGCTGCTTTTCAGACCATGGGTGTGGATGTGGTAGAAGAAACCAGTGGCGATCTGTTGATTGACGGGCGGGGGCTGGGTGGTCTGCAGGAACCGGACACCGTTCTTGATTGTGGAAATTCCGGGACGACCATGCGGCTGATGAGTGGGATCCTTTCTGGACAACCGTTCTTTTCTGTGTTGACCGGCGACCAGTACCTGCGCCGGCGTCCGATGGGGCGGGTGATTGAACCATTAACGGCGATGGGCGCCCGAATATCCGGCCGCGAGCAGAGCCGTAAGGCGCCTTTCGCTATCAACGGCGGTCAACTCCAGCCGTTCGAGTACCGCTCACCGGTGGCCAGCGCCCAGGTTAAATCGGCCATTCTGCTGGCCGGGATGCAGGTGGAAGGGGTGACGACGGTTTTCGAACCCCACCGTTCCCGCGATCACAGTGAACGGATGCTCCGCTTTTTCGGTGCCGAAGTAACCTCTTTCGATGGGGGTGCTTCAGTTAGAGGCAGAGCGTCCCTCACCGCCCGCGAGGTTGATGTCCCGGGGGATATTTCCTCTGCCGCCTTTTTTCTTGTGGCTGGGTTGATTGTTCCTGGTTCAGAACTGCTGCTGAAGAATGTCGGCATCAACCCGACCCGTAGCGGTATTGTTGATATTCTGCAGGCGATGGGGGGGAACATCGAATTGCTGAATCAACGCGAACTCTCCGGTGAGCCGGTTGCCGATCTGCTGGTGAAATCAAGTGAGCTGCACGGGATCGAGATCGGCGGCGAGCTGGTGCCGCGAGCAATTGATGAGTTCCCAGTGGTCAGTGTTGCGGCGGCATGTGCTGAGGGTGTCACGACGATCAGCGACGCTAAAGAGTTAAGAGTCAAGGAGACTGACAGGATTGCTGCAATGTGCGATACCCTAAGATCGATTGGAGCGGATATCGTGCCGCTTGATGATGGCATGCGGATTGTCGGTGGGAAGCCGTTGCAGGGCGGCGAGGTTGACTCCTTCGGTGACCACCGGATTGCGATGAGTATGGCGGTCGCGGCTTTAACTGCCGAAGCTGCCGTCTCAATAAGGGATACCGGTTGTACTGCAACGTCATTTCCTAATTTCTGGGACATATTGGCCGATCTGTCCTGAATCGTGAGATTGGGCACGTTGAGCAGAGAATTGAAGATGAAAAAAGGGTTGATCATTGCTATTGACGGACCGTCCTGAGCTGGGAAAAGTACATTGAGCAAAGCCCTTGCCGGTGAACTCGGTTATATGAATATTGATACCGGAGCCATGTATCGCTCGGTGGCACTTCTGGCCCAGCGCCAGCAGGTCGACCCGACTGATGCTGATGGACTACAGGCGGTGTGTAAAGGGATCAGCATTTCTTTTGCCGAAGCACCCGGGGGAGAGCGGGTTCTGCTCAACGGTGAAGATGTCTCAGGCGCGATTCGCACCCCGGAAGTCAGTCTTTTGACAGCGCAGATCGCCGCCAGCCCGGTGGTGCGGACCGAGATGCTTCATCTGCAACGTGAAATGGGAGAAGCTGGTGGGGTGGTTCTGGAGGGACGTGACATCGGTACGGTGGTCTTTCCTGATGCCCAGGTAAAGTTTTTTCTTTCGGCCACAGCACAGGAACGCGGACGACGTCGCTACGATGAGCTGCGTGAGAAAGGCACCGAGGTTGATCTGCAGCAGACGATTGCTGAAGTCGAGGCGCGTGATGCGGCAGACGAAGAGCGTGCGCATGCTCCCCTCAGGCGGGCGGATGATGCGATCGATATCGATTCGACTGCAATGAGCATCGACCAGGTCCTGCAGGAGATGCTGAAGGTTGTCGCCGAGCGCCGCAAAGCATTGGAGTGAGGAACCACATGGAAATTATTCTGGCAAAAAGTGCCGGTTTCTGCTTCGGGGTAAAGCGGGCGACGCAGATGGCGTTCGATGCCGCTCATGAGCATGAGCAAATTGCGTCGCTCGGCCCACTGATTCATTCTCCGCAAATGGTGGAAAAGCTGGAACAGGAAGGAATTTCTGTCTGCCGTCAAGTTGCGGATATTCCGGGCGGGGCGGTCGTGATTCGCTCTCACGGTGTCACCGCCCAGGAAATCTCAGAGATTGAACAGAGTGACCTGGAAGTCGTTGATGCGACCTGTCCGTTTGTCAAAAAAGCCCAGGATTATGCGGAGCAACTCAGTCGTGAGGGATACCTGCTGGTCCTGGTCGGAGAGGAGGACCATCCCGAAGTGCAGGGAATTGTCTCTTATGCGAAAGGTGCTGTACGGATTGTTGGCAGCCCTGAGCAGGCGCAGCAGCTGCCCCGGGAGAAGAAAATCGGCGTGGTTGCCCAGACCACGCAGTCACTGGAAAATTTCACCGAGATCGTATCAATCTGTCTGGCAAAAACCAAAGAGCTGAAAGTATTCAATACCATCTGTGATGCCACTTCGGTGCGCCAGGAGGAAGCTCGCCGGATTGCCGCCGATGTCGACCTGATGCTGGTGATCGGAGGGTTTAACAGTGCCAATACCTCGCGCCTGGCGACCCTCTGCCGCGAACAACAGCCGGACACCTACCATATCGAGACCAGTGATCAGTTAGAGGCGGAGTGGTTTGCCGGCAAGGAGCGGATCGGGGTAACTGCCGGGGCATCAACGCCACGCTGGATCATCGAAGAGGTCTTGGAGAGCATACAGAAAATCTCCGGCCTGACTGAGTGATTGGGACTCCAACAGGGGACTTTCGGCAAACCATCCGCCGTATTAACTGTGCGGCGGGTGGTTATATGTTAAAACCGGCAACGGTCGTTGCAGCACATTATGCACCGGAACAGAACCCGATCCGCTAGGAGATCCCATCACTTTTAACCCTGATGATTCAATAACTGCTTGAAAAATATTGGTTTGTTTTTTTCAGATTGCTGTGATAAGTTGCGCAGTCTCGAAAGAGTCCGCCGTCGAAAGGCGTCGGGAAATTCGCAAGGGGGTAGATACCCAATGGTTGAGGACAAAGAGTTGGTGAACGAAAACGAAAATGAAGTAGAAGAAGGAATGGAAGGCGTAGAGGATTTTGAAGCGCTGCTCAGTGAGTACGAGCAGGGCGGATTCGGACTCAAGCGCAATGATGTCGTTGAAGGCACGATCGTTCAGTTGAACCCTGATTCAGTGGTTGTCGATGTCGGCTACAAATCGGAAGGGGTCATTCCTCTCCGCGAGTTTGCTGATGAAAAAGGCGAGATCAACGTCAATGTCGGCGACGTCTATGACGTCCTGTTCGGCGGCGGCGAAAGCGACAGCGGCATGATCATGCTCTCCAAGGAAAAAGCGGATCGACAGAAGATCTGGAACGGCCTGGAGGAAGATGCCATTGTCGAAGGTAAGATTATCAGCAGGATCAAAGGTGGTCTGTCGGTCGACATCGGTGTGACCGCATTTCTCCCCGGTTCACAGGTTGATCTGCGTCCGGTCCGCAATCTGGACAAGGTGATCGGTGAGACCTACAAATTCAAGATTATCAAGCTGAACAAGCGTCGTGGCAACATCGTTCTTTCCCGCCGGGTTCTGCTCGAGCAGGAACGCGAGTCTCAGCGTACAGATACCCTGGAAACCTTGTCCGAAGGTCAGGTTGCCGAAGGTGTTGTGAAAAATCTTACAGATTACGGTGCATTTATTGATCTCGGCGGTATCGACGGACTGCTGCATATCACCGACATGTCCTGGGGGCGCGTCAAGCATCCTTCCGACATCCTGGCGGTGGGTGACAAGATCAATGTCAAAGTTCTCAAGTTTGACCGTGAGAAGGAGCGCGTCTCCCTCGGTCTCAAGCAGATCGCTCCCGATCCATGGTTGGACGTTCAGACCAAGTACCCGGTCGACGCCAAGGTCACCGGCAAGGTGGTCAGCCTCACCGATTATGGCGCGTTCATTGAGCTGGAAGAGGGCGTTGAAGGCCTGATTCACGTCTCCGAAATGAGCTGGACCAAGCGGGTCAAGCACCCCAACAAGGTCCTGTCGATCGGAGACGAGGTTGAATCTGTTGTGCTCGCACTCGATTCCGACAACCGGCGTATCTCCCTTGGCCTCAAGCAGGTTGAGCCGAATCCATGGGATATTATCGGTGAGAAGTTCCCGATCGGGACGATTATCGAAGGTCAGGTCAAGAATATAACTGATTTCGGTATTTTCGTCGGTGTTGACGAAGGGATCGACGGACTGGTGCATATTTCAGATCTGTCATGGACCAAGCGCATCAAGCATCCTTCTGAAATTTACAAGAAGGGGGATCTTGTCAAGGCGGTCGTCCTCAATATCGACCGTGAGAATGAGCGTTTCTCTCTGGGTCTCAAGCAATTGAACGAGGATCCCTGGGAGACTGTTCCTGTGCGTTATGCGCCAGGCACGATTGTCAAGGGTCAGGTGACTTCTGTGACCGATTTTGGTGTCTTCCTTGAACTCGAGGAGGGGATCGAAGGGCTGATTCATGTCTCCGAGCTGAGCAAGGAGAAGATTGACTCGCCGAAGGACTTCGCGACCGTTGGCCAAGACCTTGAAGCTGCAGTTCTGCAGGTCGATACGGTGGATCGTAAAATCGCCCTGTCGCTCAAGAATCTTGATGTGCAGAAAGAAAAAGCCGAGGTTGATGAATTCCTTGGAGCGCAAAAGACTGCTACTTCGAACCTTGGAGACCTTCTCCAGGGTGCTGTGGGTCGTTCCAAGGGTGACGACGCAGAATAATTTTTGCCATGTTTGTAAATGGGACTTCAGTGCTCACTGAAGTCCCATTTTCTTCTGATCGGATTGGTCATGAAAAAACGCCCTCTGTTAATGGCATCATTGACAATCGGCGGTATGTTTCTTTTCTTTCTGCTTGTTGTCCTGGTTGCGGGGAGTTGGTGGGGCCATTCGGAACTTGTACCTGTCGGTGAGAAAATAGGTATCGTCGAGGTCCTAGGGCCGATCGAAGATTCAAAACTCCTGATTGAGCAGATACAAGATTTTCGCGACAACGGGTCTATCAAGGCCGTCGTTTTGAGAATTGACTCGCCCGGCGGCGGTGTCGGACCCTCTCAGGAAATTTATTCTGAGATCAGAAAATTGACCGAGAAGAAGCCAGTCATCGTCTCGATGGGCTCGGTTGCTGCCTCCGGAGGCTACTATATAGCCGCTCCGGCAGAACGCATCTTTGCCAATCCGGGAACAATCACCGGCAGTATCGGAGTGATAATGACCTTTGCCAACTATCAGGAGTTGATGGGGAAGGTCGGGGTTAAAAGTCTGGTCGTCAAGAGCGGCAAGTTTAAGGATACGGGGTCAGCTGTCAGGCCGTTTACTGACGATGATCAGAAGCTTATCCAGTCGCTGATTGATGATGTTCATGCTCAGTTTGTCGAGGCTGTAAGTCTGGGTCGAAACATGACGACAGAGCAGGTGGTTCCTCTGGCCGATGGTCGTATCTACAGTGGTCGTCAGGCCCTGGACGTCGGCTTGGTTGATGAACTGGGCAACCTGCAGGATGCGATT
>PKUD01000025.1 GCA_002869695.1 Desulfuromonas sp. | reverse complement strand
CAGGCTACGGCGCCAACGACTACATCGAAACCACCCATCCCCTGGTGATCGTCACCGGCCCCGGGCCGGGCAGCGGCAAGCTCGGCACCTGTCTGTCGCAGATGTATCATGAGCACAAGCGGGGCATAAACTCGGGGTACGCAAAATTTGAAACCTTCCCGATCTGGAGCATCCCGCTGAAGCATCCGGTCAATGTCGCCTATGAAGCGGCAACCGCCGACCTGGGGGATTTCAACATGATCGACCCCTATCACCTTGAGAAATACAACCAGACCGCCATCAATTACAATCGGGATATCGAGGTCTTTCCGGTCCTCAAACGCATCCTCAACAAGATCATGGGCCACGAGGTCTATCACTCCCCCACCGATATGGGGGTCAACATGGCCGGCTTCGGCATTGTCGACGACGAGCTGGTCAGAGAGGCGGCCAGGCAGGAAATCATCAGCCGGTTCTTCCGCTACCGTTGCGAGTACGCTCTCGGCTATGTCGACGCCGAAACGGTCCAGAGGTCAGAGCTGATCATGAAGGAACTCGACCTGAAACCGGAGGACCGCAGCGTCGTTGACCCGGCCAGGGGCTCTATTGAAAACGGCGCAACGAAAGGCAAGGGCAACGAGGGGATCTTCTGCGGAGCGGCGATCGAGCTGCATGACGGCACCATTGTCACCGGCAAGAACTCTCCCCTGATGCATGCCGCCTCCAGTGTGGTCCTCAACGCCATCAAAATATTGGCCGGGATTCCGGACGATATTCACCTGCTGGCTCCGGGGATCATCGAATCGATCGGCAGTTTGAAAAAAGATATTCTCAGCAGCAAGAGCATCAGCCTCGATCTGGAAGAGACCTTGATCGCCCTGAGTGTCAGCACCACGACCAACCCGACCAGCCAGATGGCCATGACCAAGTTGAAGCAGCTGAAAAACTGTGAAATGCACCTGACCCATATCCCGACACCGGGGGATGAAGCCGGCCTGCGCAGGCTCGGGGTCAACCTGACCAGCGATCCGGACTTCCCGTCACGGGCCCTGTACGCGGGCTAGCTATGAGACCAGATCAAACTCCTGCATGACACAAATGGCCAGCCCGGTTTAACGAGCTGGCCATTTTCTTGTCTGACCTGGATTGATTGTTACGGCTATAGGATATTTGAGGAGAATGTTTTGGGCCAGGAAATGAAGACCAGTGAAGAACAGGGACATAATACCTTTAAACAGAATTGGTATTTATGTCCCCTGTTATTTCTCAATAATAACTTGAACCATCCCAACAATGGGTACAAAGCTTCTCTTTTGGTAAACCTATTGCTTCTACCAAATCGTTAAGGTCTTGATAAATCAATGAATCAATCCCCAGATCCTCAGCAATCATTTCAACCATCTTTTTGTATTCCGGGGTGCTTGAATCCGCATATTTCTCAAGATTCATCTCCGCACCTTCAAGCTTTATAATGGCTTTTCTTGTTGCCAATTCTGTGGTTGACCGTGATTGTGAAAAGTTCAGGTAGTCACAGGGATAAGTCAACGGAGGACACGCAATTCGCATGTGTACTTCCTTTATCCCTGCTTTTCTTAAATCAAGCGTATTATCTTTAAGTTGTGTGCCACGAACTATCGAATCGTCAAGGAAAACTGCTTTACTGTCCTTGATAATCGCATTGTTGGGAATAAGTTTCATTTTAGCCACCAGCTCTCTTATATTTTGATTTTGAGGCATAAAGCTTCGTGGCCAGGTCGGGGTGTATTTTGTATAAGCCCTTTTATAAGGAACACCCTTTTCATTACTATACCCGTATGCGTGTCCGACACCGGAATCCGGAACTCCACAAACAAAATCGACCTCAACATCGTCTTTTTTTGCAATGGCAGATCCGCAACGATAGCGACACTCTTCAGTATTTATACCTTCGTAGAAAGAAGTCGGATAACCGTAATACACCCACAGGAATGAGCATACCTGCATCTTCTCATTGGCAGGCTTAACGGTTTTATAGGCGTCAGTGGTAATTTCCACGACTTCCCCCGGACCGATATAGTATTCAATTTCGTAACCGGTATTTGGGAATGATGAGGTCTCTGAAGCGACTGCGAAAGCTCCTTCTTTTTTACCAATAACGATTGGCGTTCTNTCTACCCAGCTTGTCTCTGGCTGCGATAATTTTATCGGGAGTTAAGATCAAAAGAGAGCAAGATCCTTTGATTTTATTGTGCACATTCTTAATTCCTTCGACAAAACTATCCTTTTCGCAGATAAGGTTGGCAATAAGTTCGGTGGGATTTACATTTCCTTGGAAGTTTTGAGTAAAGTGCTTTTTCTTGTTCAGAAATTCTTTTTCCAACTCATCGATATTTACGATTCTACTTACAGTAACAATGGCAAACTTTCCTAGATGTGAGTTGAAAATAATGGGTTGGGGATCGGTATCACTAATGACACCCATGCCCAGTTTTCCTGAAAAACCTTTCAGTTCTCCTTCAAATTTTGACCTGAAGTATTCACTTTCCAGACTGTGAATTGATCTTTGGAATCCATCTTCCTGATTACAGAAAACCAACCCGGCTCTTTTTGTGCCCAGGTGTGAATGGTAGTCCGTACCATAAAAAACTTCGTCAATGCATTCCTCTTTTGAAATAGCCCCGTAAAATCCGCTCATAATTATTATCTTTTTGGGTTGAGTTGATGAGAAATTGCTTTTCAGTGATCGCGACTGTGGCGCTGTGAACCGCTCCTCCCTTGCAGAGCTTCTTACGGAAACCACCATATTTAAGCGATATGCCGCTGTCAAACGAAAACCCCGCCCACAAGGCAAAAGCTGCCGATTTCAGAACATTCCGCCGATTTTATTTCGCACCATCCCTGT
>PKUD01000127.1 GCA_002869695.1 Desulfuromonas sp. | reverse complement strand
GAAGATAACTCTTATGGGATGTTGTTACGTTGACGAAGGTCAAGGATGGAGTTATCCGTCCTTGAAACTTTCCGAAAGATCGACCAGCCGATCAAGATCGAGAATCTCGATCTGCTTACCCTTAACGCTGATAACGGCGTCATCGGACAATTTACGGAAGGTTCGTGACAGGGTTTCACTCACCGTACCCAGGTTCGAGGCCAGCTGACTTTTGGCAATCGGCAGCTCGATCAGCGGCTGCTCATCACCGCCCAGATCCAGCAGATAGCGGGCCAGCCGGCTTGGCACATCCTTGAAGGTCAGGTCTTCAATCTGGGTGGCAAATTGCCGCAGGAAACGGGAAAGGCCGCCAATCATGTTAATTGCAATCTGTGAATGGCTGTGGAGCAGATCAAAAAAGTCACGTTTGGGGAAGAAGAGCAGCTGGCTTTTACCGAGGCTTTCGGCGAACGCCGGATAGCAACCGTCAGCGAATATAGCGGCCTCGGCAAAGCTTCCGCCAGGCTGGACAATGTGCAGAATGCGCTCCTTGCCGTCCGGGGAGAGCTTGTAAATTTTCACCTTCCCCGAAGCGACAATGTAGAACCCGCTCGCCACGTCGCCCTGAGCGAAAAGAACCTGACCTCGCGTACAGTCCAGAAGTCGGCACACACCGACCAGCAGTTCGAGGTCCTGGTCGGTCACTCCGGCGAAGAGATGACATCGTCTGATTACCGCATTGATATCCATGGCACGGAACTGTAACAGACTCATTACGGCTCCGCAATGCTGAATCTACAGGAGGTTAGAGGAGCGTGATCCGTGGGACCTTGCGTCTTTCAATCACTTTCATCAGCTTGGCATACTTCAGGTCGAGCGTTTTCGTCCCGGCACCCTGAAAGCTGACTGTCACCTTACCGTTGAAGTTCCCTTTTTGGACAAATCCAGACCCCCATTCGGGTTTGCCGAGAAAACGGACTCTCTCACCCTGGGAATATTCCATTCCGACCTCCCTGTTCAGATGAATGGCAGAACCGGTGGCCGAGCTTTAATGAATAGCGCGTCGTGAGGGGATGTCAAGCGAGGTTGGTTATTATTCTGACCGACCCGCAAATATTCCGCGGCACCGATCCGGCCTGGCAGGGTGAAGAAGCGGAATCAGCCCCCGTCAAGGACCGGTAGCAACGATACAATATCGCCATCCTGAAGCGAACATTGGGCATCAGAATGACGTCCATTGACCAGGATGATGCCGAGCAGGGCCGTTGAAAGAGCCAGCTGCTCGACAAGATCCTGTACCCTGGTCCCGTCAGGCACAATGACCTTCTCTTCTTTAAAACGACCAATACGGAAGACTCCGTAGAGTTTGACATGGATTTTCATTAGGTTCCTGCCGGCCAGTTGGGGTTTAACTCTTATATCCAGGGATCCGGTAAAAAACAATATCTGGTTGACAATCTGGGCGCCCGGGTTAAGAATCGTCGGTCAAAACTTTAAACCTGGCCCGGAATCATGTCGACTACACACCGTAAATATCGTATTGCCATCAACGGCTATGGCCGGATCGGGCAGAGCGTTCTTCGCACCCTCTACACCAACGGCCGTTACCGTAACCTTCAGGTGGTGGCAATCAATGAGCTGTCTGACCTGGACACTCTGACCTACCTGACACGTTATGACACCACTCATGGACGTTTTCCCGTCCCGGTCAGCAATAACGGCCGCCACTTGCTGGTTAACGGAGACCAGATCCGGATCTTGAGTGAAACCCGGCCTGAACAGCTCCCCTGGAACGAGCTCGGCGTTGACCTGCTACTCGAATGTACCGGATCCTACACCGATCGGCGGACCGCTGAACGCCATCTGCAAAGTGGCGCCAAACGATTACTGTTTTCCCAACCGGCGGATGACGATATCGATGCCACCGTCGTTCATGGCTACAACGACAACGATCTCCGCGCTGAGCACCGGATCGTGTCGAACGCCTCCTGCACCACCAACTGCATTGTCCCGGTTCTTGACCTGCTGGATCGTCATTTCGGCATCGAACATGGTGTCACCACCACCATCCATTCGGCGATGAACGATCAGCCGGTGATCGACAGCTACCACCACACCGATCTGCGCCTGACTCGAAGCGCAATCCAGTCTCTCGTCCCCGTCGATACCGGTTTGAGTCAGGGGATAGCGAAACTGATGCCGCACCTGCACGGGCGGTTCGAATGCCTGCATCTGCGGGTGCCAACGATCAATGTCTCGCTGATGGACCTGGCCATCAATGTTCGGCAATCGACCTGCAGCGATGAGGTCAATGCCATCTTCCAAACAGCCGCGGAAGGCTCTTTGCACAGGCTGCTGGGCTACACAGCGGAACCGCATGCGTCCATCGACTTCAATACCGATCCCCGCTCAGCGATCGTTGATGGCACCCAGACCCGCGCCTGCGGTGGAAAGTTGCTGAAAATGATGGTCTGGTTCGACAATGAATGGGGTTATGCCAACCGGATGCTCGACATCTCCCAGACCTGGTTGACCCTGCCCGACCGCTAGTCAATCCGGGAAGATCCGCTTTTCATCTTTGCCCGACCGAGTTTTTCATGTCTCGGTGCAACTCCACCCTGAGCTTGTGGGCGATCGGTCCGACCAGTCCCTGGTTAATGGTGTAGTCATCGACCCGTACCACCGGCATCACCTCAAGCGATGTGGAGGTGATAAAAACCTCATCAGAGAATTTCAGGTCCTGGAGTAAGTACTCACCGGGAATCACCCGAAGATTGAGCTCCTGCTCGCAAAGTCGGATTATTGTCGACCGGGTCACACCTTCGAGCAGTCCGGTCGAGGCCGCCGGGGTAAAGACCCAATTCCCCCGGGACCAGAAGATATTGGAAGCAGCCCCCTCGCAGATCTGCTCCTTGTTGTTGAGCATGATGACCTCGAAGACACCGGCCGCTTTCGCCTCCAGCTTGCCGAGGAGGCTGTTCAGGTTGCTGATCGATTTGATCTTCGGACTGATCGCCTCCGGTGCATTCCTGCGGGTTTCGGCAACTTTCAAGGCAATTCCGTCACGGTAATAGTGCTCGTCAAACCCCTGATACTCTTTGGCTATAATCAAACAGGTCAGATCGTTATCGATCGAGCGCTGAAAACCGATCTGCCCACGGCCCCTGGTTACGGTCACGCGGTAATAGGCGTTCTCCAGCCTGTTCTTATCACGCAACTGCAGCAGGACCTCCTCCAGCTCCTCGCGGCTGAAGCCGAGCGGGTAGCATAACGCCTCAGCAGACTGCTGCAGCCGCTGAAAATGGTGCAAAAACTGGTAGAGCTGCCCCCCCACAGAGCGAAAGCTCTCAAAGATTCCATCACCATAGAGAAAGCCCTGGTCAAAAACTGACACAGTGGCGGCCTCCTCCTTGATGAAGTCTCCATTCAGATACACATACTTCATGGTCCCATCCTTGGGGTTAACTTAGCAGAAGTTATCAGTATCGCATATTTTTGCTCAGGATTGATTGAATTGACAGTTTACGACGTACAAAGTATTATTTTTTTTCAGACTTTTTGATTGCACTGAGATATTCTCAGCACACCAGCCCATCAACCGTACAACTTTCATGGAGGTAAGCAGATGAAACTGATCAGACTGACAGTACTGGTGACTATCCTCTCGTTAGTGGCAACAGGATTTGCTTTTGCCGGCAAAGATCTCGATGCGGTGAAAAAGAAAGGGTTCGTTCAGGCCGGGGTTAACGGCGGAGTCTTTGGCTTCGGCATGCCGGATGAAAAAGGGGTCTGGAAAGGCCTGGATGTCGACACTGCCCGGGCGGTCGCTGCTGCGATTTTCGGCGACGCCAGCAAAGTCAAGTTCACCCCGCTGACCGCACAGCAGCGCTTCACCGCCCTGCAATCGGGTGAAATCGACCTCCTCACCAGGAATGCAACCCGGACCCTGAGCCGCGACACCCAGCTCGGCCTCAACTTTGTCACCGTCAACTACTACGATGGCCAGGGCTTCATGGTGCCGAAGAAACTGGGAGTAACGAGTGCCAAGCAACTGGACGGCGCCACCGTCTGCGTCCTGCCCGGCACCACCACCGAGCAGAATGCTGCCGACTTTTTCCGCACCAACAACATGAAGATGAACCCGGTTGTCATTGAGTCAACGTCCGAATTGGCCAAGACCTTCTTCGCCGGGCGTTGCGATGTACTGACCTCGGACGCGTCGCAGCTTGCCGGCACGCGTGCCGTCGCACCCAACCCGAAGGATTACGCCATCCTGCCGGAAATTATCTCCAAGGAGCCGCTGGCCCCTGCAGTCCGCCACGGTGACGATCAGTTCCGCGACATCGTCGATTTCGCCGTTCTGGCGATGATCAATGCTGAAGAACTCGGCATCACCTCAAAAAATGTTGACGAGATGCTGAAAAGCAAGGATCCGGTTATCCAGCGTTTCCTTGGCGTGGTTCCAGGCAACGGTGCGGCTCTCGGACTGGATGAGAAATGGGCTTACAACGTCGTCAAGCTGGTTGGCAACTACGGCGAGGTTTTTGAGCGCAACGTTGGCGTCAATACCACTCTCGGCATTGAACGCGGCCTGAACGCGCTGTGGACCAACGGCGGCCTGATGTACTCGCCCCCGTTCAAGTAATTGACCCGCTGCCGCCGGAGGCTTGTCTTCCGGCGGCAGCCTATCGTGGTCACGTTAGCCGGATGTTTATTTTATGCAACGACAATTGCCACCGAATACTGAGGTTCTGAAACCGACAACCCCGCCCTTCTGGAGGGACGAAGGTAAACGCGCCATCGTCTTCCAGGTCGTTGCCCTGCTGATTGTTGTTCTTGTCAGCTATTATCTCTATTCCAATACCCAGGCCAACCTGGAACGTCAGTCCATTGCCACCGGCTTCGGCTTCCTCGACAAGGAAGCTTCATTTGAAATTGGTGAATCTGTTATCGAATATTCAGCGGCGGATACCTACACCAGAGCATTGCTGGTCGGCGCACTGAACACCCTCAAGGTCTCGTTCATCGGCATTGTGCTGACGATTATCATAGGGACCATTGTCGGCATTGCCCGGCTCTCCAGCAACTGGTTGATATCCAGACTTTCCGCAGTCTATATCGAGGTGATGCAGAACATCCCCGTGTTGCTTCAGCTGTTTTTCTGGTATGCCATTTTTTATGAAGCCTTTCCATCACCGAGACAGGCGTTGAACCCGTTTTCCGGCCTGTTTCTCTGCAACCGCGGCATGATCTTCGCTGTCCCGCAAGCTCATGCCGCCCATACTGCGATGGGCTGGACCCTGCTGCTGGTTCTGGTCTGCGGATGGTTCCTCAACCGATGGGGTTATCGGCGGCTGGCAGAAACCGGCGTCCCCTTCCCGGCTCTGCGCATCACGTTAGCGGCGTCAATCCTCCTGCCGCTTCTGGTCTGGGTTGCCTACGGTGCCCCAACGGCGATGGACGTGCCGGCTTTAAGAGGATTCAACTTCCAGGGGGGAGTCACGGTCAGCCCTGAATTCAGCGCCCTGCTGCTCGGCCTGGTCATCTACACCTCGGCGTTTGTCGCTGAAATCGTTCGTGCCGGCATCCAGTCGGTCGGGCGTGGACAGATCGAAGCGGCGATGGCGATCGGCTTACGCCCCAGTCGCGTATTGCAACTGGTCGTGCTGCCACAGGCCTTGCGGGTCATTATTCCACCACTGACCAGTCAGATGCTCAATCTGACCAAAAACAGTTCCCTGGCGATCGCCATCGGTTATGCTGATTTTGTCGCCGTCACCAATACCATGATCAACCAGACGGGTCAGGCGATCGAAGGTGTCGCGCTGATCATGCTTGTGTTCCTGTTCTTCAGCCTGTCAACCTCGCTGTTCATGAACTGGTACAACAAGAAGATGGCCCTGGTGGAGAGGTGATGAGATGAATACGCCTCAACAACCCTCCAGAGCGTACCTGGCCGCGCCGATCCGGAAAATCGGCGCTCTCGCCTGGTTCAAGGACAACCTGTTCAACACCTGGTATAACTCCCTGTTGACAGTTTTGACCCTGGTCGGACTCTGGTTCATTGTCCCGCCGTTCTTAAAATGGGCGTTTATCGACAGCCTCTGGTACAGCTCTGCAGAAGCCTGCCGCGATATCGAGGGTGCCTGCTGGTCGATCGTGCCGAACAACATCAAGTTCATTATTCTCGGCTTTTTCCCTGAAGGCCAGGAATGGCGGCCGATTCTGGCAATGATCATGCTGTTGTCCCTGGTCTTCTATTCCAAGGAGCGGACCCGCTGGAACAAGCGTCTCGGCTGGTTTTGGGCGATCGGGCTGATCATCATGGGCAGCCTGATGTACGGCGGACTGTTCGGCATGCCGGTGGTTGAAACGGCCCAGTGGAGCGGCTTACCGCTGACCATGATGCTCTCCTTCTTCGGCATGGTCGCCGCCTACCCGCTCGGAGTGCTGCTCGCCCTCGGTCGGCGCTCGAAAATGCCGGCGATCAAAACACTTTGCGTGGTCTACATCGAAATGATCCGGGGTGTACCCCTGATCAGCCTGCTGTTCATGTCCTCGATCCTGTTTCCGCTGTTTCTGCCGGACGGCATGACCATCGACAAGGTGCTGCGTGCCCAGGTCGCAATCATCCTGTTCACCGCAGCCTACATTGCCGAGGTGGTCCGTGGCGGACTGCAGGCGATGCCCCGCGGCCAGTACGAAGCGGCAGATTCCCTCGGGTTGAACTACCGCCAGACGATGCGCCTGATCATCCTGCCCCAGGCGTTAAAGATCGTTATCCCGCCGACCGTCGGCATCCTGCTCTCCGCCTTCAAGGATACCTCGCTGGTGGTGATCATCGCTCTCTATGACGTACTCAAGACCACCAAGGTCACCCTTTCCAATCCCAAGTGGACCGGTTATTCCACCGAGGCGTACATATTTCTGGCGGTATTGTATTTCATCTGCTGCTACGCCATGTCGAGCTACAGCCGCAGACTCGAAAAAGAATTGCACACCGGGCACTAGATCGGTGGGACACCTGTAACAAGTGAGACTGATATGACAGATACTCAGCCAAAAGACACGACCGAGTCGATCATCAAGATTACCGGGATGCATAAATGGTATGGCGACTTCCACGTCCTGAGCGATATCAACCTCGAAGTCCAACATGGCGAAAGAATCGTCATCTGCGGCCCATCCGGTTCCGGCAAATCGACCATGATCCGCTGCATTAACCGGCTGGAAGAGCACCAGCAGGGACAGATCATCGTCAACGGTACGGAACTGACCAACGACATCAAAAACATTGAAAAGGTGCGTGCGGAAGTCGGCATGGTGTTCCAACACTTCAATCTGTTTCCTCACCTGTCAATTATTGAAAATCTGACCCTGGGACCGATCTGGGTCCGAAAAACCCCGAAGAAAGAGGCGGAAGAGCTGGCGATGGAGTATCTGGAAAAGGTACATATTGCCGAACAGGCCAAGAAGTATCCCGGCCAGCTCTCCGGTGGTCAGCAGCAGCGGGTGGCGATCGCGCGCAGTTTGTGCATGAAGCCGGAAGTGATGTTATTCGACGAGCCGACTTCGGCACTCGACCCGGAGATGATCAAGGAAGTTCTTGACGTCATGATCGAGCTTGCGGAAGAAGGGATGACCATGCTGGTGGTGACCCACGAGATGGGCTTTGCCGAGAAAGTCGCTGACCGGGTGATGTTCATGGACTACGGCGAGATTGTCGAACAGAATACCCCGAAGGAGTTTTTCGACAACCCTCAGCATGACAGGACCAAGCTCTTCCTCAGCCAGATTCTCTAAGCTCCACCGGGGTCCGGCAGCCTCAAATCTCTTCGAAGCGATTCATCTCGACGTTCTTGCGCGTCTTGTGCGGATCGAAAATCTGTCCGTTCATGGTGATATAGATACCCGGGGGAAGAATCTGCGCCGCCATCATCGCACTCGCGACATTAAACACGGCATCGGTGAAGCGGAATCGGGCCGGCTGCATGGCCCCGGTCAGGACAACCGTTTTGTCACGAATTCCTTCAAGCCGCTTGGCGGTGGCGATCATCGTGTCGGTGCCGTGGGTAATCACAACCCTAGCTGAAGCGGAATCAGCCACAGACTGATAAATCAGCTCCCGATCCTGATCGGTCAACTCCAGACTGTCCTTGCGCAGTAATGACACCACCCGATAATCGATACACAGATTGGCATCCCGCAGAACCTCTGATATCTGCGGCTCGCCAACCTGAAAATCACTCTTGGCATCGAAGTAGACCTTATCGATGGTCCCGCCGGTGGTAAAGATATCGATCTGCATAGAGATTCCTGTCGTCAAAGTTCGAGATATTCCCCGCATTAATTCTTGGCACATTTTTCGAAAAGCGCAACACCTGGGCCGTCGAAGACAAAAAGGGGTTAAGTGTGCAAAACACTTAACCCCTTTGAGATGGTGCAGGTAGCTGGGATCGAACCAGCGACCACTCGCGTGTGAGGCGAGTGCTCTCCCGCTGAGCTATACCTGCAAAAAAGCAACCCATCAGCGGTGATGGGATATCTATCTGAAAGCCTCCGGACCGTCCTTATAGCAACATCGCCTCAGGCTGTCAAAGATAAATTTTGCAGGCCCGGCGATAACCGGCTTCAGTGACCATCCACCGATCAAGAAGACGTTCGATTTGCTCTCGCGACTGACCGGCAGTGACCTCCTCCAGGTTGACCAACGCATCGGCGTCCCAGAGGATGCGAAATTCGGGGGAATCGATTCCGGCAGGCGTATGATGATGGGCAATCAGTTCGCAGACCTCCTCGATCAGTCTTGACCCACCCCCCAGCGCCTGCAGCAGCTCTCTGGCCACTGGGGGACCTTCCTGTTCCTGAAGTTTCCCCGCGGCGTGGCCATATTTTCGTTCAGCTTCCGGGATGCCTATATCATGCAGATAAGCAGCGCTGAGGGTTGAGAGGGGATCTGCATCGATGTACTGCAGCAATTCACGGGAGTATTCCGTCACCTGCAGGGCGTGATCTATCCGCCGGCTGTCCTGGCCGAAATAGGCGACCATCGCGTCCTTGACCTGCTGCAGAAAAGACAAACTCTCTTCGTCCATTCTTAACAACATGATCGAATTATCCTTTTTCATCCAGGGCAAAGACTTTGGCCGTCGCCTCTGCATGTACCACCCCGCCAACCATGATCTGCGCTCTGGCTTTGAAGAGCCGTTTGCGCTGCTCCAGCAGGTCTCCGACAATCTCCATTTCGTCGCCGATATGGACAGGCTTCCTGAATTTAACCGTCAGCTCGGCGGTGACAAACTGTTCGCCGACAGAGCGGCAGGCATAAATGCAGGCTTCATCAAGCAGGGTCGAGAGGATGCCGCCATGAACCATGTCGCTCCACCCCTGGAAACCATCCGGTAGGGCGATCCGGCAGGAACTTTGTTGTCGGTCCCTGTCGACCTGAAAAACCGCCTGCAAGCCCCGTTCATTCAAACGGCCGCAGACAAAGCATTGTCCGTCAGCTTCAACACCGGTCAACCCTTCGTTCGTCATCGACAATCCCGTCTCCAACCGATCAGCAAAAAACAGAATGCCCACGTAAATAACGCGGGCAAAATGGCGACCCCGGGGCGATTCGAACGCCCGACCTACTGCTTAGGAGGCAGTTGCTCTATCCAGCTGAGCTACGGGGTCGTGGCTTGGCTTTATACCCTACAGGCCTGTTTCTTTAAAAGAAAAAACTGTACCGGAATGTTCTTTTGCTAGAACTTCAGCAGGCTGTAGACCTTCCCTTCCGGGAGTTTTTCGCGCCCCTTGAGAAATTCCAGTTCTGCCATAAACGCGCACTCGTGAATTTCCGCTCCGAACTGTTCAACCAGGTCGACAACAGCGGCCATGGTTCCACCGGTCGCGAGCAGATCATCGGCAATAATAACCCGGTCTCCGGGCTTGAACGCATCTTCGTGAATTTCCAGGGTGTCGGTCCCGTATTCCAATTCATAGGTGATGCTGCGGGTACGGTAAGGCAGCTTCCCGGTTTTACGCACCAGGGTAATTCCCGTCCCCAACTTGTAAGCCAGGGCGGAACCGAGAATAAAGCCGCGAGCTTCAATGCCGACAATCTGATCGATCTTTTCACCGACGTATCGATGAGCCAGCAGGTCTATCATCCGGTGAAACGATTTGGCATCAGCCAGCAGCGTGGTGATATCTTTAAAGATAATTCCCTGTTTGGGGAAATCCGGAATGTCCCTGATAATCCCTTTGAGTTCATCCATGTCGCAACTCCCTGTCAAGTCGACTCTTTATCCTCTTTGTTCACCCGGGCGACGGTTTCTTCCTGGATACGGCGCAATTTTTCCAGACTTTTCGCCTCGATTTGTCTGATCCGCTCGCGGGTCACACCGAATTTCTGTCCGATTGTATCGAGAGTCTGTGGTTCACGATCATCGAGACCGAAACGCAGCACGAGAATTTCCCGTTCATTCTCGGAAAGACTGTCAAGCCATTCAGCAACATGTGCATAGCGGTCAAGATCTTCAATCAGGGTTCCGGGATCGGCAATATTTTTGTCTTCGATTGTATCGATCAGGCTATAGTCGCTGTTATCACCCATCGGATGTTCAATCGAATAGGTCTTCTTCAGCAATACGGACATTCTGCTGACATACGGGGGGTCGACACCCATCGCGTCGGCAATCTCCTCCGTGGTCGGTTCACGCTTCAGTTTCTGCAGCAGTTCGCGGCTAATTTTGACCAGTTTGTTGATGTCATCCGCAACGTGAACCGGCAGACGAATGGTTCGGCTCTGATTCACCAGCGCACGCTCTATTGACTGCCGGACCCACCAAGTGGCATAAGTGGAAAACCGGCACCCCTTGCTCACCTTGAACCTCTCAACCGCTTTGATCAGACCCATGTTGCCTTCTTCGATCAGGTCAAGAAACGGCAGACCACGATTCATATAGCGCTTGGATATTTTCACTACCAGTCGAAGATTTGATTCGATCATCCGGTCACGGGCCGCCATATCTCCTGTGGCGATTTTCTCAGCCAATTCTCTCTCTTCGGCCGCAGACAGCAGTGTGCTTTTCTGAATTTCCTTGAGATAAAGCTTGATGGCGTCCGCAGAATGCCCTTCATCTTCCACCGGGGCCTTCGTCTTCGCCCGGGAAGACGCAGCAGCCTTTTCGCTAGACAACTCAAGCTCATTGAGTCCATCCATTTCTTCCGCGGACTCAAACCCTCCAGCTTGGGGACGTCGTTCTTCAAAGTCGGAAAACAGATCGTCCATGACTCCTTCCCTTCTAACCGAATGATAATACAGTAATCTTTCTGATAGTCTAAGGTTGCAAAAGACCTATGGCAAGAACAAAATTGGATCCACCGCGGTCTTCTTACGTCGCACCTCAAAATGTAGCCGCGGTTTCCCCCCTCCGGGAGGGATCCCGGAGAGGGCAATTTTTTCACCCTGGCTGACGAATTTGCCCTGCCCGGCCAGATTGCGACTATTAAAACCGTAAACCGTATAGAGATCGTTTTCGTGCTGCAGGATAATCAGGTGTCCGTACCCTTTGACGCCATCTCCGCTGTAGATCACTTTCCCGGCGGCGGCAGCCTTGACCGAACTGTTCTCACTGGCGGCAATCTCAAGTCCTTTGGCACCACCTTTTTTAGCCTCGGCAAAGGTCCGCAGAATTTCGCCGCGCAGCGGCCAGATTAGCTTGACCTTGCCAGTCGCAACCGACGGTTGCTGAGGGGCAGACGGCTTCTTAGCAGCCACCGGTTTTTTCGGCGTCACCTTGACCGGAGGGGGCGGGACCGGAGCGGCAGTTGGGGCAGGAGGTGGAGCCTCGCCAATCGTCCTTACCGAGTGAGCTCCAGGGATATAGAGGTTCCGACCAACCCGCAACTGGGTGGGGTCAGAGATGCCATTGACCCGAGCCAGATAAATTTCATCGATCCCGTATGCCTTACTGATCCGGTAAAGGGTCTGACCCGATTCAACACGATGGTACACTCCACCAGCGGTGCAGGCGGTCAGCAAGACCAGGCCGAACAAAGCGCCGTACCAGAGTTTTTTGTGAATGAGTCGATATGCTTGAAACAACAAAGTCATAGGGTCACAGCAAAGAATTAACAGCTAAAGAATATATTTGATCAGGACAAATCCGCCAACCAGAAGAAGCAGGAATATCAGCGTTAACAGGTTAAAGTATTTATCAATAAATTGTTTTGCCACAGCCCCATATCGGTGCAACAGCCAAGCGACCAGAACAAACCGCAGTCCCCGACTGACAACCGAGGCCACAACAAACACCGGCAAGTCAATTTTGAAGACACCCGAGGCAATTGTAAAGACCTTGTATGGAATCGGGGTAAACCCGGCCGCAAAAATCGTCCAGAAATCGTAGCGGACAAACAGGTCTCGCACATATTCAAAATGAGCCTGACTGAAACCAGGAACATACTGAAAAAAATAGGGGCCAACACTTCCCCACAGGCTCAGACCAATCACATAGCCAACGACTCCCCCCGACACCGAACCGAGGCAGGCAAACAACGCATAGCGAAAGGCCCGGGTTGGAAGCGCAAGACAGAGCGCTATCAGCAGCACATCGGGTGGGATTGGGAAAAAGCAGGCTTCGGCAAAGGCCAGCAGGACCAGCGCCGGGACACCGTAAGGAGTTTCGGCCCAGGAGAGAACCCAATCATAAAGAACTCTGACCGGTTTCACAACAGTGCTCTTTCCGGGATAACGCTCATTATCAGCTTTCCCCTCCGTTACGCCAGCCCTGTTCGCCGATCAGGGGGACAAAACGACATCCCATCATCTGCTCTTCGAAGAAACTGCCGTCCTCTCGGCGCGTGACCCGCAACAAGATCTGCGTTTCCATGTCCCCCACCGGCATGACCAGTCG
>PKUD01000093.1 GCA_002869695.1 Desulfuromonas sp. | reverse complement strand
GGGTGTCGGTACCCCCTGTTCCGGCGGGCTGACCTATCGCGAGGCGCACCTGCTGATGGAAATCCTCGCGGACAGTGGCAAGGTCACCTCGGCGGATATCGTCGAGATCAACCCGATCCTCGATCACGCCAACAGCACAGCGCGGATGGCGGTGGACATGACGGCGTCTCTGTTTGGACAGAGTATTCTTTAGTCATCGAATAAAAAAGGTCGGAGAAAAATCTCCGACCTTTTTTTGTAACGCCACTTCAGACAAATTTACATGGCTGCTTTACGAGCTGCATCTAGCCAGCCGTTCCACTTTTCCTGGTTTTTCGCGATCCAGTCCTGGGCGTGTTGTTCGATATTTTCCTGTGATTTTTCACCATCCTGCATCTTGGTGTTTTGGTCGCTGATGTCGCTTAGCGGCAGGGTGAAGACTTCAAAAAACTTTTTGGCCGCAGGATTGTCAGTGAGGAATTTCTTGTTTGCCACGACCTGGATGTCACTGACCACGAAACCGGCTTTGAGTGGATCGGTCACTGCTCCCTCGATACCGCTGACCGTCATGCGGTCCTCTCCCGCTTTCTGGGAGTCGAGCGGATTGATTTCCGGGACGTTTATCCACATCACGTCCTTGCCCGGGACCAGTTTACCGATGGTCCAGTTCGGGGCCCAGGTGTAGAAGAAGATCGGCTCGCCTGAGTTGTAGCGGGCCATGGTGTCGGCCATGCTGGCAGAGTAACCGGCCTTGATCGGGTTGATATGATCGTCGAGACCATAAACATCGAAATGATGGGTGATGACCTTTTCACAACCCCAGCCCGGAGGGCAGGCGGTCAGATCGGCTTTGCCGTCGCCATTGGAGTCAAAGGCTTTTTTGACTTCGGGACGCTTGAAGTCGTCGAGCGACTTGATGTTGAATTTATCTACATGTTCTTTTGATACCAGGTAGCCCTGCAGGCCACCGGCCTTGGCCACATAGCCGATGACTTCTACCCGTTCCTCAGATCGTTTCGGCATCTGGCTGACATGGTTCGGAAACCAGCCGTTGGTCCAGTAATCAACATCACCGAGCATGACCGATTGGTAAAAGAGCGGGTTCTGCAGTTCTTTGGGCTCTTCTACCTCGAAACCAAGTTCTTTCAGGCCGGCACGAACCAGGGCTTCCTGGAAATAACCAGTGTTCCAGGTGGCGCGCGCGGGCTGAACCTTGACACCTTCGCCGGGCAGGTGGTGAGCGGCGAAAGCTGGCAGTGACATTGACAACATCAACAGGGCGAGAAGGATACGTTTCATTTTTTTCTCCTTTGGATTAAGGGATGATTTGCTACGCAAATCCGCTATAGTTTCCGGTCTAAATATCTGAAAATCATTAATTATTTCTGCCCAAAGCTCTGGGTGATGCGATCCAGCATCATCGCCAGCAGCACGATCGCCAGGCCGCCGATGGTCGCCAGCCCAATCTCCAGGGTGTTCAACCCCTGAACCACCGGGTTGCCAAGCCCGCCGGCCCCGATCAGGGCGGCGATGACAACCATCGACAGGGCCATCATCAGGGTCTGGTTAAGACCGGCCATGATTGAGGGCAAGGCAAGCGGAAACTGGACCTTACGCAATACCTGTCCTGATGTGGCTCCGAACGCCAGCCCGGCTTCGATCAGTTCAGGATGGACCTGGCGTATGCCCAGGCTGGTCAGTCGCACCAGTGGCGGCAGGGCAAACACGATGGTTGCCAGGATTCCCGAAACCGTTCCGATGCTGAACAGCATGACCACCGGAACCAGATAAACAAAAGGCGGAATTGTCTGCATGGCGTCCAGAAGTGGACGCAGCAGCAATTCGAAGCGGTCGCTGCGCCCTGACATGATGCCGAGCGGGATACCGACGATGGCGCAGAAGAAGACCGAGCTGATGACCATCGCCAGGGTGGTCATGGTTTCTTCCCAGAGCCCCAGGTAGCCGACCAGCACCAGCGTTATCAACGAAAACAGTGAGACCTTCTTTCCGGCATAGCGCCAGGCAACAGCGACAAAGAACAGAATCACAAGCTCCGGGGGAAGAACAGTGAAAACCCATTCAAACCCTTTCAGGCAAAGTTCAATCGGGGCTTTGATCGCCTGGAAGATGTCCCGGTGATTGAAGACCAGCCAGTCGACAAAGGTCTGGACCCATTCG
>PKUD01000111.1 GCA_002869695.1 Desulfuromonas sp. | reverse complement strand
CCAGTTCTGGGCTGCTGCTGGAACCGGGCCGGTTACGTTGCCGGCGAGCTGCCTGGCCTTGTCGCGCAGACGCACGGCTTCGCTGACCAGCTTGGCGATCTCTTCGGGGTCAAAATCGACGTTGGTAACGGTGGCGAAGAGACCGTCGATCATGAAGCGATCGATCTCCTGATCCTTGGCTCCATTTTCACGGGCCTTGTCCGCCCAGAAGGCGATCCCTTTCAGGGTGTAGACCAGAAGGTCCTGCAATGCGGCCACGTCCGGTTGCTTGCCGCAGACGCCGACCACCGAGCAGCCGCCATTGGCCGCCTGCTCGCACTGGTAGCAGAACATGGCTGGGTCATTCGTCGCACCTGCCGGGATCGGGGTTTGCGTCTCTTTTTTGCCAAAAAGTAAATCCATGATACCCATTTTGAATTGCCTTTCGTCATGTGTGTAATGAAGGTTTGTCAAACGCCAAAAGATTAAAAGGTACGAGAATAATAACAGTGGACATGGCCATGAAATATGACCCAGGTCAAAATCTGACAAATATGGTAAGATAAACAAATTAAATGTAATAAAATCTAAGTAATTTCGTATTTACCCGGAAAGAATAAAATAGATGATATTATCCTCTGACTGATTGACATCCCCCGAAAAGCGGTTTGAATTTAACTGTTGTGTTTTTTTTGAAATTTCTATCTGGCGAGGAATCTCATGCTATTCAAAAACTATCAAACAGATAATTTTTACGACGAAATGTTCGATGAACAGTTGCGTCCCCGACCTGGTGCCGAGGCGGTGGTCAACCGTTTCAGCGAGTTGCCCCTTGAAGAGTTGAAGCGCCGTCAGCACGCAGCGGAGAAAGCACTTCTGCAGATGGGTATCACCTTCAGCGTCTACGGAGACGAGCAGGGCACCGAAAGGATTTTCCCCTTTGATATCGTTCCGCGGATTATCCCGCACAACGAATGGGTTGAGATTGAGGAAGGCCTGAAACAGCGAATAAGGGCACTCAACCTGTTCATCGACGATATCTACCACGACCAGAAGATCCTCAAGGATGGCGTCATCCCTGCTGAGCTGGTTCTCTCCGCAGGTGCCTTCCGCAAGGAATGCATCGGCCTCAATCCCCCCGGGGGGATCTGGTGCCACATCACCGGCACCGACCTGGTGCGTGGCGCTGATGGCAAGTTCTATGTTCTGGAAGACAACCTGCGCTGCCCCTCCGGCGTCTCCTACGTGCTGCAGAACCGCGCAGTGATGAAACGCAGCTTCCCGCACGCATTTGACGCGGCCCGGGTCAACCCGGTGGTTGACTACCCGAACCGCCTGCTGGGGTTGCTCCAGTCGCTGGCTCCAATGCGACATCGCAAACCGCGGGTGGCGGTCTGGACACCGGGGGTCTACAACTCTGCCTATTTTGAACATTCCTACCTGGCGCAGCAGATGGGTGTCGAGCTGGTCGAAGGACGAGACCTGGCAGTTGTTGACGATACAGTCATGATGCGGACCACAACCGGGCTTAAACCGGTGGACGTTCTCTACCGGCGGATCGACGATGATTTCATTGACCCGGAGGTGTTCCGCAGTGATTCCATGCTCGGTGTTCCGGGACTGATGCGCGCTTATCGCGCGGGACATGTGGCGCTGGCCAACGCCCCGGGCACCGGAGTGGCCGATGACAAAGCGATCTACGCCTACGTGCCGCAAATGATCCGTTACTACCTGGGGCAGGACGCGATTCTCAATAACGTTGAGACGTTTCTATGCCGCCGTGAACAGGACCTGCAGCATGTGCTTGCCAATCTCGACAAGTTGGTCGTGAAGAAGGTCGGCGAGTCGGGCGGTTACGGTATGCTGGTTGGAATCCATGCTACGCCGGCGGAGCGGGCTGAGTTCGCTGAGCAGATCAAGGCAACCCCGCATGACTACATTGCCCAGCCGACCCTGTCGCTGTCGCGGGTGCCGACCCTGATCGACGATCATTTCGAAGGGCGACATGTCGATCTGCGTCCCTACGTCCTCTACGGCGAGGAGATCTACGTGACCCCCGGGGGGCTGACCCGTGTGGCCCTTAAAAAAGGCTCACTTGTGGTCAATTCAAGTCAGGGGGGAGGAAGCAAGGATACCTGGGTGGTAGAGGCCTGTTCTCTGCCGGAAGGAGGAAGTCCATGCTGAGCCGCGTCGCCGAATCAATCTACTGGATGTACCGATACACCGAGCGGGCTGAGAATATTGCACGGATACTGGACTCCAACTACCACATGATCCTTGACCTGCCGACCGGCTTCGGCGAGCAGTGGGAGCCGCTGGTGGTGACCACCGGCGACGAGGTTTTGTTCGAGAAGTTGTACGGCAGTTACAGTCAAGAGAATGTCGTGCAGTTTCTGACCTTCGACCGGAACAACCCGAACTCGATCCTCTCATGCCTGCGCACGGCACGGGAGAATGCCCGTTCGGTGCGGGAGTGGATCAGCTCGGAGATGTGGCAGCAGCTCAATACGTTCTACCTGATGGTCAAGGACGCTTCGGGGTCCGGCGGGAACATAGAACTGCCGCACGAGTTTTATGTCGAGATTATGATGAACTGTCACCTGTTCGCGGGGCTGGCTGGAAACACCATGTCCCACGGCATCGCCTGGGAGTTTGGCCGCCTGGGGCAGATGTTGGAGCGTGCCGATAAAACAGCCCGGATCGTGGATGTCAAATACTTCATCCTACTCCCCTCGGTGGAGTATATAGGCACCCCCTATGATCATATCCTGTGGGGGTCGATTCTGCGCTCTGCCAGCGCATTCGAGATGTACCGCAAGCAGTATGGCCAGATCGTTCCGGACCAGATCATCGAATTCCTGCTGCTCGACAATCAGTTTCCGCGGGCGATCCACCATTGCCTGATTATGGCGGAGCTGTCGCTGCGCAACATCTCGGGAACTATGCGAGGTCGATTTACCAATCGTGCGGAGAAGTTTTTGGGCCAATTGCTGGCTGACCTCGATTACACGACCGTTGAAGATATCAAGGCGCTCGGTCTCCACCAGTATATCGACAGTCTGCAGACCCGCCTGAACAAGGCGAGCGAAGTCGTTTTCGAAACCTTCTTCTCCATTCCGGAAGAAGCCACCTCTGTTACTCAGGACCAGGTCCAGAGTTAGGGAGCTCTCAATATATGTCCATCCGCGTCGCTTGCAAGCATCTGACCCACTACACGTTTGACCGGCCGGTCAACCTCTCGCCCCATGTGCTGAGGCTGAGGCCGGCCCCCCATTGTCGAACCCCGATCCAGGCCTATAGCCTGCGCATTCTGCCTAAGACGCATTTTATTAACTGGCAACAGGATCCCTTCGGTAATTACCTGGCGCGGTTGGTTTTCCCTGAGAAGTGCAACGAGTTAAAGATCGAAGTCGAAGTGGTAGCGGACATGACCGTGATCAACCCCTTCGATTTTTTTATTGAGGACTACGCCGAAGAGATTCCCTTTGCCTATGAACCGCAACTGAAAAAGGAGTTGGCCCCCTATTTCGAGTTGGAGGAGAGCGGACCGCTGCTCGGTCGCTGGCTGGAAGGGGTCGACCGATCGACCACCCCGACCAACGATTTTCTGGTCAATCTGAACCGCAGGGTCAACGAGACGGTCAGCTATTCGGTGCGCATGGAGCCCGGGGTGCAGAGCTGCGAGGAGACCCTTGAACGGAAGATCGGCTCCTGCCGTGACTCCGGCTGGCTGCTGGTACAGATACTTCGCCATCTCGGTTTGGCGGCTCGCTTTGTGTCAGGTTATCTGATCCAACTGGCCTCTGATGAAAAATCACTTGACGGTCCATCCGGTCCGGAAGCCGATTTCACCGACCTGCATGCCTGGGCTGAGGTCTATATCCCCGGTGCCGGCTGGATCGGGCTTGATCCGACCTCCGGCCTTTTTGCCGGCGAAGGTCACATCCCGCTGGCCTGTACTCCCCATCCTTCGAGTGCGGCGCCGGTCACAGGTGCGATGGACAAGTGCGAGGTGAGTTTTGACTTTGCCAACAGTGTCGAGCGCATCCACGAAGACCCGCGGGTCACAAAGCCCTACAGTGATGAGCAATGGTCCAAGATCGATGCCCTGGGTGAACAGGTCGATGCCGACCTGGTTGCTGGCGACGTCCGTCTGACCATGGGGGGGGAACCGACTTTTGTCTCTATCGACGATATGGAAGGGGACGAGTGGAATACCAAGGCCGATGGTGACCACAAACGGCAGTTGGCCAATGACCTGATCTGTCGCCTGAATAAATCGTTTGCGACCGGTGGCATGCTCCATTTCGGTCAGGGCAAGTGGTACCCCGGCGAGCAGTTACCGCGCTGGGCATACGGATGCTTCTGGCGCAAAGATGGAGAGCCGGTCTGGCGTAATCAGGAATTGCTGGCAGATATAACCAGGGATTACGGCATGACCCATGAGCATGCCGAGACGTTTGCCAGTCTCTTGACCCGGAAGCTGGGTCTTGATCCAAAGCACCTGGTGACCGGTTACGAGGACAGCCTTTACTATCTCTGGAAAGAGGGAACCCTGCCTGAGAACATCGATCCGCATCAGGCCGACCTCAAAGATCCCCTGGAACGTCAATATATGGCGATGCTCCTTGACCGGGGGCTGGATACGCCTACCGGCTACGCGCTGCCTTTAAAGTGGGACATGCAGCGAGAGGCCTGGGGCAGTGGGAACTGGAAATTCCGCCGCGGGCGGATGTATCTGATACCCGGCGGATCTTCGATGGGGCTGCGCCTGCCCCTCGATTCACTCCCCTGGGTGGAACCTGAAAAGCGCGAACCGCCCCCCGAATTGAACCAATTTGTCGGCTTGCCGCCGCTGGCCGATTATTACGGTGAGGTGGCCAGCAGGTACAGCAGCGTTGAGCAGCCGCCCGATGCTCACCCGGAACTGCATGAACAGCTACCGGCCGATGGCCGTCGCGAAGTGGACCTGGTTGAAATCCCCCATACAGCACTCTGCGTTGAAGCCCGTGACGGTCGGCTGCATGTCTTCATGGCGCCGGTTACCGTCCTCGAACATTACCTGCACCTGGTCGCGGCGGTGGAGGCAACCGCTGCCGAGATGGACATTCCTGTGGTTATCGAGGGCTATGAACCACCTCGGGATTATCGCCTGGAACGCTTGCTGGTGACCCCGGACCCGGGTGTCATTGAAGTCAATATTCACCCCGCAGGGAGTTGGCGCGAACTGGTGGAAAATACCACTACGCTCTATGCAGAGGCTCGCCTGAGCCGTCTCGGCACAGAAAAATTCATGCTCGACGGTCGGCATACCGGGACCGGAGGCGGCAATCACATCACGATCGGAGCAGCGTCCCCGGCGGACAGCCCGGTCCTGCGTCGTCCAGACCTGTTGCGCAGCCTGGTCACCTATTGGCAGCACCACCCCGGACTCTCCTATCTTTTCTCCGGCATGTTCATCGGTCCAACCAGCCAGGCTCCGCGGGTAGACGAGGCGCGCAACGACTCACTCTACGAACTTGAGATTGCTTTTCAGCAGATGCCGGAAGGGGAGGTGCCGACGCCTTGGCTGGTCGATCGCCTGTTGCGCAACCTGCTCATCGATATGACCGGCAACACTCACCGGGCAGAGTTCTGCATCGATAAACTCTATTCGCCTGACAGTTCCTCCGGTCGACTCGGCCTGGTCGAACTGCGCGCTTTTGAGATGCCACCCCATGCGCGCATGAGCCTGGTGCAGAATCTTTTGCTGCGCAGTCTGATCGCCTGGTTCTGGAAGAAGCCATATAAACATGACCTGGTTCGCTGGGGCACCCAGTTGCATGATCGTTTCCTGTTGCCGTACTTTGTGCGCGAGGATCTACGCGAGGTCGTGGCCGATCTCAACCGGGCAGGCTACCCGATGGAGCTTGATTGGTTCGATCCTTTCCACGAATTCCGATTTCCTCATTACGGCACCGTTAATATCGATGCCATGGAACTCGAATTGCGCTTCGCCATCGAGCCCTGGCATGTGCTCGGAGAGGAAATGGGCAGTCAGGGAACCGCCCGGTACGTCGATTCCTCGGTGGAACGACTGCAGCTGCGTATCAACGGTCTCACTGAGTCGCGTCATGTCGTGGTCTGCAACGGTCGTCGACTGCCCATGCGCAGTACCGGCCGCAAAGGGGAATACGTAGTCGGGGTTCGCTACCGTGCCTGGCACCCTCCCTCGGCGCTGCACCCGACGATCAAGCCCCATTCTCCCCTGGTTTTCAATGTTGTTGACAGCTGGAACGGACAGGCGATCGGTGGCTGCACCTATCATGTTTCACATCCGGGTGGCCGTGGCTATGAAGATTTCCCGGTCAATGCCTACGTTGCAGAGACCCGGCGTATCAGTCGATTCTGGGATATGGGTGCTGAACCGGGCGAGGTTCAGACACGGACACCGGGAAGCGCACGTTCCGGCTCTTTTATTCCGAGTGGCGGACCGCTTGAGCCAGGGACTCCGCCGGGCGAAGAGAGTAACGCGGAATTCCCCTGTACTGTAGATTTACGTCGTCTGCCTAGAATATAATCGGGACCGGACAAGAACAACACCATGACGACGGATCCAGGAGACACCGTGCAGAATTCCGCTCAATCTGATCCCTCCCTGGTCGCCCAGTTCTATGCGACCAGGCTCGAAGCTTACGACGAAATGTATGCCGGTGAGGAGCAACCGCTGCCGCACTGGCAGCCCCTGATGGAGGAGCTCGACCAACTCGGAAAGGAGGGTCTGGATCTCCGTCGCCGCGAAGCACAGCGTCTGTTGCGCGAAAACGGGGTTACTTTCAATATCCACGACGGTCTGCGTGGAGCTGCCAGGCCCTGGCAGCTCGACCCGATCCCCCTGATTATCAGCGAAGATGAATGGCTGGTTATCGAGGACGGTCTCCGGCAGCGTGCTGAACTCCTCAACTTGATCCTGGTTGACCTGTACGGTGAGCAAAAACTGCTGAAGCAGGGTCTGCTGCCGCCGCAACTGGTCTATGCTCACCGTGGATTCCAGCGGGCCTGTGCCGATATCAAGCCGCTGGGGAAGCGACCGCTGGTGATCTGCTCTTCCAATATGGCCCGTGGTCCCGACGGGCGGATGTGGGTTATTGACGATCGCGCCCAGTCTCCGTCCGGGGCCGGCTATGCGCTGGAAAACCGGATGGTCATGACGCGCATTGCCCCGACCCTGTTCCGCAACTGCCATGTCAAACGTCTGGCCAGTTTCTTCCAGCCCCTGCGCGATCGGCTCGTCCGGTTGGCCCCGCAAAATAAGGACAATCCCCGTATTGTGCTGCTCACTCCCGGGCCCTACAGCCCGGCTTATTTCGATCATGCTTATCTGGCGAATTATCTCGGCTATACCCTGGTTCAGGGTGAAGATTTAAGCGTACGGGACGGACGGGTCTGGCTTAAGTCTCTGGAAGGTCTACACCAGGTTGACGTGATCCTGCGTCGCATCAACGATGAGTACTGCGATCCCCTGGAGCTGCGCATGGATTCGCGGCTTGGCATAGCCGGACTGCTGCAGGCTGCCCGCCTCGGCAATGTGGCGATTGCCAATCCGATCGGCAGCGCAGTACTCGAGAACCCTGGACTGCTGGCTTTTTTGCCGGGTATTGCCCGCTTTTTTCTTGATGAGGAATTGAAACTCCCCTCGGTTGCAACCTGGTGGTGTGGTCACGATCTGGAACGAAAATTTGTTCTGGAAAATCTCGACAAGCTGGTGATTAAACCGATCTACCGCAGACGAGACCAGAAGGCCATCTTTGGCGCCCAGTTAAATGACCTGGAACGCGAGGTCTTGCGACAGCGTATCCTGCGCCGGCCTCATCTTTACACTGGGCAGGAGGTCGTCAGCTTTTCCACCGCCCCTTCATTGGTCGGGGATCTTATCCAGCCACGCCATGCGGTGCTTCGTTCCTTCCTGGTCGCTGGGGATGACGGTTACCAGGCCATGCCTGGCGGGCTGACCCGCATCTCGCCGGAGGTCGGTCAGCTGGTGGTCTCCAGCCGGGCCGGTGGGCATAGCAAGGACGCCTGGGTGCTGTCCAGGGAACCGGTCCAGTATGTCAGCCTCTGGCAACAGCCCAAAGAGGACCAGGTGCTGCCTTACTATGAAGAACCACTGCCAAGCCGTGCTGCGGACAGTCTGTTCTGGGTCGGCCGCTATGTTGAGCGTGCCGAAGGAATTGCCCGGTTGATGCGGGCCATCTTCCTGCTGCGACGGGAACAGCGGGATGCAGACGCCTATATCGCCAAGCCTTACCTTGACAGTTTGCTGCGGGCTCTGACCCATGTGACCGGGGCCTATCCCGGGTTCGTTGAGGAGGAGGAAGGGGAGGCCCTGCTGCTCACCCCGAATGAGGAACTCCAGTCACTGATGCTTGATATTGACCGTTCTGGCAGTCTGGTTGGGGTCCTGGATTCTTTTGTTCAGGTTGCTATGACTGTCAGGGATCATTGGCCAACTGAAATCTGGCGCATCATCGATGCGATCCAGTCGGACTGGATTGATGAAGAGAGCGAAAAACTGCCGGGCAACCATCGCCGTGAGGACCAACTCGATCAGCTGGTCATGCAGTTGGTTGCCTTCAGTGGCCTTTCCGCCGAAAGCATGACCCGCGAGTCGGGTTGGATGCTGCTCGATATCGGGCGTCGTTTAGAGCGAGCTTTGGGGCTGATCGCACTGCTGCGCGCCACGCTGGTGCCGGTACAGGAAGAAGGGGTACAGAATAAACTGATGGAATCGGTGCTGGTCATCTGTGACAGCCTCAGTACCTTTCGCCGCCGCTATCATTCCTATATGCATCTTCCGACCGTGCTGCAGCTGATCCTTATGGATAATAATCATCCCCGCTCACTGGCCTATCAGCTTGCCTCTCTGCAGAAGCATGTCACCAAACTGCCACGCAGTCGCGAGCTGCAATATTTCAACAGCAAGGATCGTTGCCTGTTGCAGGCAACCACCGCACTCCGCCTGGCTGATCCTGTCCAGCTTTCGCAATCCGCGGAGGGCGAGGGTTTGTACCGGGATCTGGACGATCTGCTGGCCGGCCAGACAGAAAACCTGTGGCGCCTCTCTGACCTGTTGACCAGCTCCTATTTCAGTCATTCCCAGCTGCACCAATTGTCACCGCCCCGCCAGGATGAGGATGATGAGGTATGAAATACCGTGTTACTCACATGACCGCCTTTGTCTATGAAGGGTTGGTCGGACATTGCTACAACGAAGCCCGGCTTCTGCCCTGCCAACATCCTCAGCAAAAAGTACTATCCACAGAGTTGAACATTGATCCGGCGCCGGATGATCACTACCAGCGCTATGATTATTTCGGCAACTGGACCAATTATTTTTCAATTTTCAAGCCTCATGAAAAGCTCGAGGTGACCGCAACCAGTGAAGTGGAGGTCTCCGTTTCACCACAGTTGAACATGATAGAGAGCCTCCCCTGGGAGATGGTCCGTGAAAAGCTGCGCAACGTACGCTCCGGCGAGCTGGTTGAGATTTCGCAATTCTGTTTGAGCTCTCCGAGTATTCGGGTTGACGAATTGCTGGCCGACTATGCCCAACCTTCATTTTCTGCCGGGAGGCCACTGCTCGATGCTGTGCACGATCTGATGCAGAGAATATTTAACGAGTTCACCTATGATCCTGATTTTTCGACCATCTCCACGCCGCTTAAACAGGTCCTGGAGCACCGCAGTGGTGTCTGTCAGGATTTTGCCCATCTGGCTATCGGCTGTCTTCGTTCCCAGGGGCTGCCAGCCCGCTATGTCAGTGGTTACGTAGAAACCTTGCCACCCCCCGGCCAGGAGCGTCTGGTCGGCGCAGATGCGTCACATGCCTGGTTTTCTGTCTATCAGCCGGGGATTGGCTGGGTTGATTTTGACCCGACCAATAACCAGATGCCGCAAGAGCAGTACATCACCGTCGCCCATGGGCGTGATTACGGCGACGTAACGCCACTGAAGGGAGTTGCTTACGGGGGCGGGGAGCATGAGTTGAAAGTTTCGGTGGATGTCATGAGGCTGGACGAGCAAAAACAGGACAGCCAGAAGCCTAAACCTTGATTTTTTTCAAGGAGGTTGCGTCCGAAGAGTTACGCTGTTTGTTCTGCATCGGATTTACGATGTGTGCCCCGGTTTTTCCAGATTGTGTCTCCGGAGTATACCCCCAGTCCAAACCAGATAAACAGGAAACTGACCAGGTGGTTCGAGGTGAAGGGCTCACCATAGAGACCGACAGCGATAACAAAATGAAGGCTTGGTGTGATGTACTGGAGGAAGCCGATCGTCGCGAGGCGTAAACGCTTCGCTGCTCCGACGAAAAAGAGCAGGGGAATGGCAGTCACCACGCCGGACAGGGGCAGCAAAAGGTTTAGCTGCAAGGACCCGGATATGAATGTCGCCTGGTGATGGGCACCCAGGAAAATCAGATATCCCGCCGATATCGGTGCCAGCAGGGCGGTCTCTATCGTCAGTCCTGTCATGGCATCTACCTTGGCCATCTTACGCAGCAGCCCGTACAGACCGAAAGATGAGGCAAGAACCAGGGAAATCCAGGGGAACTGACCCTGGTGGAACGTAAGGTTCAGCACCCCAATTGCCGCGGACAAGACACTAATCTGTTGCCACAGACTCAATCGTTCCCGTAAAAACAAGTAGCCGAGCAGCACGCTGATCAGGGGAGTCATGAAATAACCAAGACTTGACTGCAGGACTTCTCCCCGCTGGATGGCATACAGAAAGACCAGCCAGTTCGTTGCGATGAGCAGGGTTGATCCACACAAGGTCAGCAGTATTTTACCTTCACGGGTGATCAACCACAGCAGGCCGAGTTGTTTGCGGATGCTGACGATGACGATCAGGAAGAGAGCGGACCAGCAGATCCGGTGGCAGACGATTTCAAGTGGAGCGGCGTTCTCCAGCAACTTGAAGAAGATCGGGAAGGACCCCCAGATCAGGTAGGCCGCCAGACCGTAGAGGACACCTTGCCGGGTCACATTCATTGTCGGACCGTCCAGGGAAGCTGAGGGGAGAGCGTCAGGTTGCATCGGTGAAATGTGAGCTACCTTTTCTGAAAAGGCAAGCGAAAGTCATCACGCGATGCTGGAAAAGGGCGTCAGTTGCGACCCGGCTCAGCTTGAATAAGGTTTTGAGCATTGCTCACAATCGTGAGAGCCCGGATCGAAGGATTGTGGCTGCAGACACCTGTTTCTCATCTGTTAATTGCAAATTCGACAGCAATTGCTCCTTTTAAACAGCGAGGGTTTGCCTTTACGGGTGGACCCTTTCGTTATTTACGTGTATTTGTATAGAAACTCATAACCGGGAGATATTATGGAATATTTAATAGCGTGGGCCGTCTTCGGTTTTGCCGCGGCATCGTTAGCCAAGGGTAAAAACAGAAATGTCGTGCTGTGGGTGATTATGGGCTTGCTGATCGGTCCCTTTGCTCTTCTGGCGATCGCTCTCATGAAACCCGCTCCCGGCCCCGAGCAGAAATACCACTAATCTTCGCTGTCTTGGAGCTGAAAACCAAACGTGTCCCTGTTAATGTCAACCCGAACGGCAAAGGTTCCCTGATGACTGAACTTGATAAAGCACTGATCGCCCTGCGTGATAATCCCAATGACCAGAAGGCCCAATCCGGATTTTATGACCTCTTCCTCAATATGTCGTTTTTTGTGCCGACGGTAAAAGAGATGCTCAGTCCTGAAGGTGCGAATGAAGAGCAGGAGATGGAAGTGCCGATGATTCTCGATACCGAGGAGTCCAGTTTTCTGGTTTTTTTTGATCAGCAGCAGCGCCTTAACGACTGGGCTGAACAGGATGCTCCCTGTGTCCAGCTGCCGGGCCACGTTCTGGCAGAGATGACCACTGATGACCTGTTCTGGGCGATGAACGTGGGGACAGAATATGCCAAGCAATTTGCCCCGGATGAGATCGCCTGGCTCAAGGATGTGGTGGCTCAGTGCAAAGCAGCGGCCGACAAGGAGTAGCTCAGCGTCGGTTCTGTTCTGTGCTCTGCTCAGTACGGTCTGAACTGGCCTTCTAAATATCCCATACCACCCATATCGTTTCGGTATCCGTTTATGTATATTTTCGAAATCTTCAAGAAGCGGCGTGACTTTGAACCGATCTTTAAGTCGCTTTGGGACAGAATCAGCCCTGAACTTGTGTATCCGCAGGTTGCTGATGAAGATCAGCGCCAGAAACTGATCTATGTCGGTTTGCTCGCTTATGCTGCGGTCTTTACCTCGGCAACTGCGGCAAAAATGAGCAGCAGTGCGGCTCATTACCTGGCACGAACCCAGATGCGGCAGTATAAATTTGACAAGCAGACCGGCAAGGCTGTTGAGAAGCTCTTTTCCGGTACGGAGAGTGCCGAGGAGCAAGCGTACGCAAAGCTCCTGCTTGAGCGCATGGGGCAAATTGCCATGAATGAAGAGCATGATAACGCCGAGGTTTCAATGCTTATGCAGGAGATTGCCTCAGCTTATCAGCCTCTTGCGACGATGTCGTAAGACATTGCTTTAACTTTCCTGCCCCGGTGTTTCAAGGATAATCTCAAAACCGGATTGTTTTCGCAGAGCCCACCAGTACGATCTGTTAAGCTTTACGGGACAGTGACTGGAGGTTATCATGCGCCCGATACTGATATTTCTTTTCCTGCTCATTCTCCCGCTGACCGCTGCTGCTTCGCCACCTGACAACAGGCGAGCCCTCGAAGGGCTCAGCCATGCCGGCGTGATCTTCGATGTCAATGTCGGCAGTCCGACGAAGTTGCTGCTCCGTCTGCAGTTGATTGAAGAGACGGTAAACGGTCTGAGCCATGGCGGTGTTATCCCCGAGGTTGTGGTCGCGTTTCGAGGCGGCGCAACCTTTTTTCTCACCGAACCTGATAAGTATCTTCCTCCTGACGATTTGCCGCACAAATTGAATATCCAGAAGCAGGTCAGGCGACTCAGGAACCTCGGCTATCGGCTTGAGCAATGTGCGGTAGCAGTTCGTCAGCTCAATATTGCCCCGGCCGATATCATTGAAGACGTACCCCTGGTCGGCAACGGTTACGTCTCGTTGATCGGGTACCAGAATCGTGGCTTTGCCTTCGTGCCGATGGATTAAGCCT
>PKUD01000002.1 GCA_002869695.1 Desulfuromonas sp. | reverse complement strand
GAGGGTCCCGTCACCGCCGGCGGCGATGATCAGGGAATAATCCTGACCGATAGTTTCCGCCGCTTCCCGCTCACCGTCCCCGGCAGCCCGGGTAAAATACAGATCGACTTCACAGCCACTGCTGCGCAGAATCCCCGCCGCCCGTTCTGTCTTGCCCCGCGCCCCCTTCCCGGCGACCGGGTTGGCGATCAGTTTTATCCTGTTGAACTCAGCCATCGGCTTCTCAGTTTTTGCTGCTGAAGACGGAGAGATTGCGCATCACAGAAAGGATGGTGCTCTGCCGCGATTGAAAAAAGTGCTGCGTATCCGGGTAGGGCTGATCGTCCCTGGTCGTGACCGCATCATCAAACACGTGGCTGCCGGCCTTGAGCGGGATATTCGCCTTGAACTCTGCGTCGATGTAGCCGAGCCGGCTCCAGTCGGCTGCCATCGTGTACTGACGGACCTCATCCCCGAGCATGTTATAACCGAGCGAATAATCGCCCGGCGGGTTGTTCACGCCGAAGAACGGCAGCAAGGTCGCCGGAATATCCAGGTGGCTGGTCAGCCGTTCAACCCGTCGCGGGGCGTGGCCGGGGACCGACAGGATCAGCGGCACCATGGTCTGGGCATCGGTGAAGGCATTGTTATGCCCCCAGCGTCCGGTATCGAGAAACTCTTCGCCATGGTCGCCGGTCATCAGGATCAGGGTATTCTCCAGCTGACCGCTCTGCTCCAGCTGGCGATAAACCTCTCCCAGCAGGCGATCACTGTAATGACTGGCATTGATATAGCGATTCAGGATCAGGTCCACATCCTTGTCCAGGCGCATCTTGAGATAGTTCAGGTCTTCCAGGTAGGGCTTTCTCAGCGCCGTCTCCTCAGCAAAGGTATAGGGCGCGTGGGGCGCTTCGAGGAACAGGTAGGCAAAGAACGGCGTGCCGTTCTGCTGCTCCTGAAGGAACTGTTTAAGCTGGTCCACCGTGGTCCGATCCCGCTGGTAGCCGGGTCCCTTGACATTCTGCTGCAGCAGCTCCAGCGGCAGGTTGGCGAACACCGTCTTGTCAAACTCCGGATAGGTAATTTTCTGGCTGGTGAAGACGCCGAAACGGTAATCCTGCTGCTGCAGGGTGTCGATCAGCACCGGACTGCGCTGCTGATCGAGAAACTTGAACCAGTAAGGACCGTAAAGACCGTAAAACATTGAAAATATTCCCATGCGGGTAGCGTTGCCGCCGCTGTAGTGCTGGGTAAAGCGGTAGCTTTTATCGGCCAGGCGGGCACTGTTGGGCATAATTTCAGCCGAGAGCATATCTGCTCGCAACGACTCCACCACGATCATCAGCAGATTGAGCGGTTTATCCACGGGAGACACATCCAGCGGCCGGAGCGGGTAGTTGAGCTGGCGTGCACCTTCATCGAACGTGAAACCCTCGGTTCGCTTGACCTCAACCCCGAGTTTCTTGGCCAGCTTGCGGAAGGTCATCGGCATGTAGAACGGCAGGTGGTTCGCGGACTGCAGGACCGGCGGGTGTGCCTGGATCTGACTGATGCCGTAGATCAGGCGATCCCCGGCGGTCATCAGCACCAGAAAGATCAGCATGGCGCGCACCGGAACCCGTAATCCCACGATCATCCGAGAGCCGCGCCTGGCTAGTTGGCGCAGCACCAGCAGCAGCAGAGCCTCTCCTGCCAATACAGCAAGGACAATCAACAGGATCGACAGATAGGTGTCCCGGCTGCCGCCGAGGGATTCGACCCCCCCGGGGGTCATCAGCAGGTTCCAGACAAAGCCGTTCAGATGAAACTGGTAGAGCTGATAAATGAAGGAATCGGCATAGAGTAGAATCAGCGTCAAAGCCGTCACGCAGAGGGCCACCAGCTGTACCGGCCAGCGCCCGCCGATTCCGGGGCGGAGCAATCGGAACAGGCCGGCCGCCATTCCGACCAGCAGAAGCGCAGGGAGCAGGCAGAGAAAGGCCTGGCTGAACAGCGCACAGAGTGTGAAGATAGTCGTCCGGGCATCCGCCAGCTGCACCACCGGAAAGCGGAACAGAATCATCAGGACAACCACCAGGTAGTTGATCACAAAAAAGGGGCGAAGTATTCCCTGGTTTGATTTGCTGCGCATCTGTGAAAACCTCATGCTATGGAATGACGACCGGATGAAAAAAGCTCCCGTACCAGCCGGATCCTGATTAG
>PKUD01000042.1 GCA_002869695.1 Desulfuromonas sp. | reverse complement strand
GGTTCAGGACGTATGATCCATCAAGATCGGCGAAGAACGTGGGTTTTGCCGCAGAAGCATCGGAGAGAGTTGCCGTACTGTTGTCCGGTCTGGAGGTGAATGCCCAGCTATAGGTTAAGGTGTCGCCATTCGCATCAAAGCTTCCACTTCCATCAAGTGTGACTGTTGAGCCGGTTGCGACATCTTGATTCGGTCCAGCATTGGCGTCCGGTGCGGAATTGTCTGTCGCTGCAATAACCAGCACCACATCCAGAGTACTGTCCAGTTGACCGTCGTTGACGATCAGGGTCAGAACGTATGATCCGTCCAGGTCGGCGGTGAACAAGGGGTTGGCCGTTGTTGGGTTCGAGAGTGTCGCCGTACTGTTGTCCGGTCTGGAGGTGAATGTCCAGATATAGGTTATGGTGTCGCCATTCGCATCAAAGCTTTCGCTTCCATCAAGGGTGACGGTTGAGCCGGTCGTGACATTTTGATTCGGGCCCGCATTTGCGGTCGGTGCCGAATTTGCAGTTGCAGCCATGATGATGACGTCGTCTGCTTCACTATCCACCGAACCATCGTTGACGACAAGGTTCAAAACATATGATCCGTCTAGATCGGCGGTGAAGGTGGGGTTGACAGCCGTTTCATCTGAAAGCGTAGCGATACTGGCAGCCGGCAGGGAACTGAACGCCCAGAGGTAAGTTAACGTATCTCCATTCGCATCCGAACTCCCGCTGCCATCCAGTGTGACCAATGAGTCGGTCACAACATTTTGACCCGGTCCGGCATTTGCGACCGGCGCCGAGTTGTCCGTAGCGGAGATAATCGTGACCGTATCTTCCTCGCTGGTTAAGATTCCGTCGTTGACCACAAGGCTGAGTATGTAGGTACCGTCAACATCAGCAATGAACGTGGGATTGACTGTCGTCTCTCCAGAAAGGATCGCCTCACTGCCGTCCGGCATTGAGCTGAAGAACCAGCTGTAGGACAGTGTGTCCGGGTCAGCGTCATTGCTTCCGCTCCCGTCCAACATGACCAGTGAACCGGTTTTGACGTTCTGGTCCGGACCGGCGACGGCAACAGGTGTGTGTCCGCCGAGTTCATTGTAGCCGCAACTTGTCAGACTCGCAGCGGCAAAGACGAGTATTGCCATCAGAAGATACATTATATGTTTCATATTGTCCCCTGTTCCAAAATGTGGAGTCTGGCAATTAACTGAGTTCTTCCGATAGACAATAAAAGCGAACGGCCAAAAAACTTTAGTAGTCTGGCTAACTTTTAATTGAACAAGGAAGAGACCCTTGACGTTCTTTTTCCTCATACAATAGCATGACTGGCATTTTTGGTGAGGATTGAACTGTAATTCACTTAAAGCAGATATTTGTGCAATGTCAATGGGGGGAGGAGGGGGGCAGGTTAGTAAAGAGCCCCTTGTTTTTTAAGCAAGGGACTCTCGATTAATGAATAATTCTCTTCTAGGCGGGGGTTAATCCTTCAGCACGTTCTCAAGTTGCGGCTCAAAGATCTCCCAGACCCGGATTTCCAGTTCAGCGATGAACTCAGAGGTTGTGATGCAGGGGAGTTGGATATTGTGGTTCGGGTTGTCGAAGACTTCCTGCGGCAGACAGAATTCCGCTTTTGTGTAGCCCTGTTTCAGCTCCAGTGCCAGGCCGCGTAAAAAGGCCCTCTTCACCGCAGCCTTCAACTCTTCTTCGCTGACGATCAGACCGAATTCGCTCTGCAGGCAGGAGGTGACCATCTCGGTACCGATCCCTTTGGCGATATCGAAAAACTTGCACAGGCCGATCATGTCGAAGCCGACGATCTGCAACTTCTCCTCGGTAATCCCCTTGACCCAGGATTCAATGTCCGACTTCCCTTCACGGGTCAACAGACCGTAAGTGCCCATCGACATATGGCCACCTGCGATGGCCCAGGCGTAGCCGGGGTTGGTCTCAGGCTGGTAGGCAGGCAGTTCCAGTCCCTTGACATGGTAGGCGTAGGAGCTCTCGCCCATTTGCTCGGAGAGACGCATCGATCCTTTACCGATCTCCGGCAGCTTACCTTCACCGGCCTGAATGATCAGTTCGCGGATCTTCTCATAATCACCGAAGGTGGCGCCGTTGAGAATTGGTGCTGCAGGATGCCGTTCGTTGTAGGCGAGTACGTAGGATACGGTGACCCCCAGGGTAATGGAGTCCATCCCGTAGTTGTCACCCAGCTGAATGAGTCTTGCGGCT
>PKUD01000011.1 GCA_002869695.1 Desulfuromonas sp. | reverse complement strand
GAGCAGCGGGCGCGACAGTTCTTTGAGCGACATTTTGTCCCGCATCAGGTTCGCAACGAGGATGGCAGTGATCAGGGGACGATCACCGGCTATTATGTCCCGGAGCTCAATGGCAGCCGGACCAGAACCGAACAGTTCAGGTACCCCCTTTATCGTCAACCGGATGATCTGCTGATCGTTGACCTGAGCGAGGTCTATCCAGATTTGGCTCATAAGCGACTGCGGGGCCGCCTGGAAGGCAATCGGGTGATCCCTTATTTTGATCGGGCGGAAATCGATAATGGGGGTAATCCGCTGGTCGGCAATGAACTGTTCTGGGTCGAAGACCCGGTGGAGCTGTTTTTTCTGCATATTCAGGGCTCTGGACGGATTCGCCTGGAAAACGGTGAACTGGTGATGGTCAATTACGCGAACCAGAATGGACATCGCTACAGGTCGATCGGTAGGCTGCTGCTGGAACGCAATGAGATGACCCGCGACCAGATGTCGATGCAGAATATCCGCAGCTGGGTCAGGCAGAACCCCGAGGCGGGTCGGGAGCTGCTGGAAGAAAACCCCAGTTATGTCTTTTTTCGCGAACTGCCGGCAGGTGTTGAGTCCCCGCCCGGTGCGCTCGGTGTTCCTTTGACAGCCGAGCGGAGCATTGCTGTCGACCGGCGGACGATTCCGCTGGGTGCGCCGGTGTTTCTGTCGACCACCTGGCCGACCAGCAATGACCCCTTGCAGAGACTGATGGTTGCCCAGGACACCGGTGGGGCCATCAAGGGTCAGGTGCGGGCCGATTTCTTCTGGGGTCTTGGGGAAGAGGCCGGAGCGCTGGCCGGCCGAATGAAACAGCCGGGCAGGATGTGGGTATTTCTTCCAAGGGATGAGGCAACAGTTACTCAAAACTAGGGGAGCTTTTGACGATCGGGGTAATCTTTGGTAAACATGTAATAAGAAGTCGAGAGGCTATACATGAAACAGGATAGCTTGAAAGCTGTTGTTGAAACCGTCCGTTGGTCTGGCTGAAAAGACTATGGGCGGTTTTTTTGTTAATTTTCTGGCGGGTTATTCCTGAAGAGGTTCTGCATCTCAGCGGAGGTAAAAGGTATGAAATGTCTGAAAATATGTCATGGTTTTGCCCTGATGCTCATCATCCAACTTGTTCTCTTCGGTTCTTTAGCGCTGGCTGGGACCGAAGCCACTCAGCAGCCTCTCTCTTCCCAGGAGGTTTTACTGGGTGACGGGTTGGGAGAGTTAACGATTGACCATAGTCAGTTATTTGCCGATTTACAGGCTAAGGAGAGCCGTCTTTTTGCCATGGCAAGCAGTTCCGGATCAAACCAGGACTATTCGGCCGCCAAGCGTCGGGGGGTGGACTGCATGGCAACCTGGCACAAGTATCTTGGTTACGGAACCGTGCTGCTGGCCGGAGTCACTGCTGCGACCAGTTCGCAGGAAAGTTTTCATGAGGGCGCTGCCTATGCGACAGCGGCCGGCGCAGTGAGTACCGTATTGACCGGTTATCTGGCACACCGCGATCGCTTTGATACCGGAGACGGGCTGCTGACCAGAGATAACATCCACATTGCGCTGGGGACCCTCGGCGCGGCTCTCCTGACGACCGCCGTTGCCATCGCTGATGACGGTGAAGAAAGCAGTCATAGTGGTCTTGGCGTAACCGGCGGGGTGATGATGGCGCTGGGAGTGATCGATATCAAGTGGTGAGATAGAGCCCTGCGCAAAAGGATAAAGCAAGCCCGGAAGCTATAAACTTTAAGGGCTTGCTTGCTTTGATGCTCAGCCGGAAACACGTTAAATCCCAGGGATCTCCTGTCAGGGTGATCCCTGGTGTATAAAATAATGCTGCATGTTAAACCTGCCACATGGCTCAAGACCCTTCAGGCTTCTCAAGAGCCAATTCCCCTCAGTGCTTCCCGACCGTTGTGGACCGATTCCTCTTGAAGATCAAGTTCTGGCCCGAGGGGGATTATGCCGCTCGGATTCAATCTGTGGATTGAATAATAGCCCTGCTTGATATGATCAAAATCGACCGTATCACTGATCCCGGGCAGGTTGTAAATATGGCGCAGATAGCGGCTCAGGTTCGGGTAGTCGGCAATGCGCTTGCGGTTGCATTTGAAGAGGCCGTGATAGGCGGCATCGAAGCGGACCAGGGTGACAAACAGCCGGATGTCGGCTTCGGTTAACAGGTCACCGAACAGAAACGGCCGTTCGGCCAGGCGGCGTTCGGCATCCTCCAGCGCGGTGAACACGTCGCTATAGGCCTGTTCGTAGGCCTGCTGGGACGTTGCAAAGCCGGCCCGGTAGACCCCGTTGTTCAGTGCCTGATAATACTTCTCGTTCAGTTTGTCGATTTCATCGCGCAATGGAGGCGGGTAGAGATCGATTTCCGAGGGTGACAGTTCTTCAAAGGCGCTGTTGAGCATCCGGAGAATATCTGCTGACTCATTATTGACCATCAGGTCTTGTTTTTTGTCCCACAGAACAGGAACGGTTGCTCGTCCGCTGTAAAAGGGATCATTCCGGGTATAGAGCTGGTGCAGGTATTCCGAATTGTGGAGATGATCCGGGGTGGCCCTTGGGAAGTGGCCGAATTGCCAGCCCTGGTCGGTCATATCGGGTGAAACGATCGAAATGCTGATGTGTGGTTCCAACCCCTTGATCATGCGCGCGATCAGAGTGCGGCAGGCCCAGGGGCAGATCAGGGCGACGTAGAGGTGATAGCGACCCGATTCCGCTCTGAATCCGGACGTTCCGGTCGGTCCGGCGCTGCCGTCCCTGGTGATCCAGTTCCTGATCGACGAAACCTGTCGCAGAAACTCTCCCTGCTTGCCCGGTGAAGAGACCGGGTCCCATTTTCCTTGCCATTTTCCTTTGACCAGCATGCTGATCTCCTGTTGACCTATCTGAGCGAACGGGCGGTGAATTTCTTCACCGCCCGCCCGGGTCTGTCTATATCTTTTTGGCCTGGATTTCCAAACCAATTTCCACCTCTTCGCCGACAGTCAAGCCGCCACCTTCGAGGACCTTGTTCCAGGTCAGGCCGAAATCTTTGCGGTTGATTGTGCCGGTTGCTTCGAAACCGGCGACCTGGTTCCCCCAGCCGTCTTTCTGACTACCAAGGTAGCTCCCTTTCAGCATGATTTCTCTGGTCTGGTCACGGATGGTGAGGTTGCCGTAAACAGTGATATCAGACCCGCTGCCGACAATTTTCGTGCTGACGAACTTTATCTGCGGGAACCGTTCGACGGCAAAGAAATCTTCGCTGCGCAGGTGGTTGTCGCGCTTTTCAATTCTGGTGTCGATGGAACTGGTGTTGATGGTTGCGCTGACAGATTCAAGGGTTTTTGCTGCAGTATCCGCTTGAGCCGTTCCGGAGAAATCGGTAAAAGCTCCGCGGACCTTGAAAACGACCAGGTGTGCGACAGTGAAATGAACCTGCGAATGGGCCGGGTCAACCTCATAGGTTGCCGCCGAAACACCGGACGTTGTGAGCAGCAGGGCAACGAAAGGAATAAGTACTTTTCTCAGCATGATTTTTACCTCCAATTCAAAGGGGGTTTGTTTGATGTCGAAATATGTATCTACTTTAAAGAATATCTCTATAAAAAAATAATATTTAATAATGATAATAACTATAAGTTTAAGCTATAATGTTTTGGGCTTTAAATGGAGGCAGAGGTGACTCTCGATCAATTACGGATGCTGGTTAAAATTTCCGAGACGGGAAGCGTGCTCGCGGCAGCGCAGGCACTCAGCCGGACTCAGCCGACCGTCAGTGTGGCTATCAGAAAGCTGGAAGAGGAGTTCGGGGTGTCCTTGCTGTCGAGAGACAGTTATCGCGCCAATCTGACCCCCGCGGGGAAAATGCTCTGCCGGAAGGCGCAAGTGGTCCTGCAGCAGAGCGACGGGTTTACGACCCTTGCCCACCACTTGGCGACAGGGAATGAACCGGAAATCCGGATTGCCATAGAGGCCAGTTGCCCGATGCCGCTGTTGCTGAAGATCATGCGAGACAGCGAGCGATCCTTTCCTCACACTGATTTCAGCCTGTCGGTGGAAAACCTCTGGGGCGCGTTGGAACGCCTGGAGGACGGTGTGGCTGACCTGGCCATCTGTCCCTGGCTGCAGGAAGACCTTTCGGTCGAGTCATTCCCTTTTGTCCTGTCCCATCTTCTGACCGTTGCGGTTCCCGATTATGCCCCGCTCCGGGGGAAACGGGAATTAGCCCTCAGCGATCTGCAGAATGCGGTTCAGGTGGTGGTCAAGGACAGTAGTCACCGCCCGCGTCCGGAGCGGTACGGGGTCCATCAGCAGGGACGCCACTGGCTGGTCAACGATCATTATACGAAAAAGGAGCTGCTGTTGGCCGGGATGGGCTGGGGCCGCCTGCATCAGCACCTGATCGAAGAGGAGCTGCGCCAGGGCTTACTGGTGCCCTTGAATATTCGCAACTATCAAAATCAGCTGGATATCGAAATGCGGGTGGTCCGCAAACAGGGGGCCGTGCATGGGCCCGTTGCTGAAGCCATGTGGGAAAAATTCAAAATGTTTGCGGAGATGTGAATGCAGATCTGGGTTGATGCCGATGCCTGTCCCAAGGTGATCAAGGAAATTCTTTACCGGGTTGCCGATAAAAGAAAGATCAAGCTGGTCTTGGTTGCCAACGCGACGATGTGGGTGCCATCTTCCCCCTATATCGAAACCCTGCTGGTGGGCAGCGGGTCCGATGTCGCTGATCAGGAGATCGTTCAGCGGATGACCCCGGGAGAGCTTGTCATCACCGCCGATATTCCACTGGCGGCTGACGTCATTGCCAGTGGTGGCCATGCCCTCAATCCGCGCGGTGAGTTTTACACCGAGGATAACATCCGCGAACGCCTGGCCGTACGTAACTTCATGGACGAGTTGAGAGGCAGCGGGGTCGAAACCGGCGGCCCCGCTGCACTCACCCAGAAGGACAGGCAGGCATTCGCCAATCGGCTGGATCAGTTTCTGACCCAACAGAAAAGGGGCTGAGCGGTCGGTTACAGAGCTGCGGCCAGCTGAGCGGGATGGCTTAGCCGTTTACCGCGTCGTCGATCAGGTAGCGGGCGATGCTGCGGCGCGGCGGCAGGGTCGGCAGATGGTCCCGATGAAACCAGCCGGCTTCCGCCAGCTCATCCTCCTGCAGGACGATCTTACCTCCGGCATAATCAGCGATAAAGCCTGTCATCAACTGGCTGGGGAAGGGCCAGCACTGACTGCCGACGTAGCGGATATTCTGCACTTCGAGGCCCACCTCTTCCCGGACTTCGCGTATCACGGTTTCTTCCAGATTCTCACCGAAGTCGACAAAGCCGGCAACCAGCCCGTAGCGACGATCGGCCCATTCCGGTTTGCGTACCAGCAGCAGTTCGTCCCCTTTTCTGATCAGGACAATGATACAGGGATGAATACGGGGGAAGTGGCTCGCTCCACAACCGCTGCACTGCTTGCCCCATTCCCCTGCCAGTCGCTGCATCGGATTGCCGCAGTTGCCACAGCGGCAGCTGACGTTTTCCCAGTGCAGAATCATGTTGGCCAGACCGCCCAGGCTCAATAGCTCCAGCGGGAGCTGTGGGTCGCGGGCCAGGAGAGATTCTGCCTTAAGTCCTTCTGGAAGAGCTGCATCACATGATACATGCAGCAAACGACAGGGGAGACCTTGCCACTGGCCGAGATAGATCGGGGCCGAGCTCCTGGAGGAGGGAAGCGCGTGGACCCTGGATGACGGAAGAGCAGCCTGGGCACCCTCTGTGCTGACCAGCAGCTGGCCAGCTTGTAGCATCAGCCAGTAACCGACTCCACCCGGATCCCGGTCGGGAGTCCTGAGTTCGAAGTGTTCTTCAATACTGGCCCGGTTGAACGGCAGGTCTATAGGGGAGTCGTACCGATCGGGAAGGAAGGACATCGATCAGTTCCCGCAGAAGAGTTTGTATTGCAGCAACGCAACTCTGGTCTTGGCATCGCGCAGTCGGCCGGTTCTCACAAGGTCCAGTGCTTCCTCCAGGGTCATGATCTGCAGTTCGATGAATTCGTCCGGCTCCAGCGATTGTTCCACCTGCTGCAGGTCACGGGCAAGATAGAGCTGAATAAGTTCATTACAGAAACCGACTGAACTATAGATCTCGCCAAGGCTCTCCAGGGACCCTGCCCGGTAGCCGATCTCCTCCTGAAGCTCTCGGTGGACGCAGGTGGCGCCATCCTCGCCCTGTTACAGCCGACCGGCTGGGATCTCGTAGAGATAATCCTGTATGGCCGGGCGGAACTGACGGATCAGGATCAGCCGACCGTCCGCCAGAACCGGCAGGGCCGCCGCACCTCCCGGGTGCTGGATAACTTCAAAACGGGCTTCCCGGCCATCTGGCATCCGATGGGTTTCCCGGGTGAGGTCGAGAATGCGACCCTGATAGAGAATCTCTTGCGAGAGTTTACTTGCTGGCATGTCTCTCCTTTTCGCCAGGGCGAAACTTGACGCCCCGATTCAGCTTTTAGCGCAGGGTCAACCAGCCGATCAACCCGAGCACCAACAGGCCGATGAAGATCAAAATGGGTTTTGTGGTCGAGCCAGCCGCCGGTTCCGGTTTCTCCTCCAGCCGACCCACGGTGGGGAATCGCTCGATGACTTTGCGCACATGAGGGGCGCTCTTCAGTTCCTCGGTCAGATCCTGTCCGGCCTGGTGCTGGTCAAGGTGATTACCGTTCAGCCACATGGCGCTGGCGCTGACATCATAGAGCACGTTGTTGACGGCAACATAGGCGGGCTGCCCGTCCTTGCCGTTATATTTAGCCAGTTCCTCTGCTGTCATCGGATCCTCCCTGCCGGTTATTTTTCAAAATAGGTGTAGCCTCTGACCGTCGCATGAATATCTTCCATAAACCGCTGCCGTTCGGGAACCGAAATCCTCCCGGAACGGACTGCCGCTTCCGCTTTCTGGCGGAACGTTTCGAACAATGCCTGGGGTTGATATTCAACGTAGCTGAGCACATCGCCAATGCTGTCACCGGTGATCTCTTTCATGACATCGAAGCTGCCATCCTGGTTGATGCGGACGCTGGCCACATGCGTATCACCGAGCAGGTTGTGCAGATCACCCATCGTCTCCTGATAAGCCCCCATCAGAAAGACCCCGAGCAGGTAATCTTCTCCCTCTTTGAGGGGATGGACGGGGAGGGTCCGACTTTCTCTGTCGGCCAGAATAAAATTATCCAGTTTGCCGTCGCAGTCACAGGTGAGATCGGCGATAATTGCTTCACGGACAGGCGCTTCGCAATGACGGTGGACCGGCATAACCGGAAACAGCTGGTCGATCGCCCAGGTGTCTGGCAGCGATTGAAAAACGCTGAAGTTGCCGTAATAGATATCGGCGAGGCTCAGCTGCAGTTCTTCGAGGCCGGGCGGGATGTCATCCAGCTTCTCCAGATTGCGTGCGACCTGCTGGGCGATGGCAAGAAACATGTTCTCCGCCATAGAGCGTTCCCGCATGCTGATCTGCCCTGAGCGGAACCGGTCACGAATGGTGTCGCGACAGCTGAGAGCCTGACTGTAAATCTGGTTCAGGGGCGTCGTGTCGAATTCTTCGCGTAGTGCCGCCAACGTCATCAGCAGTTCATGACACTGTGCCGGTAGAGTTTCGGGCAGATTGAGTGCTTCGAAATGCATGGCGTGAAGTACGTTGAACAGCAGCAGTGAAGTATGGGCGACTGTGGCTCTACCTGACTCGGTGACGATATGCGGGTGGGGGATTTCCAATGGGTCGAGAGTGCTTTTGACTACTTCGACGATACTGGCGCAGTAGTCTGCGAGGCTGTAGTTACGCGAATGGACATGGTTGGACTGGGTGCCGGTGTAGTCGACAGCCAGCCCTCCACCAAAGTCGATATAGCCCAGCGGCGCGCCATCCGCCACCAGACCCGCATAGAAGCGGCTTGCTTCGAGAACAGCGGTGCGGATCTGCTCGATATCGGGGATCTGTGAGCCGAGATGGCAGTGCAGAAGCTGCAAGCAGTCGAGGCGCTGCTGTTTTTTGAGAACGTCAACCACCTGTAACAGCTGAGGTGTGCTCAGGCCGAAGCTGCTGCGGTCGCCGCTGGTTTCAGTCCAGAGTCCGCCGACCCTGGCCGAGATCTTGATCCGCACGCCGATCAGGGGTTTGACCCCCAGCGCCTGACTGCGTTCCAGCAGCAGCGGCAGTTCGGTCGGCGACTCGATGACGAAAAAGCAGCGTTGACCGAGCTTTGTCGCCCACAGGCCCAGGTCAATGAATTCACGGTCCTTGTACCCGTTGAGGATCAGCTGCCCATTTTCCGGCAGGGCAGCCAGGGCGAGCACGAGTTCGGCCTTGCTCCCCGCTTCCAGCCCGAGGTTATAGCTGCTGCCGAAGCGCACGATCTCCTCGATAACCTGGGACTGCTGGTTGACCTTGACCGGGAACACGCCCCGGTATTCACCCTGATAATCCGCCTCACGGATCGCCCGGCGGAAGCTTTCGTTAATCAGGGCAATGCGTGAGTCGAGCAGGTTTTCAATGCGCAGCAACAGCGGCATGACATGGCCGCGCTGCTCAAGCCCGGCAATGATCTCCATCACCGAGACCGCGACCTCCCGGTCGTCGAAGGCGACCTTGATCGTCACTTCTCCGTGCTCGTTGAGATCGAAATTGCCTCCACCCCAGTTGCGGATGCCATAGAGAGCTGCAGCCTGGTCGGGCGTCCAGTCTTTTGTTCTTCGGGGACTCATTCGGCAATGTTCTCACGGGCGAAAGTCGGCAGCATGAACGCCCCGAGGTGCAGATCTTCGTTGTAGTAGCGGGTGTGGAAATTGCGCTCGGCGGACCGCTTGCGGTCGAAATCTTTCACCGGGTGATAGCGCTTGCTGGCGAAGGCGAAACTCCACAGGCCGCTCGGATAGGTGGGGATGAAAGCCTGGTACATTTCGACAATAGGAAAGACCGCCCGCAGGTTGCGGTACATATTCTTCTGGATCTCTGCATGGTAGAAAGGTGATTCGCTCTGGGCGACCATAATACCGTCCTGCTTCAAGGCACCGAACACCAGCCGGTAGAACTCCTCTTCGAAAAGGCCTACCGCCGGGCCGATCGGATCGGTGGAGTCGACCAGAATTACGTCGAAGGCGTCCTGGTGATCGCGGATGTAGGCCAGCCCATCGTCGACATGCAGTTTGACGCGCGGGTTGCTTCCGTCGATTTCGCAGGCCATGCTCGGCAGAAGTTCGATCGATTTATCGATGACCAGGCCATCGATCTCACAGAGCACCGCCTCTTCGACTCCCTGATGTTTCATGATTTCGCGGATCGAGCCGCCGTCGCCACCGCCGATGACCAGAACCTTTTTCGGTGCCGGGTGGGTAAACAAGGCCGGGTGTACGATCATATCGTGGTAGACGAATTCGTCCCGTTCGGTGACCATCACCAGGCCATCAAGCAGCATCATCCGCCCGTATTCGGGGGTCTCGACGATCTCCAGTTTCTGGAATTCACTCTCGCCGGAATAGAGGGTCTTGCTGACTTTGATTGTGATGCCGACATTTTCACTATGTTTTTCCGTGTACCAGAGTTCCATATTCAAAACCTCGTTGTGCCGCTGACGCTCAGCGGATTGAGTCGCGAATCTGTACCGTACGTATACTCAGAAAGCAGCCCTGTCAAGGTGAATTTTGAGCGGGATGACGCTTTTGTGCCGACAAGAGGTGAATTTTTTCAGGCATTGTGATAAACAGAGCTGATATTGTGTTTCTGCGTTATGAGGAAGGGATTATCAGGATGATGACGGAAGTTCAGAAAATTGGATTCATCGGCGGCGGCAATATGGCCGAAGCTTTGATCAAGGGGTTATTGCATGGAGCCTATCCGGTAGAGCGGATTCTTGTCTCCGAACCGAGCGATTCCCGACGGGAACACCTGGCTGAGGCCTACGGAGTCTGTTCCACCCCCGAGAATATTGAGCTGATGCAGCAGTGTGAAATCATCGTTCTCGCAGTCAAGCCACAGATTTTTGACGAAGTGCTCTCCGGGGTTGCCTCAGCCTATCGTGAAGACAAGTTGATCGTTTCGATTCTCGCCGGGGTCTCCTGCCAGGCGATTGAACATCATTTCGACGGTTCAGCCAGGGTTGTCCGGGTTATGCCCAACACACCCGCACTGGTCGGTGAGGGGGCATCGGCGATCTGTGCCGGCCGCTTTGCCAGCCATGAGGACCTGATGCTGGTCCGGCATCTTTTAGAAACCGTCGGACAGGTACAGATGATTGATGAGCGGCAAATGGACGCCGCGACCGGTCTTTCCGGTTCCGGTCCCGCCTATGTCTACACCATTATAGAGGCGCTTGCCGATGGCGGAGTGCGGGAAGGCTTGCGCCGTGATATCGCTCATGCCCTGGCGGTCCAGACCGTAGTCGGTGCGGCCCTGATGGTGCGTGAAACAGGCGAACATCCGGCAATCCTGCGCGACCGGGTCTGCTCCCCCGGGGGCACAGCCATTACCGGGGTCAGTACCCTCGAAAACAAGGGGCTGCGGACCACGCTTATGGAAGCGGTCTCGGCTGCCGCCAAACGTTCACGGGAGCTTGGTGGCAGCTAGTCTGATCCGTGTAACATCTTAATTACGAGCCCGCCCACAGCACGTGTTCACTTTGCTGCGGGCGGCTTTTTTTTCGCGACTGGCTGCCATCGCGTGATACAGGTAGAACTGTCGTGGCCGACTTTCCATCATTGACAAAGAAAAATGTATGTCCAGCGATGTTTTTTTTATATAGCGATCATTCTGAAACGTTTTTGGATGTCGTAAAATGCTGTAATTTGGAGGGCTATCCTGCCGGAAATGGAAAAGCATGAGATGATAAGATAAACTGATCTATGTAAAGATTAATTCATCCGTTTTTTTCGAGGTTGTTTGTGCTACGAATCTCCCGTCAAATAGTCCTCACTCTCCTTCTCTCTCTGCACTTGGTGACCATAGCTCAGGCTGAACCGGCACAGGTTTTTGATAATTTCACCCTCTATTACGAAAATGATTTTCTCTCCGGGACAGATTTTCATTATACCAGTGGCCTGAAGCTGACCTGGAGTACTCCCTTTACAGGAGACTCTGCAACAGCGGGTTGGCCGGCCTGGGTTTCCCCGCTGCTGGAGAGACTTCCACTGGTCAACCATCCAGATCAGAAACGTGCACTGTCGCTCTCCTTCGGACAGGAGATCTATACTCCGGAAAATATCAGAACGGACCTTTTGGTGGAGGATGATCGCCCCTATGCCGGCAGGACATATTTTGCGGTCGGCTTTCATGCGAAAAAAGGATTAAGGAAAAGTGTCTGGGAATTGAATGTCGGCATCCTGGGCCCGGCCTCTTTGGCCGAACAGGCCCAGAAATTAGTTCATGATATCAATGGGGCCTATGACCCGCAGGGGTGGGACCACCAACTGGGAAATGAATTGACTCTTGATGCGGTTTTCGAAACGCAATGGAGGTTGCGCCCTGCCGGATCCCCCTCAGTGTTTTTCTCCGATTTTATTCCGCATCTCGGCGTCCGGGTCGGCAACGTTGCAACCTATTTCAATGCAGGCGGAGAATTTCGCGTCGGTTGGGGCCCTTCGGACGCGTTCGGTGTCTGCCCGATTCGCGCAGGTTGCGAGGTGCGCAGCGCTTTTCTGCATTCTGACAGTGCCAAGGTAGTCACATCGAAGATCGGCGCCCACGTTTTTATTGCGGCAGATGGGCGTGCGATTCTGCGGGATATATACCTGGACGGCAATACCTTTCGAGACAGTCACAGTGTCGACAAGAAGCCCTTTGTCGCAGATTTGATCGCCGGTATTTCTGGCCATTATGCTGGTTTTAAATTGACCTATTCCTATATCCAACGCAGTAAGCAGTTTGAAACCCAGGATCGTAGCCAGGAGTTCTCTTCACTGAGCCTTTCGTGGATGTTCTGACAAGCTGACGTGAAAATCGGGCAAGCTGGAACATTCCGAAACTGAATCGGATATAATTTCGTCTGTAACCCTTATCTTTTGCCGCGGGGGATTATGAAAACAGCATTCGTGATATTTGACAAAATGACGGCACTGGATATGGTTGGTATCTACGACCCGCTGACCCGCCTGAAATCGATGAATCTGATGCCCGAATTCAGTTGGGAGATCTGCGCTCCAACCAGTATCGTCTGCGATGACAGGGGGCTCTGCTTCTCTGCGACGTCAGTAGCTGAATCTCTCGCCGATTACGACCTGCTGGTGGTCCCCGGAGGTTTTGGCACCCGCCCGTTACAGTATGACAAAAAGTTTATCCGCTGGCTGAAAACTGCTGCGCCGGTGCGCTTGAAAGCATCGGTCTGCACCGGTTCGCTCCTGCTCGGTGCGGCAGGATTCCTTGAGGGGAAGAGTGCGACGACGCATCCGGCAGCGGTTGAAGAGTTGCGTTCCTACTGTTCGAGTATTCTCGATCAGCGGGTGGTGGATGAAGGAGATGTGATTACCGCGGGAGGGGTGACTGCGGCTATCGACCTCGGCCTGTACCTGGTGGAACGGGTTGCGGGCAAGCCGATCCGGGCACGAATCGCCCAGCAGATGGATTACCTTCGGGGTTAGAGGCCAGAAAGGCTCTTCTGGGCAGGTACTGCTCTCAATAAAAAGAGCCCGGTCAATGCCGGGCTCTTGCTATCTATTCGCTGATGGTGCCGCTGCCCCACTTGTAACGGCCGTATTTGCCGTAGCCACGGACGTTGCGGAAGCGCTGGTCGCTTTCTCCGTCAGTCGCAGCAAGGACTTCGCCGGTTAGCTGTGGTTTAAGGTAGGGTTCGAGAACCTTGCCGCCGCCGCCGGTGATGATCATCGCATCCATATCCCAATCATCCGCCCAGAGACGATCGATTTCATTGGCGATCGTGGTGGCCAGCTGCTTGAACACCTGTTCGGTAATCGATTTCAGGTCAAATTCCTGCCCGCGGATTTTAATCGCCCCCTTTTCGACCGACTGGTAGAGACGGTAGAGTTCAACATTGATCCCGCTCTTCTCACGAAGCTTGCTGGCAATGATGTTGAACCCACGCGCGATGCCCGATTCAGTGGTGCGGCTGCCCCGTTCGCTGTAGCGCATCTTGTCGGAAACAGTGTAGTCGCAGGTTCGGAAGCCGATATCGATGACCCCGATTTTCTGTTGCAGAAAATGCTTGTCCTTCAGCTTGCCTTCGTCTGTCAGCATGGCGTCGAAGAGGGATCCGAATGGTTGCGGGACGACCAGCACTTTGTTGATATTGATCGTTTTTTCTTCACGGGAGCCGTCCCGGCCGACGATCGTGATCGTGTGTTTGCCAGACAGCATCTTGGCAAAATCTTCCTTGTGCTGGCGGTAATGGCCAATCGGTAGTCCGGTAACCAGATTGACCGGCACATGTGAGCTGGCGAGGCGGCCGAGGGCCGTCAGTGCCAGGGGACGGGCAAAGCGACTGACAAACTGCCCCTGGTCGAGGGTGAAAAAGCGGACATTGCTCTGGCGCTCAGCAAGTTCTCCAACAAAGTGTGCCGATCCGTCGATCTCCAGATGCAGATATTCATCCCGCTCCGCTTCTTCGAGCAGCGCTTCGGTGTACTGAATTTCGGCAGCCTCCCCGAGGATCGATTTGAAGATAATCGTCTCGTGTTCCTTTACGGCTTTGGTGAAGCCGAATCCGATGTCAATTCCGATAACGTCCACGCGGTCCTCTCCTGTTTTCGGGGCCTGCTCCGCGTCTTTTTCCGACGGTTGCTCCGGAGCGTCCTCCTGCTGGGTCTCTGAATCCTTCTTTTTGGGAAACAGTGCCATTTCACCATTCCATACCAGTTGGGGTGCAGCTATTCAGCTGCCGATATTAACATAAACACAGG
>PKUD01000170.1 GCA_002869695.1 Desulfuromonas sp. | reverse complement strand
CGGATTGTCGACCCAGGTGTTCCCACCGTGACGCCGGACCCGGTTCCTTCAGGCGGTGGAGGTGGAGGTGGATGCTTCATTGCGACGGCGGCTTATGGCAGTGCCCTGCATGAAGATGTCGCTCTGCTCCGCCAGTTCCGGGACGAGCATCTGCTGACCAACAGCGTCGGTCGGGAGTTTGTCGAACTCTATTATAGCTACTCACCGCCCATTGCCGATTACATACGGGATCATGAGTCACTTCGTTTGCTGACCAGGGGGGTGTTGGTCCCTGTCGTTTACTCCCTTAAGTTCCCGTATCAAGCCTTGGCATTATTGTTGTTGCTTGGCATCGCGGGCCTGAGGGTGATGGTGTGGCGCCAGACTAGAGGTGCGGAAATGTAATTCGAGGACTTCTTCGTCAGGAATCTCTTTCTGGGGGATAATTGACATTCCCGGCCAGCGTTCAGAGCGGATGGGCTGCCTGTCTGCTGCCGGCGACACAAGCAAAGGGAACTCAGCATTGCCGCTGGTTCCCTTTGGTTCTTCCGGTTGAGGTCGAATACTCTCCCTACTCAAATCTGGAGATTAGCCGGTTGAGTAGGGGAATGGTTCGGGTGGCCGGTTTCAGGCGCGTTCACTGTAGTCGCCAATACCCAGTTCCTTGTCGTCGAGGCGCGGAACACCGTGATAGGCATGCTCACTGTAATCGCCGATGCCCAGTTCGCGATCGTCCAGTCGCGGGACTCCGTTGTAGGCTTGCTCGCTGTAATCACCGATCCCCAGTTCCTTGTCATCCAGTCGGGGAACACCGTGATAGGCATGCTCACTGTAATCGCCGATCCCGAGTTCCTTGTCGTCGAGGCGCGGGACACCGTTGTATGCCTGCTCACTGTAATCGCCAATCCCCAGTTCTTTGTCATCCAGTCGCGGGACTCCGTTGTAGGCTTGCTCGCTGTACTCACCAATCCCCAGCTCCCTGTCGTCCAAGCGTGGGGTGTCAGTCGCGGCAAGTTCGATCGGGCTGGCTGCAGAAAAGAGATATAGCGATAGGGCGAAAAATCCGGTCAGGGTAAAATAGGTCAGGCTTTTCATGATCATCCTCCATTCAGGGTTTGTTTAGTATGCTTTCAATCTTCTTGCCCATTTACTATTTCAATAGCTGTGCCAAAAAAAACATCAAAGAATATCAGCTAGTTGTGATTTTATAGATGGTGGGCAGGAATTATCTGTAGACTATTCAACGTCCACCTGTGGACTATTCTTTGATTAATGTCACTAAAAATACCTGTATTTCTTCGCCCGACAATGGTTTGCCTTCTCTTTGGGTGACTTTTGTTGCAAACGGAGAGAGCGTATGGCTGGAATTTTTCCGGCAAAGCTGGGCGGGAAAAAAGGGTCTGGCAGCGCGGCAGATTTTCGGTTGAGATAAATGGGCATTAACCAGCGTCAAACTTGACTTCAAAGGGTCTAAATGGTAAGAAACTCTATTTCTCATTGGAAAGAAATTCCATGTATTTTCCGACAGAAAGCGATTTCTGCCAGTGTGCGGGCCAGGGCAATCTGATCCCTGTCTATCGCGAGATATTGGCGGATATGGAAACCCCGGTTTCTGCGTTTCGCAAAATTGATGACGGCGCCACTGCTTTTCTCCTCGAGTCGATCGAGGGGGGTGAGAAGTGGGCGCGCTATTCCTTCCTCGGCAGTGGTCCGGCGCGGGTTTTCCGTTGTCGGGACCGCTATTTCGAAGTCATTGCCAACGGCCAGGTTGAGTCGAGTGGTGAGGTGGATGATCCGCTGAACCGGCTGCGCGAACTGATGGCCGAATATCGCCCGGTGGATATCGAGGGATTGCCCCGCTTTTTCGGCGGCGCGGTCGGCTACCTCGGTTACGACATGGTCCGCTTTGTCGAGCAACTGCCGGACAGTACCGCGCGGCTGATCAATTCATGGGACGCCTGCTTCCTGCTCACCGAGGGGCTGCTGATCTTCGATAACATGCGCCAGAAGATCAAGGTGGTCTGCAATGTTCACCTGCAGCAGGATGAGGACCCGGTGGCCGCTTATCACCGCGGCCAGCAACGCATCGATGATTTGATCGCCAAGTTGCGGCAGCCGCTCAGCCTGACGGGAGCGACGGCAACCAGCGAGACCGAGCTGACGCTGCAGCCGAACTTCAGCCGCGAGGATTTCAAGGCGGCGGTGGAAAAGTGCAAGGAATACATCCGCGCCGGCGATATTTTCCAGGTGGTCATCTCGCAACGCTTTTCCGGCGACCTGCAGGCCGATCCGTTCGACATCTATCGAGCTCTGAGAACAATCAATCCTTCGCCCTACATGTTTTTCCTTCGCTTTGGTGAGACTCTGGTGGTTGGAGCATCCCCCGAAGTGCTGGTACGCAAGGAGGGGCAGCGGGTCGATGTGCGGCCGATTGCCGGAACCCGGCCGCGGGGTGCTACCGCTGAAGAGGACCTGCAACTGGAACAGGATCTGCTGGCCGATCCCAAGGAGCGCGCCGAGCATATCATGCTGGTCGACCTGGGTCGCAACGATGTCGGCCGGGTGGCCACCGGCGGCAGCGTCGAGGTCAGCGAGCTGATGGTGATCGAGCGCTACTCGCACGTCATGCATATCGTCTCCAATGTGCGCGGCCAGCTCAGGCCGGGCCTCGATTCCTTCGATGTGTTCCGGGCGGCGTTTCCCGCCGGGACCCTCTCCGGGTCACCGAAAATCCGGGCGATGGAGATCATCGACGAGCTGGAACCGAGTCGCCGGGAGGTGTACGGCGGCGCGGTGGGCTACTTCTCCTTCAACGGCAACATGGATCTGGCTATCGCTATCCGTACGCTGGTGGTGGAGGGCGGCCGGGTGCATCTGCAGGCCGGCGCGGGAATTGTCGCCGACAGCGATCCCGAGATGGAGTACCAGGAGACCCTGAATAAGGCGCGCGGCGTCAAGCGGGCGATCGAGATGGCCAACCGCGGCTTGGAATAGAACGGAACCCTCTATGTTACTGATGATCGACAACTATGATTCCTTTACCTACAACCTCGTCCAGTACTTCATGGAGCTTGGTCAGGAGGTGGAGGTGATCCGCAATGACAAGCTGGCTCTGGAAGATATTGAGCAGCTCGCTCCCGATTATCTGGTGATCTCACCCGGGCCCTGTACCCCGAACGAAGCGGGCATTTCGGTGGCGGCGATCAGACATTTTGCCGGTACGCTGCCGATCCTCGGGATCTGCCTGGGACACCAGTCGATTACCGCCGCGTTCGGTGGCAAGGTGGTCCGTGCGGAAGAGCTGATGCACGGCAAGACCAGTATGATTCAGCACGATGGGACCGGACTGTTCCGGGGGATTCCCAATCCTTTTGTGGCCACCCGCTACCATTCCCTGATCGCCGAACGGCAGAGTTTTCCCGAGTGCCTGCGGGTGACCGCCTGGACCGATGACGATGTAATCATGGGGCTGGAGCATCGCGAACTGCCGGTCTGGGGGATGCAGTTTCATCCCGAGTCGATCCTGACCACCGAAGGAAAAGCCCTGTTGCAGAATTTTCTCAACTTCGCCCAGGAGGATTGAAATGATCAAGGACGCGATCGCCAAGGTGGTCGAACGCCAGGATCTCTCCGAAGAGGAGATGATCGACGTGATGGACCAGATCATGGGCGGCGAAGCGACCCCGGCCCAGATCGGTGCTTTTATCACCGCCCTGCGGATGAAGGGGGAAACGGTTGCCGAGATTATCGGTGCCGCCCGGGTGATGCGCGCCCGGGCCACCCCGATCAGGGTCGGCCAGGTCATCGATCTGGACCGTGATGAGATTAACGTCGACCGGGAGACGATCCTCGATACCTGCGGCACCGGCGGCAGTGGCACCCGCAGCTTCAATATTTCAACCACCGTCGCCCTGGCGGTGGCGGCCTGCGGGGTCCGGGTGGCCAAGCATGGCAACCGGAGCATCTCCTCCGCGTGCGGCAGCGCCGATGTGCTGGAGAAGCTGGGGGTCAATCTCAATATCTCACCGGAGAAGGTGGCCAACTGCGTCACCGAGGTCGGTGTCGGTTTTCTGTTTGCTCCCGCCCTGCACGGGGCGATGAAATATGCCATCGGGCCGCGCAAGGAGATCGGCATCCGGACGATTTTCAATATCCTCGGCCCGTTGACCAACCCGGCCGGTGCAGACCGGCAGGTCCTCGGTGTTTACCAGGAGCGGTTGGTCGAGCCGATGGCGGAGGTGCTCTCCGGGCTTGGCTGCAGGCGCGGCTTTGTTGTGCATGGCAGCGACGGGATGGATGAAATCACCCTGACCGGTTCGACGCTGGTGGCGGTGATCTCCGACGGCAAGGTGGAGCTGCAGACCATTGAGCCGGAACAGTTCGGCATGCAGCGGTGTAAGCTGACGGACCTGCAGGGGGGAGATGCCGAACGGAACGCGGAGATTGTTCGTTCGATTCTGGCCGGGGAGGCGGGCCCGAAGCGGGATGTGGTGGTTCTCAACGGGGCCTATGCGCTGGTCGCCGCAGGTCAGGCAAGTTCGGTGAACGACGGTATCGAAAAGATCCGGATCGCTCTGGATGAAGGGTTTGCGCTGGCCAAGCTGGAAGCGCTGGTCGAGGTGAGTAACGCATGATTCTGGAGCGAATTCTGGCCACCAAGGCCGAGGAGGTCGCCGCGGACGTGGTCCGTCTGCCGCTCAGTGAACTGCGCCAGCGGATGGCCGATTGTCCGCCGACCCGCGGGTTTGCCGAAACGCTGCGCAGTCGATCGCTGGTCGGCACCGCGATTATTGCCGAGGTGAAGAAGGGGTCTCCTTCGAAGGGGATTATCTGCGCCGACTTTGATCCGCTGGTGATTGCCTGCAGCTACCAGGCGGCAGGCGCCGCATGTCTTTCGGTGCTGACTGATGAGCAGTATTTCTACGGCTCCCTCGATTACCTGCGCCAGATCCGCACGGCGGTGGAACTGCCTCTGCTGCGCAAGGACTTCATTATCGACCCCTACCAAATCTACCAGGCCCGGGACGCCGGCGCCGATGCGGTCCTGTTAATCGCCGCAGCGCTGGATGACGATGCGTTGCGGCAGCTGGCAGGGCTGGCCGCCGAGCTGACGCTGGATACCCTGCTGGAAGTGCACGATGAAAAGGAACTGGAACGGGCCCTGCAACTTCCGGTGGACCTGATCGGCATCAACAACCGCAACCTGCGGACCTTCAACACTGACCTGAGGATTACCGAGCACCTGGCCCGGCGGATCCCAGCGCAGCAGCTGGCGGTTGCCGAGAGCGGCATCCACAACCGGGCTGACATCGAGCGGCTGCAGGCTGCCGGAGCCGGTGCGTTTCTGATCGGCGAGAGCCTGATGCGGGAAGTGGATATAGAAGCTAAGTTACGCAGCCTGTTATAGCGCTGCTGGATCGCCATAGTTGGAAAGGACAGAATGATCATGCAAACCAAGATTCTCTTGCCGGAAGACCGGATTCCCAAGCAGTGGTACAATATTATCCCGGACATGCCCGGCCCGCTGGCTCCGGTGGTTCATCCCGGCACCCTGCAGCCGGTGACGCCCGATGACCTGCTGCCGCTGTTCCCGATGGGCCTGATCGAGCAGGAGGTATCGACCGAGCGCTGGATCGATATCCCCGACGAGGTTCGCGAGATCCTCAGTCTGTGGCGTCCGTCGCCGTTGTTCCGTGCGCATCGCCTGGAAAAAGCGCTCGGCACCCCGGCAAAGATTTATTACAAGTACGAAGGCGTTTCGCCTGCCGGCAGCCACAAGCCGAATACTGCCGTGCCCCAGGCTTACTACAACAAGCTCGCCGGGACCAGGCGGATCGCCAGCGAGACCGGTGCCGGACAGTGGGGGTCGTCGATCGCCCTGGCCTGCCAGATGTTCGGTCTCGACTGTACTGTTTACATGGTCAAGGTGTCGTTCACCCAGAAGCCCTACCGCAAGAGCATGATGCAGCTCTGGGGCGCTGATGTGCTGGCGTCCCCGTCGAATCGAACCAATGCCGGGCGGATGATTCTTGAAGCGGACCCGCAGAGCAACGGCTCGCTCGGAATCGCCATCAGTGAAGCGGTGGAGGATGCGGCAACCCATGAGGACACCCGCTACTGTCTCGGCAGCGTGCTCAACCACGTCTGCCTGCACCAGTCGGTGATCGGGCTGGAGGCGAAGGAACAGATGGCACTCGCCGGCGATTATCCCGACGTGGTGATCGGCTGTCATGGTGGCGGCTCCAACTTTGCCGGGCTTGGTTTCCCGTTTGTCTCCGACAAGGCAAACGGCAAGGATGTGCGCATCCTGGCTGCTGAGCCGATCTCCTGTCCGACCCTGACCAAGGGGGTGTACGAGTTCGATTACGGCGACACCGCCAAGATGGCACCGATCTCCAAGATGTATACCCTGGGGCACGATTTCATGCCGCCGGGCATTCATGCCGGTGGTCTGCGCTATCACGGCGCTGCGCCGCTGGTTTCCCAGCTGCTGGATGCGGGGATCATCGAAGCCAGGGCGGTTGGTCAGGTGGAGTGCTTCGAAGCTGCCGTTCAGTTCGCCCGCGCAGAAGGGATTATCCCGGCGCCGGAATCGTCGCATGCGATCCGCGCCGCGTTCGACGAAGCGCTGCAGGCCAAGGAAGAGGGGAAAGAGAAAACGATTCTGTTCAACCTCTCCGGGCATGGGCATGTCGACATGGCCGCCTATGACGCCTTCTTTGCCGGGAACCTGGACAATTATGAATATCCCAGCGAGGCGATCAAGGAATCCCTGGGACATCTGCCCAAGGTTGGCGGTTAAGGGCAGATGATGACCCGGATCAAGATCTGCGGCATAACCAACAGCGAGGATGCTTTGCAGGCTGCGGCCTGTGGCGCGGACGCCCTCGGGTTCGTCTTTTTCGCCAAGAGCCCGCGCTGTGTCACCCCTGAGCAGGCCCGCGAGATCATCACCGGATTGCCGCCGCTGTTGACCACGGTGGGTTTGTTCGTCAACGCGGCGCCGCAGACCATTCGCGACACCGCCGCTTACTGCGGTCTCGACCGGGTGCAGCTGCATGGAGATGAGACGCCGGCGGATTGTCTGTTGCCGCCGTTGCGGGTGATCAAGGCCTTACGGGTGCGGGATGAGCAGTCCCTGGCGCGGGCTGATGAGTATCCGGGCGCACTGCTGCTCGACGCCTGGTCCGATCAGGCCTATGGTGGCACCGGCCATGTCTTCGACTGGCAGCTGGCCTGTGCGCTGGCGGCACGGCGGCCGATTGTTTTGGCCGGCGGCCTGAACCCGGAGAATGTTGCCGAAGCGGTGACCCGGGTCAAGCCCTATGCGGTGGATGTGTCAAGCGGTGTTGAGCTGTCTCCGGGCAGAAAAAATCATGCTAAAGTGGCGGAATTCATCCGCCGGGTGAGGAACCGATGACTTACGAATTTCCCGATGAACGTGGCCATTTCGGTGATTACGGCGGCCGTTACGTCGCCGAGACGCTGATGCCCGCATTGCTCGAACTTGAACAGGCCTACACTGAGGCGCGGCAGGATCCGGCCTTCCAGCAGGAATTTGCCTATTATCTGAAAAACTATGTCGGCCGCCCCAGCCCGCTCTACCATGCCAAGCGACTCAGCGAAGAGTTGGGCGGCGCCCAGATCTACTTGAAGCGGGAAGACCTCAACCACACCGGCGCGCACAAGGTCAACAACACCGTCGGTCAGATCCTGCTGGCCCGCAGAATGGGCAAGCAGAGGGTGATTGCCGAGACCGGCGCCGGTCAGCACGGGGTGGCAACAGCGACCGTGGCCGCCCTGTTCGGTATGGAGTGCGACATCTTTATGGGCAAGGAGGATATCCGCCGTCAGGCACTCAATGTCTTCCGCATGAAGCTGCTCGGCGCCAGGGTGCATGAAGTGACCAGCGGCACGGCCACCCTCAAGGACGCCATGAATGATGCCCTGCGCTACTGGGTGACTCATGTGCGCGACACCTTCTACATCATCGGCACGGTGGCCGGTCCGCACCCCTATCCGCTGCTGGTGCGTGATTTCCAGTCGGTGATCGGCGAGGAATCCAAGCAGCAGATGGCCGAAGCCGTCGGCACGCTGCCCGATGTGGCGTTGGCCTGTATCGGTGGTGGCTCCAACGCTATGGGGCTGTTCTACCCCTTCGTCAAGGATGTCGGGGTTCGGCTGATCGGCGTAGAGGCCGCCGGGTTCGGGGTCGATACCGGCAAGCACGCGGCCTCGATCAGTGCCGGGGCCCCGGGGGTGCTGCATGGGAATAAAACCTACCTGCTGCAGGACGATGCAGGACAGATCGAACATGCCCATTCTGTGTCCGCCGGCCTGGATTACCCGGGGGTCGGGCCCGAGCATGCACACCTCAACGATATCGGCCGGGCCGAATATGTTTCGGTGACCGACGAGGAGGCCCTTGAGGCTTTTCAGCGTCTGACCCGCGTGGAGGGGATCATCCCGGCGCTGGAAAGCGCCCACGCCATCGCCGAAGTATTCAAGCTTGCACCAACCATGTCCAGGGAACAGACGATCCTCGTCTGCCTTTCGGGGCGTGGTGACAAAGATATTCATACCGTCGCCGATGCGATGGGCGTGGAATTCTAAGAGAAAGGATAAAGGCCGAAGGGAAGGAATCAGGGTCAGGGGACGGCGGCGCAGATGCGTCTGCAGGGTTTCATGTTCTTTTTCTTTTCCTTTCACCGGATTGTATGAAATTTACTGAACTCGATCTATCCCCCGAGGTATTGCTCGGGGTCAAGGAAACCGGCTTCACCGAACTGACCCCGGTTCAGCAGGAATCGATCCCGCTGGCCCTGCAGGGCAAGGATGTCGCCGCCCAGGCCCAGACCGGAACCGGAAAGACCGCTGCGTTCCTCATCTCTTTGTTCAGCAAGCTGCTGGGCAGCGGGCGTGAGACCAGTCACAACCCACGGGCGCTGGTGATGGCACCGACCCGTGAGCTGGTGGTGCAGATCTGCAACGACGCTGAGCAGCTCGGCCGGCATACCGGGCTGAGGGTGCAGCCGATCTTCGGCGGCATGGACTATGATAAGCAGCGCCAGGCACTCAGGGACGGGGTCGACGTGATCGTCGCCACGCCGGGTCGCCTGATCGATTACTATAAGCAGCGGGTCTTCTCTATGCACCGGGTTGAGTCGCTGGTGATCGATGAGGCGGATCGGATGTTCGATATGGGCTTCATCAAGGACTTGCGTTATATCCTGCGCAACCTGCCCCCCTTTGAAAAGCGCCAGACCATGCTCTTCTCGGCAACCCTGTCGCCGCAGGTGATGGAGCTGGCCTACGAATTTATGGATTTGGCTGAGAAGGTCCAGATTGAGCCGGAGCAGGTGACTGCCGAAGGGATAGAGCAGGTCCTCTACCATGTTTCGCGGCGGGAAAAGTTCGCCCTGCTGCTCGGCCTGCTCAAACTGGAGAGTAAGATCGAGCGGGTGCTGCTGTTTGTCAACACCAAGGCCGAAGCAGAAAGGTTGGATGCCCTGCTCAACGCCAATGATGTCCCGAGCGCTGTGCTGTCCGGAGATATCCCCCAGAAAAAACGGATGCGCATTCTTGAGCGGTTCAAGGAGGGCACCCTGACCCATTTGGTGGCGACAGATGTCGCCTCCCGCGGGATTCATGTCGATAATGTGTCCCATGTCGTGAACTATGACCTGCCCCAGGACCGGGAGGACTATGTGCATCGGATCGGTCGTACTGCACGGGCCGGCGCCAAGGGGAAGGCGATCAGTTTTGCCGATGAAGAGATGGTTTATCAGCTCGAAGAGATCGAGAGCTACCTGGGGATGAAGATTCCCAGCATGATGCCGATCGATGAGGAGTTCTGCTTCAACTACAAGCGGGCCCATGTGAAGCGCAAGAAGCCGCCGGCGGAAAAGCCTGGCGGTGCATCCCGACGCAGGCCACCGCGGCGGGGACCGCGCACAGGACGCAAGCCGGGCGGCTCAGGCTCCCGACCCCGGCCGGGTTCGGACGGCTCAGCGAAGTAGCTGGGTCCTCCGTTCGCTGGCGGTCCTGATTCCCTCTGCTATGATGAAGAGGATGTATTTACGCTCAGGGGACGTGACGCCTGCTTCATGCGTGGGTGGGGGAGAAAAAGATTGAACATCCCGGTTGGATTCGATTAAAGTAAAATGTTTGGTGCTCTGCATCAGCTACTCTTGAAAAGAACACGGTACCGATGACACGGATCGAAACAGTTTTTCACGATTTACGCCAGCGCAACCAGGCGGCTCTGATTCCCTTTCTGACGGCGGGAGACCCTGATCTCGCGACGACAGCCGAACTGATTCGAACCCTGGCGGATGCCGGTGCCGATCTGATCGAACTCGGTTTCCCTTTCTCCGATCCGATGGCCGACGGGCCGACGATCCAGGCGTCATCAGAGCGGGCCTTGCAGGCCGGGACCACGTTGGACAAGGTTCTGCAACTGGTTACGGAGGTTCGCCGGGATTGCCAGGTGCCGCTGGTACTGATGGGGTACTACAACCCGCTGTACCGCTACGGTGTCGAGAAATTTGCCGCCGATGCTGCTGCGGCTGGGGTCGATGGCCTGCTGCTGGTCGATCTGCCCCCGGAAGAAGCGCAAGAGGTGACCGTCTGTCTGAAGCAGGTCGGGATCGCCATGATTACCCTGCTGGCGCCGACCACCCCTCCGGAGCGGATGCGCCGACTGGGGATGGAGGCAGAAGGGTATATTTATTATGTTTCGATGACCGGGGTTACCGGAACCCAACAGGTCGAACCGGAGGCCATCCGTGAGGCCGTGGAGCAGTTGCGGGGGATGACCGATATTCCGGTCGGGGTCGGGTTCGGCATTACCACTCCGGAAGATGCCGCCGCGGTAGGCCGCTTTGCCGATGGGGTCGTGGTCGGCAGTGCCCTGGTCAGAATTATAGAAAAATATGGCACCAGCAATGAGCTGTTGCCGCAGGTGCGGCAGTTTATCGAATCTCTCAAGGGCGGGTTGGCCGCAAGTCGCTGATAACGGCGGCGGACGCCGGAATCGGGTTCCGGTGAAATTTTAATACTGCAGCAGATGGGATACAGGAGGCGGCGAGCGACTGCTATGTCGTCCGGTCTCAAATCATGCGAGGTCTATAATGGTCTGGTTTAAAAGGAAAAAAGCACCGGTCGCGCCGGTGGAAAACAAAACGGTTCAGATGCCGGAAGGGGTCTGGACCAAATGTAAAAACTGCCAGGAAATTATCTACGCCAAGGAGATCGAGCGGAACCTGAATGTCTGTCCCAAGTGTGACTACCATTTCAGGATCAGTGCGCGCGAGCGGGTCGACCTGGTGCTCGACGAAGGCTCGTTTATCGAAATGGACGCCTCGGTGCGTTCAGTCGATTTTCTCGATTTCAAGGATTCAAAAAAATATAAGGACCGGATCAAGGCGGCGGTCAAGAAAGCCGGTGACGGGGACGCTGTGATCTGCGGCAGCGGCTTGATTGAGGGGCTGCCGGCAGTGGTTGCGGTCTTCGATTTCTCCTTCATGGGGGGAAGCATGGGCTCGGTGGTTGGCGAAAAGATCACCCGGGCCATCGAAAAGGGCCTCGAAATCAAGGCGCCGGTGATCATCTTCTCCTCGTCCGGCGGAGCACGCATGCAGGAGAGTATCCTCTCGCTGATGCAGATGGCAAAAACCAGCGCCGCGTTGGCCAAGTTGAAGGCCGCAGGCATCCCTTTCATCTCGGTGCTTACCGATCCGACGACCGGCGGGGTGACGGCCAGTTTTGCCATGCTGGGTGATATCAACATGGCCGAACCGCGTGCATTGATCGGCTTTGCCGGCCCCCGGGTCATCGAGCAGACCATCCGCCAGACGCTTCCCGAAGGGTTCCAGCGCTCGGAATATCTGCTCGAACATGGCATGGTCGACATGATCGTGCCGCGTAAGGAAATGAAAGCCCGTCTCTCCCAGATTTTACGCATCTTCACGAAGAGTTGAGCAGAGGGATGGGCTACCAGGCCGGCCTCGATTATCTCTACTCCCTGCAGCGGTTCGGCATCAAGCTCGGGCTGGAGAATACCGCCCGCCTGCTAGAGCGGCTCGGTAACCCCCAGTCCGACCTGCGTATCATCCATATTGCCGGGACCAACGGCAAAGGTTCGACTGCGGCGGCCCTGGCCTCGATACTGGGGCATGCCGGGATCACGGTCGGGCTCTATACGTCTCCCCACCTGCACAGTTTTACCGAGCGCATTCAGCTCAATGGCCAGCCGGTCAGCGAATCGGTTGTCGCTTGCTTGATCGAAGAGATCCGGCCGGTCGCCATGGAGTTGGGTACGACTTTTTTCGAGTTCGCCACGGCCCTGGCGCTGCTCTGCTTTAAGCGTCATGGGGTGCAGTGGGCGGTGCTCGAAGTTGGCATGGGCGGCCGCCTGGATGCGACCAACGTGGTCTTACCTGAGCTTGTCCTGGTGACCCCGGTCAGCCTCGATCACTCTGAGCACCTGGGGGATTCCCTTGCCGCCGTCGCGGCCGAGAAGGCCGGCATTTTCAAACCGCGGATTCCGGTCCTGTCGGCCCGGCAAGCTCAGTCAGCGCAGAGGGTCATCAGCGGTCGGGCCAACGAATTGCAGGCACCTTTGTTCTGCGCAGGAGAGCACTTCCACTGGCAGGCAAACGGGGCTGGCTTCGATTACCAGGGACCGGGATTGTCTCTGGACGGGCTGGTTTCCGGACTGCGTGGCCGCCACCAGCAGGAAAATCTCAGCCTGGCTCTTGCGGCCGCCGAACTGTTACAGCAGCTGGGAGTGCCGATTTCCTGCGAAGCTATGCGTCGCGGGATTGCGGGGGTGCGGTGGCCCGGTCGGCTCGAATGGTGTCGTGAGAGGATCCTGCTCGACGGGGCGCATAACCCTGCCGGGGCGGACGCCCTGGGGCGTTACCTTGCCGAAGAACAGCTGCAACAGGTCCACTGGGTTGTCGGCATCAAGGCGGACAAGGATTATCGGGGCATCATGGACCCGATATTGCCCAGGATCGGTCGCTTGTATGCCTGCGCTCCTCCGGTTGAGGCGGCGGTTCCTCCTCATGAACTGGTGGCCTATGCAGAGTCTGCAGGGGTTCCGGCGGCGGTCTTTGACAGCCCCGAACGGGCGCTGACGGCAGCACGCAATGCGGCGGGAGCGAGCGAATCGGTCCTGGTTGCCGGTTCGCTGTTTTTGATTGCCGATGTGCGTGAGGGCCTGCTGGCTGTTGACAGTGGTCAGCCGCAAATGACAGCAGAGTGTCTGACAGGATCGACAAGGTGATGCAGTTCCGCTTGATATGGATAACATTCGTTGTACTGTTGCTGGTTCTGCCCGAACGGCTTCCGGCGGCAGGGCTGTTTCCGGAAACCGCCTCGGGGCCGGTGGAGCTTGAAGCGGATCAACTCTCTTTTGATGAGCAGAGTGGCCGCTATCTGGCCCGTGGCAACGTGCGGCTCAAGCGGGGCGCGCTGCAGTTGACCAGCGACGAGCTCTGGTGGAATCGGGCGAGCGACGATCTCGAAGCACGCGGCAACGTGGTTCTCGATGGAGAGCAGGATCGGTTGGTCGGTGACCGCGTCCGTTACAATCTGACCTCTGGAACCGGCCTGGTTGAGGAAGGACAGGCATTCCTGGGGGAACAGAACCTGTTTGTCAGCGGATCGCGGATCGAAAAAAGGGGTGAAGCTGAATATCGGATTATCGACGGCAGTTTTACCACCTGTGAGGCAGACAACCCCTCCTGGAAATTCTCAGCCAAGCAGCTGGACGTAACCGTCGGCGGCTATGCTAGGGCACGCCATACCGTTTTCTATCTCAAGGGGGTTCCCTCCTTTTATCTGCCTTACCTGCTTTACCCGGCCAAGACCGAGCGTGAGTCCGGGTTGTTGATGCCCCGTGTCGGGTATTCGGATAAGCGTGGCATGGAGTTCTCTGCTGCCTACTACCAGGTGATCAGCCGCAACCAGGACGCAACCCTCTATCTCGATTACCTCTCCGAACTCGGGGTCGGCAAGGGGCTGGAATATCGCTATGTTTTCGGCCGGGATAATGCCGGACAGGCCCACGGCTATCATATCGATGCTGAAGAGGGCGAGGAGAACCAGTATGCGCTGGCCTGGGAGCACCAGGGGACATTGCCGGGACGGGTTCGCTTAAGCGTCGATGGCGAATATGTCAGTGAACGGGATTTTTTCGACGACTTCGGCGAGGAAGCGGACGACTACAACAAGGCCCAGACCGTTTCCGAGTTGTCGCTGAGCCGGAGCTGGGGCGTGTATAACCTGGTCGGTCAGCTGCGCTACACGGAAAATCTTCAGGTAGACACTCCCTCCACCCTGCAGTGGCTTCCGCGGGTCAGTCTGGACGCGGTCCGGCATCAGGTGGCCGGCTCCCCGTTCTACTTCGCCTTCGCCAGCGAATACACATATTTCTGGCGGGAAGAGGGGCTCAAGGCGCAGCGGCTCAGCGTCCGCCCTGCGTTGCTGCTGCCGATGAAACTCTGGAAGACGCTCGATCTGGTGCCGGAACTCGGCTGGACAGAGCGCCACTACTGGACATCTTCAGAGGGTTCGGGACACGAGCAGCAGGGGCTGTACGATTTTTCCACCCGCCTGAGCAGCCGCTTCTACAGGATCTACTCCCGGGGCGTCGAAACCAAGGTTCGCCATCTGCTGGAGCCTGAGCTGATTTATATCTATGTGCCGGACGTTGACCAGGAGGATCTGCCCGAATTTGACCGGAATGACCGGATTGAGGAGAGTCATCGGGTCGAGTACGGCCTGACCCAGCGCGTGACCACTCGCAGCCAGACCGGGGGAGGGCGGCCGGAATATCGCGATCAGTTTTTCTTCAGGCTCTCCCAGAGCTATGACCTGAACGAGGACGGCGATATCGGCGAACGCTTCTCTCCGCTTCGCGGGCAGCTGGCCTTCGATCCGTTTCGCTATTTTCAGCTTGCTGCCGACAGCCGTTATGATCTCGACCTGGGGCGTTGGCTTGAATACAGCGGCGCAGGGACAGTGCACGATCAGCGGGGCAATCGTCTGCAGCTTGAGTATCGAAGTCGCAGGCCAGAAGCGCTGGTGGATGAGTTCGATTACGGCAGTCTGGACCTGGACCTGGCCTGGCTTAAGCCGGTCTACCTGGGCTATCGGAACCGTTACGATTTTGTTGCAGAAGAGCAGCTGGAACAGGTGCTGGATGTGGAATACCGGCATCAGTGCTGGAGCCTTCTGCTGACGTTCAGGGAGCGGGAAGATGATCAGTCAGTGATGGTCTCCTTCTCGCTGGGAGGGATCGGCACGGTTGGCAGCCTGGGCGCTGACATGGGCGGGAGCTGACCTTTTTCTCGGCAAGACCTGATGTTTCCCTTCCGGCTAAAAAGAGGGGTTGACGGAGCGCTTCTCTCATGAGAAGTTAGCGGGCAGCCTGTAGGTTCCGGGTCTTCGTCCTGCGCTTCCGTTAACCTGGTATGCTGCTGGATTAAACCGGATTTTCCATTTTCGGGCTTGGCGGAATCGCCGTGGAGAGGATCAGTTGGCGGATAAAGAAACAGTCCGGCCGACGAGGCGCCTTGCGCCGGTCTGGCTGATATTGATCGTCCTGCTGATGCTTGGATTCGCCATGTTTGGCGATCGCGGAATCCTGCGTACGATCCAGTCAACCCGGCACCGAGCAGAACTACAGCTGGAACTGCAGGCGCTGCAGGAGGAACGGCAGCGTCTCAGAACCGAGATCACCAGGTTACGCAAGGACAGGGATTATTGGGAGCAACTGGCGCGGAAAAAACTCGGCATGGTCAGAGAAGGTGAGCTGATCTACCAGTTTGAAGACCCTGCCGCAGCAACCAAGTAGCTCGTTCTCCGGCGTGGGTCAAGGGGCAGTTGGTCGGGGGGGGTGTCCTCCGGATCTAGAGCAAGGGAAGAATGATGACGGGATCCAAAACGCGAACGCAAAGACGCATGGAGCGCAAGCAGGCACTGACCCTTCTGGTGTTGGTCCTGGTTGTCTCTCTTTCAAGTTTTACCCTCGGTGTGATCGTCGGTCGGCGGGGGGCGGAACGGGATATGGCCCAAAGTTTTCCTGAGCCACGCCGGATTATGGTTGCTGAAGTGCCCCAGCAGACCCCGTTGCCTGAGCCTGTGGTTGAGGAAGAGGCCAAGCCCGCTGAAGAAGAGAAGTTGACGTTCTATGACAACCTGTCTCGCGGTGAAACGGTCCCTCTGGGCAGCGGCATTAACCTGCCTCCGGAGGAGAAGAAAGCGCAAGAGGTCAAGCCTCAGCCGAAGCCAGCCCCGCAACCTGCGCCAACCGAGAAAAAAGCTATTGAGCCACCAGTTCCGGCAAAAACTCCGGCGGTTGCCAAGCAGATTCCGTCAACCATTCCCCCGGCGGATGCCAGCGGGACCTACTCGGTACAGGTCGGCGCCTTCTCGTCGGTGGCTGATGCCGGCCGCTTGAAAAAAAGCCTGATCAAAAAAGGCTATCCGGTCTTTATTGCCGAAGCCGATCTGGGACCCAAGGGACTCTGGTATCGTGTTCGTCTGGGCCCTTACGCGGATCCCGATACGGCGAAGAAGGCCCTGCTGATCGCAGATCAGAAAGATAAAATAAAGGGCTTTGTCTCCCGTCTGTAGGGCGTTTTCCGGCCGGATTTTTTTCTTGACATTTGGTCGCTTGAGTAATACTTTTCTGTGTCCGTGACGCGGGATAGAGCAGTCTGGTAGCTCGTCGGGCTCATAACCCGGAGGTCGGGGGTTCGAATCCCTCTCCCGCAACCAAATACAGACACCTCCCCGATGGGAGGTTTCTTTTATAGCGTTCGGCGGTGTAGCTCAGTTGGTTAGAGCATGCGGCTCATATCCGCAGTGTCCGGAGTTCGAATCTCTGCACCGCCACCATCTTCAAGGCCCTTCCCGATGCGGGGAGGGCCTTTTAACTTAGGCCGATCACATGTCCCGGACTTTGCTGCAACAGTTGGAAAAGGATGAGTCGCTACGGCAGGGGGCGCGACTGCTGATTGGCGTCTCCGGCGGCGTTGATTCGGTAGTTCTGCTTCATCTTCTGTGTCAGCTCTCCTCTTCTCGCTCCCTGTCGTTGTCTGCGGCCCATCTCGATCATGCAATTCGGCCAGAAAGCGGGAAAGACGCTCTCTTTGTCGAAAAACTCTGTGGCGAGTGGGGTGTCCCCCTCACTGTTGAACAGGTTGATGTGCCGACTCTTGCGGATGCGACTCGCCAGAGCCTGGAAATGGCGGCTCGAGAGGCGCGCCATGAATTCCTGCTCCGCTTGGCCGAGGAGCGGGGCGCGGATTACATCGTCCTGGGACATCACCGTGACGACCAGGCGGAAACATTCCTGCTGCGACTGCTGCGCGGCTCCGGGTTGAGCGGTCTCTCTGCCATGCGCCATCGGCGGGGCAGGTGGTTGCGCCCGTTGCTCACCGTGAGTCGGGAGCAGGTTGAAGCCTACGCCCTGGAGAAGGGGCTGCGGTGGCGTGAAGATGCGTCCAATAATGATCTGCGTTATCTGCGTAACCGGGTTCGTCATCAGCTGATGCCCCGGCTCAGGGAGTTCAACCCGAGGCTGGATGAGAGGTTGGGTCTGCTCTGCCGGCAACTGCAGATGGAGGAGGATTTCTGGTTGCAGCAGGTGGAGGACGTTCTCCCCGGGGTCCTCTTGTCGAGCAATGATGGAGTGCGCCTGTGCCGGGCGGGCCTGCTGGCACTGCACCCGGCCCTGCGGGTTCGGCTGCTGCGGGAAGCGATCAGGCTTGTCCGTGGTGACCTGCAGCGTCTGGAGGAGAAGCACCTGATTGCCGTCGAGGGGCTGCTGGCGGGTGTGCAGAGTCAGTCTTCCATTGACCTGCCGGGGCTCTGGGTGGCGCGGCGCTACGAGCAGTTGTGGCTGTGTGAGGCGAGCCCGAAGTTGGACGCCTATTCGCTTGAACTTCAGGCCCCGGGGCAGGTTGTGCTGCCGGATGGTGGCTGCATAAGCGCTGAGTTTGATAGTGTCTCGCACGGAGAGTCTGCGGAGGTCGTTGAGTTTTCCGCAGAGCATCTGCAATTCCCACTGCGCGTACGTAATTTTGTCGAGGGTGATCGATTCAGGCCCTCCGACTCCACCGGCGGCAAGAAACTCAAGGATTATTTTATCGATATCAAGCTGGAAGCGGAGCAGCGTTTAACGGTCCCGCTGGTGCTTTCAGGTGAGCAGATTCTGTGGGTGGCCGGCCTGCGCCGGTCCGCATTTGCTCCGGCGGGGAAAAACGCCGGACAGATTCTTAGATTGCGGCTGATTCAGCCCTGATTTTGGGGATAAAAGCCTTGAGACCGCAGCTTGTTTATGGTAATTTTTTCAGTTAATTCCAACACCTTTGGGGTTCGTCCGGATAGGCCGGAAGCCCCGGAGTTAACTTCACAGGGGGTCTTGTGAGTCAATTTCAGAAAAACCTCGCTCTCTGGCTGGTCATCTCGCTGTTGATGATCATGTTGTTCAACATGATGTCGCAGCGTGAAGGTGAGCAGAAACAGATTAATTACACAGAATTTTTAACTGCGGTTGAGTCCGGGCAGGTGACGGATGTAACGATCCAGGGCAACCAGATTAATGGTGTTTACGAGGATGGTGCCAAGTTTCAGACCAATGCGCCACCCGATCTGGAGCTGATTCCAGAGCTAAAAGACAAAGGAATTACGATTGTCGCCAAACCGGAGGACGATCAGGGGTTCTGGTTTACCCTGCTGATCTCGTGGGGACCGATCCTGTTGTTGATTGCGGTCTGGGTTTTCTTCATGCGGCAGATGCAGTCCGGTGGCGGGAAGGCAATGAGCTTTGGCAAAAGCAAGGCCAAGCTGCTGACCGACACTCAGGGTCAAGTCACCTTCAAGGATGTTGCCGGGGTCGATGAGGCTAAGCAGGAACTGGAGGAGGTCGTCGAATTCCTCAAGGACCCGAAAAAATTCACCCGCCTCGTCGGGAGAATCCCCAAGGGGGTTCTGCTGGTCGGTTCGCCGGGTACCGGTAAGACCTTGCTGGCCCGTGCAATCGCCGGGGAGGCCGGGGTGCCTTTCTTTACCATCTCCGGTTCCGATTTCGTCGAAATGTTTGTCGGGGTCGGTGCCAGCAGGGTTCGTGACCTGTTTGTGCAGGGGAAGAAAAACGCCCCCTGTATAATTTTTATCGATGAGATCGATGCGGTCGGTCGCCATCGGGGGGCCGGACTGGGCGGCGGTCACGATGAGCGCGAGCAGACCCTCAACCAGCTGCTGGTTGAGATGGACGGCTTCGAGTCGAACGAAGGGGTCATCCTGGTCGCCGCAACAAACCGCCCGGATGTCCTTGATCCGGCGCTGCTCCGTCCCGGTCGTTTTGACCGCCAGGTGGTTGTGCCGCGCCCGGACGTCAAAGGCCGGACCCGGATTCTTAAGGTTCATTCGCGCAAGGTTCCGCTGGACGAAGGGGTTAACATGGAGGTTGTTGCCAAAAGCACCCCCGGGATGTCCGGTGCCGATTTGGCCAACCTGATCAATGAGGCCGCTCTGCTGGCCGCCCGGGCGAACAAGACCCAGGTCGACATGGATGATATCGAAGCGGCCAAGGACAAGGTGCTGATGGGGGCCGAGCGCCGGTCCATGGTCATTACCGAAGAAGAAAAGCGGGTCACCGCCTATCACGAAGCGGGCCATGCTCTGATCGCTCTGCTGACGCCTGGTGCAGATCCGGTACACAAGGTTTCGATTATCCCGCGTGGACGGGCCATGGGTGTGACCATGTATCTTCCGGAAGAGGAAAAATACAACGAAACGGCCAAGGGGCTGGAAATTCATATCCGCGCCCTGCTCGGTGGTCGTATCGCCGAGGAGATCACCTTTGATTCGGTGACAACCGGCGCGAGCAACGATCTTGATCGGGTTACGGCGATTGCGCGTAAGATGGTTTGCGAATGGGGCATGAGTGAGCAAGTTGGACCGTTGACCTTCGGGGAGAAAGAGGGTGAAGTCTTCCTCGGTCGAGACATGGGCCATGTCAAGAACTACAGTGAAGCGATGGCCGTAGAGATTGACAACGAGATCCGTCGTATCGTTAAGGAAAATTACGCGATCACCACCGAAATACTGAAAAAAAATCAGGATAAATTGGTCGCCCTGTCCGAGGCTTTGCTTGAACGCGAGACCCTGGAATCTCCGGAAATCTTGCGCCTGGTTTTCCCTGAGCGACAAGAGCAACCGGTTACGGCAGCTGCCGAACCCGAGAGTGCGGAATCTGCAGGGACAGAGGACGCCGGGGAGTGAGTTCTGAGCCCTCTGCCTGGCTGGAAGGTCGCGGCTGTCAGCTTGACCTGTCCCGGCCACGGATTATGGGGGTGCTTAATGTCACTCCTGATTCCTTCTCTGACGGAGGGCGCTATTACGGCGTTGAGCAGGCGCTGCGGCAGGCGCTGCAGCTGGTTGATGAAGGCGCGGACCTGATCGATATCGGCGGCGAAAGCAGTCGCCCCGGGGCGACCCGCGTTTCGACTGACGAGGAGCTCGATCGGGTCATACCTGTTATTGAGCGCCTGCGCGGCGTAACCGACCTGCCGCTCTCGGTCGATACCACAAAGAGTACGGTGGCGCGCACCGCAGTGTTGGCCGGTGCCAACTATATCAACGACATCAGTGGCCTGCACTTCGATTCAGCGATGGCAGCTGTGGCAGCGGAAACGGGTGCCGGAGTGTTTTTGATGCATACCCGTGGAACTCCGCAGGAGATGCACAAGAATACCCATTATGATGATCTGCTGGCCGAGGTGGGCGATTATCTGCAGAGCAGTATCGACCTCGCTCTGGATGCCGGGGTTTCCCCCCGTGCGGTGGCTATCGATCCGGGAATCGGTTTCGGCAAGAGTGCCGAAGGCAGTCTGCAGCTGATGAAGCATCTAGCCGAATTCCATCGCTTCGGCTACCCGATCCTGCTTGGGACGTCCCGTAAGAGTTTTATCGGGCGGATTCTGGATCGGGCGGATCCTCGCCAACGCGTGGCCGGGACGCTGGCAACGGTGGCTCTGGGCGTAGCGCAGGGGGTCCAGTTGTTCCGGGTTCACGATGTGCGAGCTGCGAAAGATGCCGCTCTGGTCGCATGGGCGATCCGTGAGGGGTGTTTGCCGTAACGGATCCTTGAGGGTGGCTTTCGCTAGGTTGGTTTCTGCTTGATAAATGATTTTTCTCTGAACCGCAACGGAGCCGGCGATGCTTGATGTCCTGACCAATATCCGCGTGCTCGACCTGCTCGATATCGGTATCGTTGCCTTTATCATCTACCGGATCATCCTGCTGATCAAAGGGACCCGGGCAGTCCAGATGTTGCTCGGTTTGGCCGTGATCCTGATGGTCTACGTGGCCTCCAGGGTCGGTGATCTGCATACCCTGAACTGGTTTCTCAGCAACTTCCTCTCGTCGATCATCCTGGTTATTGTCGTCATCTTCCAGAACGATATCCGCCGAGCACTGATGCATGTCGGGCGCAACCCTTTTTTTGCCGGTCTGACCGACCTTGAAGAGTCCGAGGTCATCGCGGAGCTGGTCAAGGCATCCCTGGCGATGGCTAATCGCCGGATTGGTGCACTGCTGGTGATAGAGCGGGAAACAGGGTTGAAGGATATTCTCAACGTCGGAACACAGATCGATGCCAAGGTCACCAGTGAAGTGATTACCTCGATATTTCTTCCCGGTTCACCGATTCATGACGGGGCGCTGATTGTTCAGCAGGGCCGGCTAAAACAAGCGGGCTGCTTTCTGCCGTTGAGCGACCGCACCGATATCAGTAAAAGCCTCGGGACGCGGCATCGAGCGGCCATCGGGTTGACCGAAATAGTTGATGCGGTGGCGATTGTTGTTTCGGAAGAGACCGGCAAGATTTCGGTGGTAGTCAACGGCGGGATTACCCGTGACCTCGATGCGACCAGTCTGAAGAAGGTTTTGAAGCGGCTGCTGGAGCCGCGCAAGACCAAGAAGAAGGGATAGGGTGATGCTGAGGCTGGTAACGGAAAACTGGACGCTCAAGCTTCTCTCGCTGGCATTTGCCCTGATTCTCTGGATGTTTATCATGGGAGAGCGACGGCTGGAGGTCGGTTACGCGGTGCCGCTGCAACTGCAGAATGTTCCGGACTCTTTAATGGTTGCCAATGAAGTGCCGAGCCTGGTGGATGTCCGGATCAGCGGGCCACGGACTTTGCTGCTCAAGGTGAATCCCAACGATATGGGGATTGTCGTTGATCTGGCCGACCTCAAGCCCGGCCTGACCACCTTCAAGCGATTGGAGGAGCGGCTGAATATACCCAGTGGCCTGCGCGTCACCCGCCTGTCTCCCTCTTTTATCGATATCAAGCTGGAGCGTATCCGGGAGAAACTCGTGCCGATCAAAGTCGTGCTGACTGGTGAGCCGCCCGAGGGGTATCGGGTCGCGGGACTGCGGGCTGTTCCTGATCAGGCGTTGATTCAGGGTGCGGAAAGCGAATTGAAACGGGTCGCCGAGGTCACCACCGAGGAGGTTGACCTGGAAGGGGTCATCGAGAGCTTCTCATTGATCGTGCCGCTGCTGCACGAAGGAACCTATACTCGCTTTAAAGATGAGAAAACGACCGAAGTGACAGTAGAAATTGAGTCGCTTGGCCAACCGCCTGGCGTTCCCAGCGAAGAAATTCCGGAAGGGGGAAATGAATAATGGAGGAAGGAAAGCGTCTCTTCGGCACCGACGGTGTGCGCGGAGTTGCCAATATACCGCCGATGACGACGGAAATTGCCATGCAGTTAGGGCGCGCGGCGGCCTATATCTTCAAAAACGGGCAGAAACGTCACCGGCTGGTAATCGGTAAAGATACCCGACTCTCTGGCTATATGCTGGAGAATGCGCTGGTGGCCGGGATCTGTTCCATGGGTGTGGATGTCCTTCAGGTCGGCCCCCTGCCGACTCCGGGAATCGCTTTTATTACGTCTTCAATGCGTGCCGATGCCGGGGTGGTGATTTCCGCGTCGCACAATCCGTATCAGGATAATGGCATCAAGTTTTTTTCCCGTGATGGCTTTAAATTGCCTGACGAGCTGGAGATGAAGCTTGAGCAATTGGTTATGTCCGGAGAGATAGATGCGCTGCGGCCGATTGCCGCCGAGGTCGGTAAGGCCTTCCGCATCGATGATGCGGTCGGACGTTACGTGGTCTTTCTTAAGAACACCTTCCCCAGTGACCTGGACCTCCAGGGCTTAAAGATCGTTCTCGACTGTGCTCATGGCGCAGCCTACAAGGTCGCCCCGGCGGTATTGGAAGAACTGGGGGCTGAGGTCATTGCCCTCGGGGTCAATCCGAACGGGACCAATATTAATGCGGGGTGTGGTTCGACCCATCCCGAGGTGATGGCTAAGGCTGTGGTTGAACATGGCGCCGATCTTGGGATCGCCCTGGATGGCGATGCTGACAGGGTTATCTTTGTTGACGAGTTCGGCCGCGAAGTGGATGGCGATCATATCATGGCGATCTGTTGCTCCGACATGATCAAAGCCGGCAAGCTCAGTAAAAAGACGGTGGTAGCGACGGTGATGAGCAACATGGGGCTTGAAATTGCGCTGAAGCAACTTGGTGGCCGCGTCGTAAGGACCGCAGTCGGGGACCGTTATGTTGTGGAGGAGATGCGCCGCGGCGGTTATAACCTGGGTGGTGAACAGTCTGGGCACATGATTTTTCTCGATCATAATACCACCGGCGACGGAGTGCTGTCGGCGCTGCAGGTGCTGGCGATCGTTCAGCGCAGTGGCAAGCCTCTTTCGGAACTGGCAAAAGTGATGACCTCGCTGCCGCAGGTTCTGGTGAACGTACGGGTTCGGGAACGCTGTGATTTGCGTCAAATCCCCGCAATCAACGCAGGGATTGAAGCGGTTGAGTCTGAGCTGGGTGAGACGGGCCGGGTGTTGATCCGTTACTCCGGAACGGAACCGCTATTGCGGGTGATGATAGAAGGCCAGGAGCAGCAGTCGATCAATGGCCAGGCGGAGATGATTGCCGGGCTTGTCAAGCAGCACTTGGGGGCGCCGTAAGGGCACGCTCTGGCCACCGTAGTAGAACTTCTTTGCGGACTTCATCTGATACAATAACAACAGGATCCTTCAAGAGGAGCAGGCATTGGCAAAGCTAGGAGTTAACGTCGACCATATTGCGACGATTCGCCAGGCGCGGGGGATTAATGAGCCGGATCCTGTGGCCGCGGCGATGATCGCCGAGTTGGCCGGAGCGGACGGGATTACCGTGCATTTGCGCGAAGACCGCCGGCACATTCAGGACCGCGATGTCGAGATCCTGCGGCGGACGATCCAGACCAGGTTGAATCTGGAGATGGCTTTGACCGATGAAATGATCTCGATAGCGCTCAACCTGCTTCCCGATTCTGTCACCCTGGTCCCTGAAGGCCGGCACGAATTGACCACCGAAGGGGGGTTGGATGTCAATCTGCTGCGGGCAACGTTGAAGCAGAAGATCGCCCTGCTGCAGCAGGCCGGGATCGTTGTCAGCCTGTTTGTCGAACCCGATCTGGAGCAGATCAAGAGCTGTCACCGGGTCGGGGCTGATTATATTGAGATTCACACCGGAACCTATTGTGAAATGAAGACCGTTGCGGATCGTCGGGAACAGTTGCAGAGAGTCCGGCTGGCAATCAGTGCTGCACACAAGTTGGGTCTCGGAGTAAATGCGGGGCATGGCTTGAATTATCAGAACGTCGGCCCGGTGGTCGCCCTGGGAGGAATCGAAGAGTTCAATATCGGTCACAGTATCGTTGCCCGGGCGTCACTGGTCGGGATGGAGCGGGCGGTGCGTGAAATGATCGCTCTGCTCAGGTGAACGGCAGATGGCGGTGATCGGTATTGGAGTCGACCTGGCCCGGATCGAACGGTTTCAGCGGTTGCTTGAAAGGGAGAGTAAGGCGGTAATCGAACGGATATTCACTGCCGAGGAGCAGGAGTACTCTCTCAGTAAACGCTTCCCGGCTCCCCATTTAGCGGTCCGTTTTGCTGCCAAGGAGGCATATCTCAAGGCGCTGGGGACGGGGCTGCGGATGGGGATTCGCTGGCAGGATATCAGTGTTGTGCGGGATGACCTCGGCTGTCCGTCGCTGCATCTCAGCGGCCGCGCTGCGGAGTTGCTGCTTGAGCGAGGCGGCAGTCAGACTCACCTGTCCTATAGCCATGACGGACTTTACGGGGTTGCGACGGTAGTGCTGGAGGGTTGATGCGACTGATCAGTGCAGAACAGATGCAACAGGCCGACCGAAGAGCGATTGATGAACTGGGGATTCCCGGTGTCGTGTTGATGGAAAATGCCGGCCGGGCCACAGTCGCTGAACTCTGCACGGAGTTTTCCAACCTCTTTCCGGGGCCGGCGCTGATTCTGGCCGGCAAGGGGAATAATGGTGGCGACGGCTATGTCGTGGCGCGCGGCCTCATTGACCGCGGTTGGCAGGTACAAACCCTGGTTCTGGCCGAGTCAGCTGAAGTCAGTGGAGATGCTGCCGTCATGCTCAAGGTCCTGCAGCGGATGGGTGGCGACGTCGATTTTGTCACCACCTCGGCCGAGCTGGCAAAAAAGGTTGCATCAGCGGATCCAACTTTGCTGGTGGATGCCTTGCTCGGGACCGGTTTGACCTCAGCGGTCCGCGGACTTTATGCCGAGGCGATCGATTTTCTCAACAGCTGCTCTTGCCCGGTGCTGGCAATCGATATCCCGTCCGGGATCGATGGTTCCACTGGTCAAATCCTTGGAACCGCAGTTTCAGCAGACCTGACCGTAACCTTTGATCATGCCAAGGTCGGCCACGGCAGCTGGCCAGGAGCTGCCAGGGTCGGCAAAATAAAAGTGGTCGAGATAGGAATCCCGTCTCTTTGTCATGTTGCGGAAGAGCCCGAGTGCCGACTGTTTGACCGGGCTGATGCCGCCAAACTCCTGCCGCAAAGACCGATTGGCGGACACAAGGGAAATTTCGGTCATCTGCTGGTTGTCGCGGGTTCGACCGGAAAAACAGGTGCAGCGGCATTGGCTGGAGATGCTGCCGTCAGGAGCGGCTGTGGCCTGACCACGGTCGCATGCCCTGCAGCCGTCCATGATATTCTGGAATTGAAATTGACTGAAGCAATGACCGCCCCGCTGGCCGACAGTGGTGGTTGCCTGGCCGAAACCTGCTGGCCGGAGTTGCAGTTACTGTTGACAGGACGCAGCGCCGTGGCGATCGGACCAGGGCTTGGGCAGGGTGTGCAGGTCGGCCGTCTGGTGCGCCGGGTGCTGACCGAATGCGATCTTCCGATTGTCGCCGATGCTGATGCGTTAAATGCCCTGGAAGGTCATGCGGAAACCCTTTTTGAGCGGAAAAGTGGTGCAACCGTGTTGACCCCACACCCCGGGGAGATGGCGAGACTGACCGGCCTTGGGGTTGCTGAAATTGAGGCAGACCGGTTCCGGATTGCCCGCGAATTTGCTGGCGAGTTCGGCGTGGTGATGGTCCTGAAGGGTGCACGGACCCTGATTGCGGCCCCTGATGGCCGGGTCAGCATCAACGGCAGCGGCAACGTCGGCTTGGCCAGTGGCGGGAGTGGCGATGTCCTGACCGGGCTAATCGGCGGCCTGCTGGCGCAAGGTCTGGACAGCTATGAGGCAGCCTGCCTGGGCTGCTTTATGCATGGTATGGCGGCCGATTGCCTAGCGGAAGAACAGGGAGATGCCGGACTGAAGGCCGGTGACCTGATGGCATTCCTGCCGATTGTTCGCAAGCAGCTTAGCGATGGAGGTCAAGATGCTTAAAGCCCGTGATATTATGACCAGGGAGATTATCAGTGTCACCCTGGAAACCAGCCTCAAGGATCTTGCCCGTAAGTTTGTCGAGACCGGAGTCAGTACCATGCCGGTTGTCGATGCCGAGGGCCTCCTGCAAGGGGTCGTCAGTGAAACGGATTTGATCGAGCAACAGAAGCCTCTGCATATTCCGACAGTTATGGCTTTTTTTGATGGTGTCTTTTACCTGGACAGTGAAAAACGTTTCCGGCAGGAAGTTGATCGGGTGACAGCACAGATGGTCAGTGAAATCTGCAATAGACATCCAGTTACCTGTTCTCCTGATGCGACTGTGCGAGAAATTGCCGGATTGATGACGGCCAACAAGGCACACCTGATTCCGGTGCTGGATGAAGGTAAAATGGTCGGTGTCGTAGCCCGCCTCGATCTGATCCGGGCTGCGGAGTAGTTTGTGCTCGCATGGACGACGACAACGGCATCGGAAATAGAGACCCAGACTCTTGGCAGAACAATCGGTCAGTTGATTGAAGAGCCTGTACTGCTGCTCCTGCAGGGGGACCTGGGAACCGGGAAATCGGTCCTGGCGCGTGGCATAGCCCGCGGGCTGGGGGTTCCCGAGCACGTTCCAGTGACCAGCCCGACCTTTACCCTGATGAATCATTATCCGGCCAGGTTGGATCTCTATCACTTCGATCTGTATCGGCTCTCCGACCCGGACGAGTTGATCGAGCTTGGTTTTGACGAGTTTGCCCATGGTTCAGGGGTGTCGTTGGTTGAATGGCCGGAGCGGCTTGAAGACCGTGGTTTTGACCGACTGCTTGTGCGGTTGACCCGCCAGGGTGAAAATCAGCGGCTGATTGATTTTGAGGCTCGGGGCGGGAGCTGTCAGGTATTCCTGCAACGACTGGCGACCGAGGTCAGTTGAACGGGTTGCTGTCTGGTAAACTCCTTTCTGCGTGGGAAAACTTTTGACCCGCGCAGAAATTCCTGTTATTAAAGGCATTTCCTAGTATTGTTGAAGCGACTGAGAGCGTTTTCGGGCCGTTGCGGCCGGACCTTAGCCGAGTCGGTCGCTGTCAGTTTTCAAGTGTTACAGGGTGTTCATATTTTCAGGTTATATCCGAGGAGGAACAGAACTCTATGTCCCTGGTAGTACAGAAGTATGGTGGCACGTCGGTTGGCACGATAGAGAGGATTCGCAACGTCGCGAGTCGGGTGGCCAGAACCTATGATGACGGTAATGACGTGGTCGTGGTGGTTTCCGCAATGGCGGGGGAAACCAATCGGCTGGTCGCACTTGCCAATGAGATGTGCGAATTTCCCAGTGATCGTGAATATGATGTGCTGGTCTCCACGGGTGAACAGGTAACCATTGCTCTGTTGTCGATGTGTCTTCAGTCGATGGGATACAATGCCAAGAGTTATCTCGGTTCGCAGATTCCCATGCTGACCGACAACGCTCATGCCAAGGCCCGTATAAAGGCGATTGAAGACAAGAAAATACGGGAAGACCTGAAGAATGGGACGATAGTCATCGTTGCCGGATTTCAGGGTATTGATGCCGACGGCAATGTGACAACGCTGGGACGTGGTGGCTCTGATACCTCCGCTGTGGCAGTTGCAGCGGCTCTTAAGGCCGATGTCTGTGAAATCTATACGGACGTTGACGGCGTCTACACAACCGATCCGCGGATGGTCCCGGCAGCTCGTAAAATCGAGAAGATTTCATACGAAGAGATGTTGGAAATGGCATCGCTCGGGGCCAAGGTTCTACAAATCCGCAGTGTTGAATTCGCTAAAAAGTATGGCGTGGTTATCCACGTTCGGTCAAGCTTTGACGATAAACCGGGGACTCTGGTCATGAAGGAGGATGAAGAGATGGAAACCGTATTGGTTTCAGGTATTGCGTTCAATAAAGACGAGACAAAAATAAGTATTTTCGGTGTTCCTGACCATCCCGGGATTGCGGCGCAGATATTCTCTCCGCTGTCCCATGCCAACATAACCGTCGATATGATCATCCAGAACGTTTCCAGTGACGGCGCGACGGACATGACATTTACCGTACCCAAGGCGGACTTCAAAAAGGCGCTGAAGATTGTTGAAGAAGTCGCTAAGGAAATTGGCGCCCGAGGTGTCAGTAGTGACGATTCTATTGCCAAGATTTCGATCATCGGGGTCGGTATGCGCTCTCACTCGGGCATTGCCAGCAAGATGTTTCAGACGCTGGCTCAGGAAAGGGTCAATATCCAGATGATCTCAACCAGTGAGATCAAGGTCTCATGTGTGATTGACGCAAAGTATACCGAGTTGGCCGTACGCGTCCTGCATGAGGCGTTCGGTCTGAGCCTGGAGACTGATGACGAGGAATAACCCTGCGTAGCGGAAGGATTTAATGCAATGAGTCAGATACGACTGTATGACACGACACTGAGGGATGGAACCCAGGCTGAGGACATCTCTTTCCTGGTGCAGGACAAGGTGCGGATTGCCAAACGCCTTGACGAACTGGGGATCGATTATATCGAAGGGGGATGGCCGGGGTCGAACCCGAAAGACATCGCTTTTTTCGAGGAAATCAAGCATGAGACCCTGGCTCATGCCAAGATTGCCGCATTCGGCTCGACACGCCGTGCCAAGCTGACCCCGGATCAGGATGAAAATATCCAGACACTTATCCAGTCGGACGCTGAGGTTGTAACGATTTTCGGTAAGACGTGGGATTTTCATGTACATGAAGCGCTTCGTATCAGCCTGGAAGAGAACCTGGAACTGATACACGACTCTCTTGCCTATCTCAAAGAGCGGGTTGGTGAGGTCATCTACGATGCGGAGCATTTTTTCGATGGCTACCGCGCCAATCCCGAGTACGCAATCAAGACCCTACAGGCCGCAGCAGAGGCAAATGTCGATTGCATTGTTCTGTGTGATACCAACGGGGGCAACCTGCCGAGCAAAATTGCAGAGATCATAGATCGAGTGAAGCAGCAGGTCAGCACTCCGATCGGTATCCATGCCCATAATGACAGTGATTGTGCGGTTGCCAATTCACTGATTGCCGTGGAGCATGGCGCTGTCCATGTGCAGGGAACGATTAATGGTTTCGGTGAGCGCTGTGGTAACGCCAACCTCTGCTCGATTATTCCTGCACTGAAACTCAAGATGGACAAGGAGTGTATCAGCGATGAGGGGATGACCACACTGCGACGGGTGTCCCGCTCTGTTTATGAACTGGCCAACCTGATACCGAACAAGCATGCGGCCTACGTCGGAAATTCGGCATTCGCACACAAGGGCGGTGTGCATGTCTCAGCGATTCAGCGCCATCCTGAGACCTACGAGCATATCCGTCCGGAACTGGTCGGGAATACCACCCGTGTCCTGGTGTCCGATCTCTCAGGCCGGTCCAATATCCTGGTCAAGGCGGAAGAATGTGGGATCGAACTTGACAGTAAAGACCCGGTGACCCTGGAGATCCTTGAGGATATCAAAAATCTTGAGAATCAGGGCTATCAGTTCGAGGGAGCAGAAGCATCATTTGAATTGCTGATGCGTAAAGCGATGGGTACGGTCAAGCACTATTTCTCGGTGGATGCGTTCAGGGTGATTGACACTCTTCGCTCAGGAGACCAACTGCCGTTTTCCGAAGCGACGGTTAAGGTCAAGGTCGGCGGTAAGATCGAGCACATTGCTGCCGATGGGCATGGGCCGGTTGATGCCCTGGATAAGGCGCTGCGCAAGGGACTGACCAACTTCTATCCGAAAATCGGTGAGATGCGTCTGTTTGATTACAAGGTCCGGGTTCTTCCGGCTGGCAAGGGGACTGAATCGGTAACCCGGGTTCTGGTTGAGTCCGGCGATCATGACAGCCGTTGGGGGACGGTGGGGGTGAGTGAGAATATTATAGATGCCTCTTATCGTGCGCTGATCGATGCGTTTCAGTTCAAACTGCTTAAGGACGAGGAGGGCAGGGAGTAACATGGCGTCCCGGCCGGGGGTTGCTCTGCTGGTACTGCTGCTGCTCGCTTTCCTGGGGTACGATATTGGTCGGCATGTCTTGTCAAAACAGGACGTGCCGGCTTTTTTTGTGGAACATTCCCCGGCTGTTAAGGTCGTTCTTGAAGGTAACTGGCCGCAGGCGGGCGTGTATCAAATTTCTGACGATTCTAGTACGCTAGGCGTCATTAATATGACGGGCCTTTCCGTTGCTGCATCTCTGTACGATAAACTGCAGCAGCAGCCTCTGCTGGAAAGTGGTGAAAGGCTTGTTTTAAGGGTCGTTGATGGTACAGTCGTCGACTATTCCAGAGGTTGGATGTCTGCCGCACAACGTGTCGTTCTTAATATTCCGTTGCACCCGGATCGGATGACAGTGAGTGACTGGGAGTACCTGCCTGGGGTCGGAGAGCGGCTGGCTGCAGTCATTGTGGAAGATCGTCAAAATAATGGCGACTTTGGTCGATTTGAACGGCTCCGCCGAGTTAAAGGGATTGGACCGGGCCGCATCAATCGCTGGAAATCGTTTTTTTAGGATTGGAACCCCCTGAAAATTAGAGATAAAATCTTAATCGCTGGTTGTGGATTAAAAATAATCTGGTGGCAGGTCAGATTGGCACGCCTCATGTAGTAGTGTGTAGATGAGACAGATGCGCACACTGTACCCCCTTTGTTCTGACATGGACTGATGGAGGCAAACATGAGGTGTCCCAAATGTAAAGGCCGTATGTATTCCGAGAAATACTATGTTTTCGTTCGTACTTTCGATGCCTGGAAATGCTCTTCCTGCGGAGAAGTACTGGATGCTACGATTCTGGCAAATCGGGCAAAAAGTAGTGGCGAGTCGATCGGCTGAAGTATAATCTGTTTCAGGTGAATGTTTTAAGAAAAGGTCGGGATTCCCGGCCTTTTTTCTTTATCCCTGTCTCGCCCGTTCGGGCAGTTAAAAGAAGTGAGATATCCAGTTATTTATTGCATAAGCAGATAAATGTTTTTATATTCTTCTTGAATGTCGACATTCGACATTCAAGATTTGTCTTATTTAACCAGCCTGATACGTAAGGAGAAAAAAGACATGGCGAATGGGCAACACGAGGTTCATCTGAACCTGAATGTCAGGGGCCTGCCGGTCTCTGCAACACTTGGAATCAACGAAAAAAGTAACCTCCTGAAGCGTCAGGGAAAGCAGGTCTATAAGCTGGGTCTGGGTCAATCACCGTTCCCTGTGCCTATGCCAATTGTCAAGGAACTTCAGGCGAATGCTCACCAGAAGGATTACCTGCCTGTCAAGGGGCTGCCTGCTCTCTGTGACGCCGTAGCTGACTATTACAGAAGAACACAGAGTCTTGCTATTACAGGAGATAATGTGTTGATTGGACCTGGCTCAAAAGAGCTGATGTTCATCCTGCAGCTTGTCTATTATGGAGATCTGGTGATACCGACGCCAAGCTGGGTGTCCTACGCCCCGCAGGCGCATATTATCGGCCGGCACGTGCGCTGGCTGAAAACTGAAGAGTGCAATAACTGGCTGCTGACTCCTGAAGAACTGGATCGGTTATGCAGCGCTGATCCGACCAAACCGCGGATCGTTATCCTCAATTATCCGAACAATCCGACCGGCTGTACCTATTCTGCAGAACAGCTTAAGGCCCTGGCTGAAGTTGCCAGAAAATACAAGATTATCCTGCTCTCCGATGAAATCTATGGTGAGTTGAACTTCAAAGGGAATCACCAGTCGATTGCCCGTTATTATCCTGAAGGGACCATCATCGCCAGTGGCCTGAGTAAGTGGGCTGGTGCCGGAGGGTGGCGACTTGGGACTTTTGCTTTCCCTTCTACTCTGACTTGGTTACGTGATTCGATGGCTGTGGTTGCCAGCGAAACTTTTACCGCGACCAGTGCGCCGATCCAATATGCGGCGATCAGTGCCTTCCGGGGCGGAGTTGAGTTAGAGCGGTACCTGGTCTGTTCCAGGAAAATATTGAAGGGGCTGGCAGAGTGGATCTGGGCAACACTTGGCGCTGTCGGCGTTACGGTTGCCAAGCCTGAAGGCGCATTTTACATATTTCCCGATTTTGAACCGCTGCGGGAGTCGTTAAAGAGTAAGGGGATCTCCGGCGGTGAAGAACTGTGTAAGAAGCTGCTTGATGAAACGGGAGTCGCGATTCTTCCCGGGTCTTCCTTCGGGCGACCGGAGAACGAGTTGACAGCACGAATGGCTTTTGTCGACTTTGACGGAGCTCGGGCGTTGGCAGCGGTTGAACAGTTGCCAGCAGGTGAAGAGGTTGACGAAGCATTCTTGCGAGAGTACTGCGGTAAGGTCTTAACCGCTATCGATCAACTGGTTGAATGGCTGGGGTAACGATCTCTCGCTACTGATCAGGTCGGCCGGTGTTTTATATCGGCCGATCTGATCTATTTGCCGCCTTTAGCTGCCGCCGGGTTTCTCAGCAGATCGAAGAGCAATTTGCCTATCCCCAGCAGGGCCATGGCGAAAAAGAAAAATCCTCTGGTGGAGGCCGGCTGTTTCCCTTCGCTGATGAAGATAATCCGTTCGGAAACCGGAACCCCCATTTCCGTCAGCAGCTTTTCCAGTTTCGTCTGATTGGAGTCGGCAATCAGGTTGCTGGCTGTCAACCCTTGCAAATCCCTTCTGCCGAAAAACAGCTGCCGATTCTCTTCGACAAAGCGATTCCGTTGGTCTTCTTGATCCAGTTTGAAATAATAGGTCTTCAGTGCGCCGATAATCTGAGGATCGCGGGTCTCAAACCAGACCAGCAGCTGATCACTTTCAGGTGTGCTTTTAAGCGGGACCAGAAAGGCATCGATCTCCATGGTCCCACTCATGTTGATCGCCTGGAGCAGGTCCTGGTAGCCGCCATCTATACTGAGCCACTCGCGGGGCGCGCCATTCGTGGAAAGCTCATCGATTGAGATGGCATGGGGGGCAGGGTTGCGCAGGTAAAGCGAGAGATCACTGTAGCCCAGCCAGCCGAGGACGAGACAGACAACCAGTAATGTGACACGAAAACGCTTCATACTTCCTGTCCTTGAAAAAAGTGGGCCGCCCGGTGGGGCGGCCCAGAGTATTGCAGATCAATATGGATCAAACAAGTCTTATCAGGCTCCAGCTGATTCGCTGGCGACGATCGGTACATCTTTCTGGGTCATCAGCGAGACAACCACCAGCGCGATAATTGATGCCGGGATCGAAATCAGTGCTGGACTGTTGAAGCTGATCGGAGCGTCCTGGGGGAGCAGGCCGTAGCGGACCCACATGTCAGGCGAGATCAGAATCAACCCAAGTGAAGTGAACAAACCGACAATAATCGAGGCGGCAATCCCTTTACCGGTGGTCTTGCTCCAGAACAGCAGCATCAGGATCGCCGGCAGGTTGGCAGAGGCTGCAACGGCGAAAGCCCAGCCGACCAGGAAGGAGACGTTCATTCCTTCAAATACGATTCCCAGGTAGATTGCGATACAGCCAACGACAATTGCAGCGATTTTGCCTGCGCGAACCTTCGCCGTATCGCTCATGTTCATGCCGAGGAAGTTGTCCATCAGGTCATGGGCGACCGCACCGGATGCGGCAACGATCAGGCCCGATACCGTTCCAAGTACGGTGGCAAAGGCCAGCGATGAAATGACCGCGAAGAGAACGACGCCAAAGGATAACGCTAGCAATGGAGCGGACATGTTGTTATCCGTCAGGTTGATAACGCCGTTGGTCATCGCGCCCATGCCGAGGAACAGGGTCAGGATGTAGAAGAAGCCGATCGCGGCGATGGCAACGATGGTCGATTTACGCGCTGCGGCCTGACTGGGAACCGTGTAATAACGGATCAGGATGTGCGGCAGCGCTGCCGTACCACAGAACAGGGCCAGCATCAATGAGACGAAGTTGAACGTCTGGGTGCCGGTCGCATTGTCGACCTTGAATTTCAGTCCGGGGCGCAGCACACGGGAGCCCGGGGTCGGTTTCTGGTAGTAGACGGTCAGCTTGTTGGCGCCATCCATAATGTACTTCTTGCCCCAGAGAACGATAGTGGAGTCCTTGAGGGCAGAGAGGTACGCCAGCGGTCCGACTGCACCAGTGGCAGCCACTTCCTGGCCGTCCATACGCAGTTCCTTGACGTGGCCAACCGGGAAGAATGCACCTTCTTCTTTCGCGGAACCATTAAACAGCTTGGTCCCGTCTGCCATCTCGGTTACATAAAGGGTCTCTTCTAATGTGTAACCGTCATCGGTTTTGTTGAGTTGCCAGATCGATTCCTTGCCGTCATTGGCAAGTTTGACGAAACCAGCTTCAGCAAAGGCAGAATCAAGGCCGGCAACGACTGAATATCCCGGCTCACTGATTTCGAGGTTGGCGGTGGCAGTCATTGACTTGAAATCGTGATAAGGTTGGCCGTTGTTCTCGGGGGCGGTAGAAAGACCGCGTGTCAGGACCGAAATGACCACAACTGTAGACATGATCAACAGCAGGGCACCCTTGAAAAACTGAACGTAGGTGGTGGATGCCATACCTGCGGTGGCGACGATGATGGTCACGACGACTCCGACGATGCAGACGCCGACCCAGTGTGGCAGGCCAAGCAGCGGTTGAACCAGGACGCCGGCGCCAACCATTTGTGGGATCAGGTAGAAAACCGAGACCAGCAGTGTGGAAATCGCGGCACAGAGCTGAATCGATTTGGAGTTGAATTTGGAATCCAGGGCGTCCGTAAAGGTGTATTTACCGAGGCGCTTCATCGGCTCGGCCACCAGGAACAGGGCCACAACCCAGCCGGCCAGGTAGCCGATGGAATACATCCATCCATCGTATCCGGCAGTGGCGATCATGCCGCAGATCCCGAGGAAGGACGCAGCGGACAGATAGTCGCCGGCGAAGGCTATGCCGTTGGTGAACCAGTGGATGTTGCCGCCGGCAGCATAATAGCCTTCGGCGGAGCTGGTGCGACGGGCCAGATAGAAGGAGAGCCCCAGAACAAAGCAGACGAAGGTGATGAATAGACCGATAGCCAGTGGAGACTGTGTATAGACCATGATGATAATCTCCCTTAGCTATTAAATTTCACTTCTGCTTTAGTGCAGAGGTGGTTGTAGATGACGGCCAGAACCAGAGCGAAGGCAATCAGGCCAAAGCCCCAGAGGACTGCTGCGGTCTGTCCCATGACAATATTTTCCATCGCTTTGGGTTTGGTCGCGTTTATCCCAACGAAGATGGCGTAAACAATGGTATAGACGATAAACATCGATACGCCCAGTTTGGTTTTGTAGGCAGCGGCATTATCCTTACCTAGCTTGACGGCGGGTCCGTGTCCCATGGTTGATAGCTCCTCTCAAATCAGTTGTGCTCGCGGGAGCCCATCCGGCTCCATCACGAAATATAGTAGTAATCTGCATGAATAAATGCAGATCGACGACAATAAAACGCGCTATATGGTTGATTTTACAAGATAATTGTCCATATCTTGTGATAAATTATGCGCGATCATGGTTTTTTAAGTTCGCGCCATAATACGTTGTTATAAAACCATGTCAATAGTAAATTTAAATAAATCGATTTGTTTTACAGGGCGAAATATTTCTCTTTAAAATCTGCTAAGGCGGGGAGTTCTGCAAGTTCAGTAACTTGCGAAGGTTTTAAAATAGTGTTTGAGATACAGGGTAATTGTTATTATATATGTAAAGCTGAATATTTCGAAGGATAACAGGAAGTTGGCGGCGAATTCTCTTGGCGGGAGCTGGTGTCAAAGATCTTCCGGGGCAAAGAAAATGACCTCATCAATTGTTTTTGCGTTGGTCATAAGCATGATCAGGCGGTCGATCCCCAGCGCGATTCCGCCTGATTCCGGAAGCTGATCAAGCTCTTTGAGGAATGTTTCGGGCATTGGACGGGGGCGCTTACCTGACTTGCGTCGCGCGGCTTCGGTCTCTACAAAGCGGCGCCGTTGTTCGACCGGGTCGGTCAATTCAGAAAAGGCATTCGCCAGTTCCATTCCGCCTATATAGAGTTCGAAACGCTCTGCAAGGTTGGGTTGTGAGGATTTGTGACGGGACAGCGCAGCCAATTCGACAGGATAATCATAAAGGATGGTCGGGCGTTGCTTTCCCAGCTGCGGTTCGATCTCGAACGCCATCAGCTCGTCAAAGCGATCCTCTGCCAGCGCCTCCTCCGCTTCGGTCCGGCAGTAACGCTGAAAAGCTTCGTTCACACTGATCCGCTCAAAGGGGAGTGAGAGCTCAATTTCGTGGTTCAGGTACTTGAAGGAGTCGGTTGGGATCAGGTGTCGCAGCAGCGATTCGCACTCGTCCATCAGCGCCAGGTAATTACAGCCGGCCCGGTACCATTCAAGCATGGTGAACTCGGGCAGGTGGCGTCCTCCCCGCTCCTGATCCCGCCAGCAATGGCTGATCTGAAAGATCTTCTCATAGCCCGCGGCCAGCAGCCGTTTCATCGCCAACTCGGGAGAGGTCTGCAGGTCCCAGTCTCCGCTGACAACCGCGTCGATATACAGTTCCGGGGCATTGGCCGGTAGCCTGAGTGGCGTCTCGACTTCCAGATAATCCTGCGAGATGAAGAAGGCCCGGATCGACTGTACGATCCGGGCCCTTTCGGTCAGCCGTTGCTTTTTGGCAGCGAGTTGCCGGTTCATGCTATTCCTTGACGCGTGTTGAGTATTCCCCGGTGCGGGTGTCGATCTGGATCAAAGTGCCTTCCTCGACAAATGAAGGAACCTGCAGGGTGTAGCCGGTTTCCACGGTGGCAGGTTTGTTGTTCCCGGCGGCCGTGTCGCCTTTGACCCAGGGATCTGACTGGGTGACACGCAGGTTGACAAAGTTGGGCAGAGTGATGCCGATACCGCGATCACCGTACATCAGAACATCGACCTCCATGTTGTCGATGAGGAAGTATTTGTCATCGCCAACAGTCTCTTCCGCCAGTGTGACTTGCTCGTAGGTTTTCTGATCCATAAAGACATACCCGGTTTCATCCCGATACAGGAACTGCATGTCCCGCTCTTCCAGACTGGCCGGTTCAAAAGATTCACCACTGCGGTAGGTGCGGTCGAACAGTGAGCCGGAGATCATGTTACGCAGCTTACACTTGTAAAGGGCCTGGCCTTTCCCCGGTTTCGTGAAGTCATATTGAACAATGACGTGAGGTTCCCCGTCGATCAGTATCTTCAACCCTTTTTTCAGATCTGAACAGCTGTACATATTCGGTTGCTCCTTAACTATATTGAAATCCGTTGTTTTCTTTTCTGTTTTTGAAGCGGGCATTAAAGCACAGGACTCGCGCCTTTGTCATGGAAAATTCACAGGTGCGGTGCCAGGCGGGAAGGGGAACCACTGGGACTAAAAAGTTTTTTCCCATAGATGTACTGGCTGCAGACCATCGGGCCGAAATTGACAATCCCCGGCAGTTCCCCCCACCTGGAAAATCCATGCTTTCTCAGCAGATTCAGGCTGGCGTTGTTGACAGCGATCAAGATAGCGAGCAGGTTTTGAAAGCCGTTCGCTAGGGACAAATCGATGACATCTTTCATCAGCGCGTCCGCAACACCCTTACCCCGCCATCCTCTGGCTACGTAGTAGCTGATTTCGGCGGTTCCGGCCAAGGCGGCGCGGCCAGGCCGCCAAGGGCTCAGGCCGCACCAGCCGATGATTGTCCCATCGTTCAGGGCGATTCGAATTGGGTAGCGGCCCGTGTGCTGCTGTAACCATTCCTGCCGTTCCTCTAGGGTGACTGGCCGGGTGTCAGCGGTAAAGCGGCCATCTGTCACCGCCTGGTTGTAGATTTCGATGATGCGTGGCCAATCTTCAGGCTTTGCGGTTTTTATCTCCATGGAGAAATCCTCACAGGCAGGCATAAATCAGAAACAGGCCAAAAAGCAGGGCGAGTATCGCCCAGAGCCGGATGAAACGGTCCGAACGGGACGTCCACCAGCGTAACAACTCCTGCATGCGCCGTAGACCGATCAATGGCAATACGAGTGCGCTGATTAGCGAAAGAATACCGATAACCTGAAGGGCGACCGGAAAGCGGGACTCTGGCGCGATGCCCAGCAGGGCTGCGCCGAAGAACAATCTCAGGGTCACTGCCAGATACAGTCCGCGCGGGACGCTCCAGACCCTGCTGACACTCTGAATCAATGGTGCCGGTGTTGCCAGTCCGGCGAGCCCCAGCAGTGCGAGCAGAAGACCAAGGAGAATAACGATCAGCTTCATTGAGCCTCTGGACGTGGATCACTCGGTTATTTTTTTGCGTAATGTTTTCGTCTGACTCCGCTTCTTTTTACCTTCAAGGCGTTGTTTCTGAGAACTGCGGGTCGGTGTGGTCGCACGTCTTTTCTTCTGTACCTGAGCAACGCTGCGAATCAGTTCCCGCAAGCGAACCAGGCTGTCATCCCGGTTCTTTTCCTGGCTGCGATAGCGCTGCGCCTTGATAATAATAACACCCTCAGCAGTAATGCGGTGGTCACCGAGGGCGAGCAGTCGTTCTTTGTAAACATCGGGCAGGGATGAGGCGAGGACATCGAAGCGCAGATGGATTCCTGTCGCGACCTTGTTGACGTTCTGCCCTCCTGCGCCTTGAGAGCGGATGGCCGTCAGCTCGATCTCTCTAGCTGGAACGGTCACGCTGGCGGAGATCCTCAGCCCGCTGTCCAGACTCGTTGTTAAGTTTGTCATAAAGCTCAATCTGATCGGCGATACTCAGTTTTTTACAGCAGTCTGTGCGGAGGCAGAGACGACAACGGTCGTCGCTGCACCATTGGCAGTGACTGCAGTCGGGACAAGGATGTTTTTTATCTGCGATGCTCATAGTATTAATTGTACGACCCATTTCAGAGTGGGGCAAGTTGTCTCAGTTCCTCGGGTTGTCTCTGCTTTTGAAGTCGCAGATAGAGGGCTTCGAGAGTTTCCGCGCAGAGCAGCAGGCCAATGCCAATGCCGATGCCGGAAACGGGCGGCTGAAACCTGACAATTGGCCACCAGACCAGGAGCAAAAAACCGCTTTTGATGATAGTTGAACGTCCGAGTTGTCCGGTTTGGTGGACTCCGGCAAACCAGCCGCGCAGCAGGTTGCTGGCACCATACAGGAGAGGGAAGAATGCGCAGCTGCCCAGGGCGAAACGGAGGTACTGGCGGAGGTGGGCTTCAACGCCAAGCAGATGGCCGAGAATCAGCTGATTGAGTGGTCCGGCGGCCAGCAGTACAAGAGCACCCATTATCGCAGCAACAACCAGGTTGAAACGGATCAGGGTACGGTAGTCAGCTGCTGATTTGACCAGGGTTAGATAGACCTGCTGCAGATTGCGCATCGGGCCTGCGAGAAGAAACAGGAATCCGCGAATGACGCCGAAGGCGGCCAGCGCTATCGGGCCGTCGGCGAGTCGGCCGATGATCGAACTGATTAACAGGGGAATGGTCTGCTGCAGGCAGGAGGAGTACGCCAGCGGGAAAGAGTAGCGAAGGATCTCGCCGGTGCTCTTTTCCGGTTCATTGCGGTCGAGGGGCAGGTGAACCCGCCAGGCCAGGAAGGAGATGACGACTGTTTCGATCATCACGCAACCGACCAGGGCAAAAGCACCGAGCTGTGCCCCGGAGAACCATCCCTGCCCAATCAACAACAGGCCGAACAACCCCCCGACCCTGACACCGGTGGCCACCGACACCAGACTGGTCCTTCTTGCCTGGATAATCATCCCCTGGCAGAAGCCGCGAAATCCGGTAAAGAAGGGGAGCAGAACCAGCAGGTACAATGCCTCCCTTGCGGCCTGTGCAACATCCGGGGGGGCGCCCAGAAGTTGCACCAGAACCAGATCGCCGAGAGGCGAAAAGGCGATCAGGGACAGCATGATGGCGACATAACTGGCGACCAGAACGACAAAGATCAGAACGCTGCGCATAGAGCGCCGTCCCCTTACCATGGTGATGGTCACGGTATGGTTCTGATAGGAGGGTGAGGCGATAAACAGGTGGATGACCATTGCCACCGACATCCCGGCCAGGGCGGTGACGTAGTTATCAAGCCGGGCCAGGGCACTGTTGATGATGGTGTGCGACACGCTCATCAACTGCACGTTGAGCAGCAGCGGGAAGAAAAACAGGGAGATTTCCCTGAGCGTCAGTCGAGGGTTGTTCACGCAGCAACACCGGGGAACAGCTGCAGCAACTCGGTTGACGTCTGAACGGTGTAATCTGGCTCAACGCCACCGGTGCTGCCAAGGCCAAAGGCGCAGAAACAGGTCGTTGTCCCCGCTGCTCTGCCGGAGATCATGTCAGTGTGATGGTCACCGATCATGACCGCTTCGGCCGGTTCGGCGCCGAGCGCCTCCAACGCTTTCTGGACCGGCAGCGGGTGAGGTTTCTTCTCGGCAAAGCTATCACCGCCGAAGACGACCTTGAAGTGTCCATGCAGACCGAGCCCTTTGAGCAGTTCCATGGAGAGAGCAAAGGGCTTATTGGTCACCAGCGCCAGATTTTCAGCAGGGTAACGGCCCAGCAGCTCTTAGATACCGGGATAACAGCAGGTTTGATCGAGCAGGTGCACTCCATAGATCTCGAGGAAGCGAAACAGCTGTTCGCGCCGGAAGTTTTCTTCGCCAAAGGCCCTTTTGATCAGCTTGGTGGCCCCGTCGCCAACGATGGTTCTGACATAATCGGTGGTCAGGCGGGCATGGCCCAGTTCGTCAGCCAGCAAATTGAGGGAGGTTGTCAGGTCGCTTGCTGAATCGACCAGGGTTCCATCCAGGTCGAAAAGCAGAAATTTGTGTCCGAGGGAGATCATCCGCTCTTCCTGACCCGTTCGCCGAAGATCGCAGTACCGATCCGCACCAGGGTTGCCCCCTCTTCGATAGCCACCTCGAAGTCGCCACTCATCCCCATCGACAGCTCGCGCATTGCGAGATTCGGTAGTTGCAATCCGTCCAGTTGCTTGGCGAGTTCGCGCAGACGACGAAAGTAGGGACGCACCGCTTCAGGGTCGGTAAAATTAGGCGGCAGGGTCATCAGGCCGCGGATGCGCAGATTCGGCAGCTGCACCACCTGTCGGGTAAACGCTTCGAGCTGCTCCTCCGTGCAGCCGGACTTGCTCGCTTCCCTGCCGAGGTTGACCTGCAGCAGGATATTGGCAGGAGTCTCTTCCTTGGTCCACTGGCGATCTATTTCCTGGGCCAGCGAGAGCCGGTCTACCGAGTGGATCATCGCAACTTTGCTGCGCAGGTACTTGACCTTGTTGCTCTGCAGTCCACCGATATAGTGCCATTCGACGGGCGAGGAGACCAGCGGTGCTTTGTCACGAAACTCCTGAACGTAACTCTCCCCGAACAGCTGCTGCCCGGCCTGCCAGGCCGCTTCGATCAGCTCCGCCGGTTTGACCTTGGAAACCGCTATCAGGCGCACTGTGTCCGGGTCACGTGCAACCCTCTTACAGGCGGCGTTGATCCGTTCATGAATGACAGCAAGGTTGGCGGCAATATCGATCATCTGCAACTCCCGGAATTAAATCGGCAGAGGGACGCCGAGTTCTTTCAGCGCCAGGGTCAGTCGACACAGGGGCAGGCCGACGACATTGGTGTAGCTGCCTGCAATACCGGCTACGAAACAGACCCCTAACCCCTGGATAGCGTAGGCGCCGGCTTTGTCGGCCGGTTCTCCACTGGCAATGTAGCGCGCGATTTCCCGGTCTGTCAATTCACGGAAACGGACATCTGTGCTGACCGCCTCCGCCCGTTGTTTCCCTGTTTTAAGGTCAAGGATAGCATATCCGGAAAGGACCCGGTGCTTGCGCCCGGAGAGCATCTGCAGCATCTTCTTGGCATGCTCTTCATCGGTCGGCTTGCCGAGAATCTGTCCGGCGCACAGGACAATGGTATCACTGCCAATAATCCAGCGGCCGTCAACCCCGTTACGTCTTGCCACCTCATGTGCCTTGTCGAGACTGAGGCGTATAACATGCTCCTCCGGTGATTCCTTTTCAAGGATGAACTCTTCCGCCCGGCTGGGAATTACCTGGAACTCAAGGCCGATCTGTTCAAGTAACTCCTTGCGGCGAGGAGAGGCAGATGCAAGGATGATGGTGTCAGTCATGGGAATGTCTTTCTTCTCTGCGGTCATTGATTGGTTTCCACCACCCAGGTAATGCCTCGAGCGCTCGCTGTGCCATGGCCAGGCGGCGGTCGGCCCGCTTCATTTTCCGTTCGAGCTGCAGTGGTGGGAAGAGGCCATAGTTGACGTTCATCGGCTGGAAGTTTTCCGGATCAGCTTCTGTCAGGTGGGTCATAAGGGCGCCGAGCGCGGTGACTGATGGCGGTTGCGGCACCTGTTCGCCACGCAAATGATAGCTGGCAAAAATCCCTGCAAGCAGGCCGCAGGCGGCCGATTCGACATAGCCTTCAACCCCGCTGATCTGACCACCAAGAAATATATGTTCGGCCCGTTGTAGCTGCAGGTTGGGGGTCAAACTGCTTGGCGCATTGATGAAGGTATTACGATGCATGCTTCCCAAACGGGCGAATCTGGCGTTCTGCAGGCCGGGAATCGTGCGGAAAATCCGTTGTTGTTCCGGATGGGTCAAGCGGGTCTGGAAGCCGACCAGATTAAACAGGGTCGCATGGCGGTTGTCCTGGCGCAGTTGGATGACCGCATACGGGGTTTTCCCGGTTCGTGGATCGGGCAGACCAACCGGCTTCATCGGTCCGAAGGCGAGAGTCTGCGGACCGCGGGCAGCCATCTCCTCGATCGGCATACACCCTTCGAAGTGGACTAACTTCTCGAACTCACGCCCGGCAAGCTTGTCGGCATCAAGCAGTGCCTGGACAAAGATGTCGTATTCTTCCCTGCTCAGTGGGCAGTTGAGATAGTCCGCACCCCCCTTGTCGTAGCGCGATGCCCGCCAGGCGATGTCATAATCGATGGAGTCGGCCTCAACGATCGGGGCGATGGCATCGTAAAAGTAGAGATGCTCGCTGCCTACCAGCCTGGCAAGATCCGCCGAAAGCGGGTCGGAGGTGAGAGGTCCGCTGGCCAGAATGGTGGTTCCTTCAGTCGGCAGTCTGTGAATTTCTTCACGGATCAGTTCGATGTTGGGGGCAGCAGTGATTCTGTCGCTGATGTATCTGGAGAATTCATCGCGATCAACCGCCAATGCGCCACCTGCCGGAACTGCAGTGGCATCGGCCGCTTCAATGAACAGCGAACCGATCCGTCGCATCTCCTCCTTCAGGCAGCCGACAGCGTTATTCATACCTGTTCCGCGCAGGCTGTTGGAACAGACCAGTTCCGCCAGATTTTCACTCTCATGCGCTGGAGAGAAGCGCAGCGGTTTCATTTCAAAGAGCCTGACCCTGCACCCTTCTTTGGCCGCCTGCCAGGCCGCTTCACATCCGGCTAACCCTGCACCGATAATTGAAATTTCCATTTTATTTTTTCCTGTCCGGTCACGCTGTTTCGCGGTGCCTCGACACATGAACGATGTTGTTCGCAAAAGCAAAAACCGGTCGAACCTGTTGGTTCGACCGGTTAATTGTACCCTGTCTGATCTATTCTCAGGCGTCCTTTTTTGCCGTCTTTTTAGCCGGAGTTTTTTTCGCCGCCGGTTTCTTTGCAGCAGCCTTCTTGGTCGTGGTTTTCTTTGTGTTCGATGCCTTTTTTGCGGCCGGTTTTTTTTCCGGCGGGATCAGTTCTTTTTCCCAATCACACTCTTCCTGGGGACAGCGTTGAACCGTTCCCCATCGCTTGGTGGTCTTGATCTCGGTCAGTGGCCAGCCGCACTTCGGGCATGCCTCTTTTTTCGGAGGATTCCACAGGGCGTACTTGCACTTCGGGTAACGGTTGCAGGAGTAGAAGATCTTTCCGTAGCGGCTCTTCTTCTCCATCATTTCCCCTTCTTTGCACTGTGGACAGGGGATATCGAGCGATTTCGGCTTTTCCAGCGGTTGAATATTCTTGCAGTCCGGATAGGCACTGCAGGCCAGAAATTTGCCATAGCGGCCCAGCTTGATCAGCATTCCGGCCCCGCACTTGTCGCATGTTTCATCCGACATGACCGGTTCTTCGGCCGGTTCGCCGTCTCCATTGAGGGGTTCGGTGTGGCGGCAGTCGGGAAAACCAGAACACGCCAGGAATCGGCCCGAGCGGCCCAGCTTGATGACCAGCTCTTTACCGCAATCGGGGCAGATTTTGTCGGTTTTTTCGGTCGTGACGTCCGCCTTGCTGACTTCCTTGTCCTTCTGCTGCAGCAGGGCAATGAAGGGATCCCAGAACTGCTTGACAGAAGGAACCCAGGTTTTCTCACCACGCGAGATGGCATCAAGGTCTTCTTCAAGCTCGGCCGTGAAATCGTAATCGACATATTGGCTGAAGTGGTCAACCAGCAGCTTGGAGACGACCCGTCCGGTATCTTCCGGGAAAAATGTGCGCTTTTCCAAGCGAACGTATTTTCTCGTTACCAGGGTATTCATGATACTGGCATAGGTGGAGGGTCGACCGATACCGTATTCCTCCAGGGTCTTGACCAGACTCGCCTCGGTGAACCGGGGCGGGGGCTGGGTGAAGTGCTGCTCCGGGAGGAGCTTGTCTCGATTGAGACGTTCTCCGGTATTTAATTTTGGCAGCAGGCCTTCCTTGTTCTCGTCATCGCCGTTGTCAGTCCCTTCAATGTAGAGAGCCATAAAGCCGGGGAAGCGGATCACCTGACCGCTGGCCCGAAAACCGTAGTTGTCTCCCGCGGAGATATCAATGCTGGTGGCATCAAAGATTGCCTGGGCCATCTGCGAAGCGACGGTCCGCTTCCAGATCAGCTGATAGAGCCGGAACTGGTCGGACGTCAGGGACTTTTTGATCTGATCCGGGGTGTGAGCAATCGATGTCGGTCGGACCGCTTCGTGTGCTTCCTGGGCGTTCTTGCTCTTGCTGCGGAACACCCGCGGCTTGTCGAGTGCGAACTCCTTGCCGTAAAGCTGGCAGATGACATCATGCGCTTCCCCTGTCGCCAGGGGGGAGAGGGCGACGGAGTCGGTTCGCATGTAGGTGATCAGACCCTGGCTGCCATTGCCGATATCGATGCCTTCGTATAGTTTCTGCGCGGTCGACATGGTTTTGCGCGCGGAAAAGCCGAGCTTGCGACTGGCCTCCTGCTGCAGGGTACTGGTGGTGAAGGGGGGAGCCGGGTTGCGCTTGCGTTCTTTCTGTTCAAGTTTTTCAACCCGGAATTCCGCCTCCTGCAGGTCGGTCATGACCGCATCAGCCTGCTGTTGATTGCCAAGGTCAAATTTGTCGAGTTTTTTCCCATCACGACTGTGCAATTTGGCACTGAAACTGACCTTTTCAGCGTTTGTCAGTAGGGCCTCAATGGTCCAGTATTCCTTAGGGTTGAAGGCCTCAATGTCATTTTCACGCTCACAGATCAGGCGCAAAGCCACGGACTGAACCCGCCCCGCAGAAAGTCCATAGCGAATTTTTTTCCACAGGAATGGGGAGAGATTGAATCCGACCAGATAGTCCAAAATGGAACGGGCCTGCTGGGCGTCGACCAGGTCGCGGGCAATCCGGCGGGGACTGGCCATGGCGGCATCTATTGCCGGCTTGGTAATCTCGTGGAAGGTTACCCGTTTGACCTTTGGCTTGTCGGCCGCCTCATCGATGCCGAGAGCTTCCAACAGATGCCAGGCAATCGCTTCCCCTTCTCGGTCGAGGTCCGTTGCGAGAATCAGTTCGTCACTTTTGGCCAGCTCTTTTTTCAGCTGGTCGATATGTTTCTTGCTTTCCGGCAGAACGTGATATTTGGGGGCAAAGTCATGCTCAATGTCGACGGACCCCTGCTTGCTGGGCAGCGCTCGCACGTGCCCATAGGAGGCCAGAACCTTGTAGCCCTTGCCGAGAAATTTCTCTATGGTTTTCGCCTTGGCGGGCGATTCAACAATCACCAGCGATTGTGCCATTCGATCCTCGTTTGAGTTTGAAATGAATTTTACAGATGCCCGAATTAAAAAGGCTGCGGCAGTGGCGCAGCCCGTTCGGGTCAATGATAAATGCGTGTCCAGTCGCTGTCAAAAAAACAGTCGATTTCTCGCTGCCACAGGTTGCTTGAATTGGACAGCAGGGTCAGGGCGGCAATCAGCTTGACTTCCTGAAGGCTGATCGGGTCTTCAGCAGACTGCACTGCACGCTCGATCACCTCTTCCTGAGCCGCGTCGGAGAGAATTCCGAGAGTTCTCAGGCGAACCAGAAAACCAAGGGCCTCCGGTTCCAGGGCCTGTCGTTCTTCACGACTGAAAATACGATATGTCGGTTGTTCCAGCGCGACCGGTTCAGTCTTTGCGGCCGGAGAAGGCTGTAGCGCGACAGCTTCCATCCAGGAGAAGGCATCACTGATCTCCTCAGCCTCAAATCCGACCGACAGCAGTTCCGTTACCAGTTCCTGCTCACTGATCGGAGCGTCATCGGTTCCCAGCACATATTTAGCAATCAGGTTAACGATTGCCAGGACTCGTTCGCGCACTAAACCTCGCTATGGCAACTGGCCACGGATATAATAGCGACCGGGCAGAGCCTGCACTCCTCCCTGGAGTTCTAGGTCGAGTAAAATAGCCGAAACGTCCATGGGAGTCAAGTTGCATTTCCGGCCGATTTCGTCGATATGTTGAGGGTCTGTGTCAAGCAGTTGATAGACGCTTCGCTGCCTGATGTCAAGCCCCTTAATGAATTCGGTGTCCGATTTCTGCTGTTTTCCTGCAGGGAGCTTCGGCCAGAGCAGGTGCAGAATATCGTCTGCATCGGTGACCAGCACAGCCCCCTCCTTGAGCAGCTGGTTGGGTCCGCTGCTGGTTCTGTGTTTGACTGATCCTGGCACCGCAAAAACCTCCCGGCCCTGTTCCAGTGCGAACTCGCTGGTGATCAGTGAACCGCTTCCAGATGCCGCTTCAACTACCAGGACCCCGCGGCTGAGACCGCTGATGATCCGGTTACGGCCGGGGAAGTGACCTGCCAAGGGCGGTGTTCCAGGGGGAAATTCAGAAATAATCGCATTTTTTTCCAGGATCCGATGAAAAAGTCGGCCGTTTTCCGGAGGGTAGACCCGGTCAATCCCGCAGCCGAGCACGGCGATAGTGGCGCCTTTTTCATCCAGGGCGCCAAGATGGGCTGCGGTATCGATCCCCCGTGCCAGGCCGCTGACAATCGTGATCCCCCGTGAGGCAATTTGGGAGGCGATTTCTCGGGTGAGCTGCAGCCCTCCAGCGGTCGCGAGACGTGATCCTACGATCGCAAAGGCGTCATTCTCCGGCAGCCTGCCGCGCAGGTAAAGCAGGGCCGGTGGATCATGAATCTGTTTAAGGGGTGCCGGGTACTCATCGTCCCAGTAGGATATCAGGCGGACCTCAAGTTGCTCCATCTGCCTGCGTGCCTGACGGAACCTCTCCTCATCCAGATGTCCAAGGGCAGCGATGACCGCTGGCGGAATTTCTCCGCGTTGTTGCAATTGGGCCGGAGTTGCGGTGAGTGCCGCTGCGAAAGAGCCGAAGCGTTCTCTGAGTTTGAACAGTGAGTTGCGCCCCAGCCCGGGAACCAGGTGGAGCCTGAGAAGATCTTCGTTGTGATGAAACATTTTCCCCCTCCGGAAATGTTCTGCGAATAAAGAAAAAGGATTGAACCGGGTTCAATCCTCTTTCAGACATGCCAGTTGTGCGTTAAGACTATTCAGTAATCGACAGGACCTGGTCGCCGCGGTAGATGGTCTTGACACTTTTAACGATGAGGGCCGCCGCAGTTTTTGCCCGTGACTCGATAATCACCGCTGCGCCAAGCAGATCGTCGGGCAGTTGCGTGTCCGGTGTCAAAAGGCTTTTTTCTGTGACGGTTCTCGGCCGGGTAATGTAGAGCATGTTGCCGACGTTCAGTCCGTCCTCGAGACCGAGGTCGACAAAGACGACGTCATGCTGTCCCTGGGTCAGTTTTTCCGCCTGGGTCGCCAGAATATGGCCCTCCAGCTCGTTCTTTGCCTTTTTCAGCGAAATCTCCATGACCGGCGGGACGTAGTCATACAGTTCTGCACCCCGCTCGACTTCGCGGAACACCTTACCGATCTTCGCGGTCACGATTTTGCCCTGGAGACTGGTCACCTGGAGGTAGCCGAGATCGTGCATCATGTTCCCATAGCTCTCACCGGTTGTCGGGTGGATCACTTTTTCCCCTCTCTCATAGAGCCCGTATGTGTCTCCGACGCTGACCACAGCAGGATCATTCATCTTGAGAAAAACCGTATCGCCTTCAGTCAGCAGTGACCGGTTGTCGACCGAGTCGACAATAATGCCGAGAGGTTTTTCCCCCGCGTGGATGAACCCCTCACTGCCGCCACCGGTTTTAAGCGTAGTTTTCTCCACGACTGCAGGTTTTACTTTGGCGGCAGGTGCGGTTTCTGTGACTGGAGTTTCCTGCTGCTCTGCCACTTTACCGGAGGGATATGTCGGGACCAGGACCATCCGTCCACCGAAAATCCGAATCTCGTCGCCGGGATAAATCAGGTGCGGATTGGTGATATCCGGGTTGTTGGCCCAGAGGTTGGGCCAGTAGTAGGGATCGTTGATAAAACGTTCTGAAATCCCCCAGAGAGTATCCCCCTTCTTAATGATGTAGGTCTGTTCCTGCTCCAGCGCAAAGGTCGGCAGGGCGAAACCCATTGTCAGCATCAGGGTCAACAGCGATAGCCAGGTGCAGATCTGTTTAGTCATCGATTCCCTCATGTCGCGGAGTCGGCCGCTCTTTAATGATCCAGCGGATCATTGAGCCTGATCACTCCGGTTAAAGAGTTGTGCTTCCCGACTTTGCGGAAATCGGGTGCGCAACTGGTGGAGAATTGTTTCCGCTTGTTGTTGCATGTTCTGCTGTTGGTAGATTTCAGCCAGTCGGGCAAGGGCGGCAGGTGCTTTGCCGGTTTGCCCGGTGTCGTTGGCAACCAGGAGTAGGTTGTTCAGTGCCTGCTGCTGGAGCCCACGGGCCATCTCGGATTCGGCCAGCCAGTAGCGGGCGTTGTTTGCATAGCGATGATCAGCGTAGCGTGAAAGAAAGTCACTGAAGCTGTTGCCGGCCTGTGCATAGCGGCCCATCGTCAGGGCCGAGAATGCCTCCAGGTAAAGCCCGGCAGACTCAAGCATAATAGTCACGTCACCCGCCTCTGCCGGGAGTTGGCTCTCGGGCTTTTGGTCTCTTCCGGTTGCCGGCTCTGCTGGCCGTCTCTCGACTTCCGTGCTGGCAGCGATCGGGGGTTGACGTGTGAGTTGTTGCTGGAGTTGCTCCAGTTGTTGCTGAAGTTGAACCAACATCTGCTGCTGCTGTTGCTGCTGTTGCTGCAAGCTGTTCAGTTTGCTGTCCAGTGTCGGGTCCGTTGGAGATGGCGGAGCGCAGGCAGCCAATAGTATTGTCAGCAGTAAGGTAAGTGTCGTGACAACAAGCTGCCGCCATTCCAACGAGTTGGGCGTTGTAGGTTTCATTTGTCCCCTGATTTTAGTGATTTCGTAAAAATTATAGACTTATTAGGAGGTTGTCAAGTTTGAATGATCACTGTCAGCTGTTCTTCAGCGGGAAAAGTTGGCTGCTGCGCCTGATTTTCGGTTATGTTATGCTCCCGTATTCCGTGGGGCTATGCGGCTTGGAGAGAAATTGATCTTCCTGGGGGTGTTTGATATTGAAGAGTCTCAGAAAAAAACAGTATGAATTGCTGGTTCCGGCCGGTGATCTGGAAAAACTGCAGACAGCAATTCGCTATGGTGCGGATGCGGTCTATCTCGGAGCAGGTGCTTTCGGGTTGCGTGCCAATGCAGGTAATTTTAGCCTGGACGAATTATGTCGGGCCAGAGCTTTGACTGCAGCAGCAGGTGTCCGACTTTATCTCACTCTGAATGCGTCCCTCCAACCAGGAGAATTCGGAGATCTGAACCTCCTGCTTGAAGAGCTGCGACCTCTGGAACTGGATGCCTATATTGTCGCCGATCCAGGGGTGCTTGCTCAGGTGCGCCAGGTTGATCCGCAGCGGCCCATTCATGTGTCTACTCAGGCGAATACCTGCAACCCGGCTGCGGCCGAGTTCTGGCGGCAGAATGGGGCCTGTCGGGTCAATCTGGCCCGTGAGTTGACCCTCAACGATATCCGCCACTTTTCCGCTGCGACAGAGGTGGAGCTGGAATGTTTCGTTCATGGTGCCATGTGTGTCGCCTACTCCGGGCGCTGCCTGCTCTCAGCAGCCCTGCTCGGCCGCAGCGCCAATCGCGGTGATTGCGCACAGCCCTGTCGCTGGAACTACTCATTGGTTGAAGAAATGCGTCCGGGCGAGGAGATGGATTTCGCGGAGGATGACCGCGGTAGTTATCTCTTTAACAGTCGTGACCTTTGTCTGATCGAGCATCTTCCACTCCTGGTGGATGCGGGAATCTCCAGCTTCAAAATTGAGGGGAGGATGAAGACGATCTACTATGTCGCGGCGACGACGCGCGTCTACCGGGCTGCGCTTGACCGGATTTTGTCAGGAGACGACACGTATGATCCGCTTTGGGGGCAGGAGCTGGAAATGGTCAGCCATCGTCCCTATGATACCGGTTTTCTCTTTGGCCGTGAGGATGCCAAGATTAATCCTGTCGATACCCACTACATCAGAAGCCACGATTATATCGGTGTGGTTCGCCAGGGGGAGGGTGGGCTGTACATAGATGGTAAGAACCGTTTTATGCGCGGCGATGAGGTCGAACTGATTGCTCCGTCCATGCGGCAGCAGATGTTTCGCATCGAGCGAATTACTGATTTGCAGGGGGGCGAACAACCGCTCAGCCAGCCGAATGCGCAAGTCAGGTTAAAGCTGCCCGACTGGGCTGAAGCGGGGGATCTGCTGCGCCGGGCGCGGGTTCAGCCATGAGTCTGAAAATCCTGCTGTTCTGCTTTGCCCTGCTGGTTCTGGTGTTGCGCCTGCTGCTCGACTGGTTGAACCTGCGGTACCAGCAGCAGCATCGGGGTGCTTTGCCTGCCGCATTCGCTGGCCAGATCGATGCTCAACGGCTGCAGCAGAGCTGTGAGTACAGCCGCTCCAAAGGCTTGCTCGGGCTGGTTGAAGAGGGTGGCGGGGGACTGCTGACCCTGTTGTTTCTCTTCAGCGGGCTGCTTCCCTGGTATGATCAGCTGGTTGGTTCCTTTGCTGCCGGCCCTGTCAGTGAGGGTCTGCTCTTCTTCGCCCTGTTGTTCCTGGGGCAGTCCCTCCTCGGCGTACCTTTTTCTCTTTATCGCAATTTTGTCATCGAGGCCCGCTTCGGCTTTAACCGGATGGGTCTTGGTCTCTGGTGCGCCGATCTGATCAAGTCACTTCTGGTTGGCGGAATCCTCTTTCTCTTCCTGGTTGGTGGTGCGCTGTTGCTGGTTCAGGTGTTTCCGCACAGCTGGTGGCTTTTGGTCTGGGGCTTTTGGGCCGTATTGACGGTCTTCCTGCTTTATCTGTCCCCGGTCCTGATTGAACCCCTGTTTTTTAAAATGGAGCCGCTGAAAAACACCGCTCTGGCAGAGCAAGTCCGTCAGCTGCTGGGCAAGGTCGGGCTGGAAGCAGGCAAGGTGCTGCAGGTCGATGCTTCGCGGCGCAGTGGCCACAGCAACGCCTATTTTACCGGTATCGGCCGGGTCAAGCGGGTGGTGTTTTTTGATACCCTGCTTGACCAGTTGAGCGATAAAGAGTTGCTGGCTGTACTGGCCCATGAGCTCGGGCATTGGCAGTGTGGTCATATTCGCCAGCGGCTGATCAAAAGTCAGATTCTGATCCTGGCATGTTGCTATGGTGGGTTCCTTCTGCTGAGGGCTCAGTACCTGCCCGGCTGGTTCGGTCTTGATCAGCTCAGTTTCAACGGCCAGGTCCTGCTCCTCGGCTGGTTCGGAGGATTGGTCGGTTTCTTCTGGACTCCGGTGAGCAGCTGGTGGTCGCGCCGGCAGGAACGTCAGGCTGACAGGTATGCCGTTCATCTGGTCGGGGGCGGGCGGGAGTTGGCGACCGGACTGGTGAGACTGGCCAGGGAAAACTTGAGCCAGCTGCACCCGCATCCTTTTTATAGTGCTGTTTACTACAGTCATCCGCCACTGATTGAGCGGGTGGCCTGGCTGGAACAGCAGGCCGCAGGTGCATCCTGCCCGGATAAAAAATAGGCGCCCCGACCAGGAGGGAGTCGGGAGCGCCGAAATGTTGTTGCCTGTTTCAAATAATACTAAAATGGTCAGGTATTGGCAAGCTTTATCCGATTAAAAAATACTTTGCTTACATGGGAGGCCCGAATGCTCACCTATAAGGTCGTTGAAACCAGTCAGGTTGAAGACCTGGCTCTCGAGAAAATCGTCAATGAGTGGACGGCGCAGGGATGGGATTTCGACCGGATGCAGTTTGCCATGCGTGATGCCAGTCGCAGACCGGCCATGGCATTCATCTTTTTCACCAGGGACGAGGATACGTGATCCACGATGTGAGCCTCAATCGTCCCATTCTTCCTGATCACGAAAGCTGATCGTGTGCTTCGGATCGCTTGAAGGCGAAGCACCGCATCTAGAGCATTCAGGCTCACCCGCTTCGTCCTCAATTTGATCATTGTAGACGAGCTCTTCAGGACGGCCAGAGCAGCTACAATACCATTTTCGATAGACACTCATAATCGCCTCCTTGACCTGCCGCTCACCCTTTCATCTTTTCTTCCACAATTAAAGAATAACAGTTTCTCCTGGGATTTTCTGAGTTCGGGAGACGATCTTGTCATCGTAGTCATCTTTGCTCCCGGCATAAAAATATTTTGCATAACAGCATTCTTTATGATAAGTTTAATTTAATTTGTAAAAATAAATTATAATAAACTAAGGACGGCGGATGGATCGATTTCTCTCCTTACAATTATTAATCAGGGTCCGGCTGAGAAGACTGTCAGCAATAAGTCTGCTGGTCCTGCTCAGTGCCTGTCACATGGTTGCGCCACCGGTCCCGGATCAGATCAAGAGCGATTCCGGGGTCGCGCTAAAAGCCGAAAGCATGCGCGGAACACTCGAGGCGGTTGTTAACGGCGGAGGGAACCTCGGTCGATTCGCTGCTCTCAACCGTTATGCCGACAGCTTGGGCCTGGCTGACCGCACCCGTTCCGAGGGTATCGACTGGTTCAGCTTACAGCGTAATCTGATTATTGATATCCCCGGTCGTTCAGATGAAACCATCTATCTGATCGCCCACTATGATAAAACAGATGCCAACCCGTTCTCCTTTGTCAGCCTCTTGGTCAACGGCATCCTCGACCCGATTATTTCCGCCACCTATCTCTCTGATGGTGCCATCGATAACGCATCCGGTGTTTCGGTTGTGCTGCAACTGGCTGAAGAACTCAGTAGCGGTGAACACTATTACAGCTACCGGGTACTTTTCCCCGGGGCGGAAGAGACCGGCCTGCGGGGGAGCAGAGCTCATATCGCACGCCTTTCTGACGCTGAAAGAGAACGGATCAAATACGTCATCAATGTCGATTCAGTGGGCGTGACAGGTGCAGGCAACTGTATTACCGCAGGGGTGTCCGATCCCCATCTGTCTTACCTGGCCCAGGCGGTGGCAAAAAAAGCGGCAATACCCCTTGCTCAGGAACCTTCCTCGAAAACGGCTGTTTACGATTACCTGCCGTTCATGGAGACGGATTTCTACACTGATGTGAGCTACGGTCTGAAGTTCAACCATGTTGGCGGCTTATTGCCACAGCGAAGCTGGTTCACCGGAGAGATGTCGGTCCCCGTAATTAACTTCAGTGCCTGCGGACTGATGGGTGGCGCCGCAGATATTTTAAGCAGTTTCCTGCTGCCGATCGGCAAACTCCATGGGTTCCGTGATGAAATCAATAAAATCGACATCACGACTCTCTACAATCAATACGCTGTCATTGAAGGTCTGCTTGCAGACCTGGAATATCAGTCCGAGTAGTCTCCTAGAGGGTTTCTCGCCTCGCGCTCTACACTCCACGCCGCTATTCATTTACACGGAAACCAGAAAAATAATCAGGCAGGTTACTGCGCCGATGCACAGGGTTCGCAGGCCGGACAACAGCCAGAATGTTTCGCTGACTTTCCCCAGGAGCATGCCGAACATGAAGATGATGACGAAGGCTACAGCGATCGCAATCTGCAGGGCCAGCGCCGGAACTATCGGTACGATGGCGCTTAGCCAGAGTGGAGCTATGATGGCCAGCGCAATAAGCAGGGGTGACAGACCGTTGACCAGGGCAATGATTAAAGGAACCAGTCGCGCCGCCCGCCCGTGAGCAGCGTCCCCGAGATCTCTGATCATAGCTGTTTCAAGCTCCCGCAACTCCTGGCGTCGCTCTGCCGCTTCGCTGACGTAGGCGCTGCTGATGCCGCTCATTCCCAGGGCAATAGCCGCCCCCAGACAGGCGCTGATCATCACGTCGATGGTCGCCGCCTCAGAGACATAGAAGCCCATAATCATGCCGAGCATGGTCAGCGCCCCGTCAAAGCCGTTGACAACAAAATAGCGGCGGGCGATGTTGCGGGTACGGGTAATCCGAACCAGGAGTTGCAGCTGCCGCAGGATCTCCATCATGATCGTTCCTGTTCAGCCGGTTAATCAGGGGCTGGCTGGTTGGCGACTTGAATTTCGTCGATACTGTGTAGGGACGCCCCCAGCGACCGGATAATGTCTGCGACATTCTCGAACTGAATATCCTCGCTTTCAATCAGGATCTCTACCGTTTCAGTCTTTTCATCGACCTCCATGACAACAATAGAGACGCGGTAGTCATGACCCTGGTCTGCGATAGCCCGGGCCAGTTCCAGGGCGTTGGGAACATGCGGTTTGAGTACATCAAGTTTCAACTTTTTGACAAAGACCATTGATTCGGCTCCACGCAAAGCGTCCGGTTGAGGGATAGCTGCTATCGTGTCACGCAGTATGCTTTCTGAGAGCAGTCGACTGTTGATATCTGAAGTATAGCGCATCCAACCGGTGTCACTTGCGCAGAAGAGGCGGTTCGCGTACAACATAAGCTGGTTTCTGTTATCTACTGAGAAGGGCAGCGCCCGTGGTGTTTCAGAGTTTATGGTGAGAGAGTTTGCCAACCTTGTCCAGTTGTTGCTGATCGCCCACGGGGGGATGACCCTGTTGACAGGAGTGCTGCCCGAACTCATGTCGGGCCGATTTACCGCCATGCTTTTGGCGTTGTTCGGCTCCCTGGTTGTGGCTATGGCCCTCCTGCTCTACCCCTGTTTCGGCTTCAACCGACATCTGCCCAAAAAAATCTTTCTGCCACAGATCTTTCTGCTGCTTTGGACTGTTGCCGGGTTGTGGCCTCTGGCCACAAAAATGGATCCATTTGCCCTGGAGATATCTGCTGCCACGGCCCAGGTTCTGCTGGGATTGTTCGCCCTTGTCTGGTTCCGTATAAAAAATGGCAGCAGCCTGCTTCTGACCCGGGAGATGTTTCCCGGGAAGGGGTTCGGGCTGCGAAACCTGCTGTGGTTCTCCCTCGCCAGCCTGCTGTTTCTCCCCCTGGTGCTGATCTTCTTCGGGTTCTCCGCAGCGACAGGCTATGTTGAGCAACTGTCCGGGGGATTTGTCCGTCTGGGAGTTGACGGGCTTTACATGGCCGAACAGGTCTACCGCCAGCAGGACAAGACGGTTCGCCTGGCGGGGATGATTCATATCGGCGATCAGGATTATTATGACGAGCTAAGCCGATCGATTTCAGCGGAGCCGGTTCTGGTCCTCAGCGAAGGCGTCTCCGACCGGGACGGCCTGCTCCGCCGGGAGTTCAGTTATGTAAAAATTGCCGATGCACTCGGCCTGTCCGGTCAGCACAGGCTGCAGTTCCCCGGCCGGCGTGTCGATATCGACCAGATCTACCGGGATGGGTTCAATGGTGCGCAACAGGGGACTCCAGACGTTGCCGGGGCTGACATTGATCTGCGAGAATTTGACCCGCTGACGATCGAATTCATCAACGCCATGGCGACCCACCTGCTGAGCAGTGCCAGCCTGATCGACGGTTTCGCAGCGTTTAATGGGTGGGCACAGGAAAATCTCCCCCCGACGGCGAGCGAGACGATCATGCATGACCTGGTCGACAAACGAAACCAGGTGGTTCTCGGCCACCTCGACGCAGCTCTGAAAAAATACGATACCGTCGTCATTCCCTGGGGAGCGTTGCATATGGCCGGCATCGAAGCGGCTGTCCGCAAACGGGGCTTTATCCTGCAGCAGAGCAGGGAGCGGCGCAGCATCGCATTCGGCCGGCTGCCCTATGCCGACCTGCTGAAAACGTTCGGCAACTCCCGACCTTGATGAGAGCATAGCCGTTTTGATGTCCACGCGGGAACCGCTGTCACTCTATCAGTCTATTTACCACATTGTCCGCGGCATTCCCGCCGGCCGGGTGATGACCTATGGCCAGATCGGCGCACTGGTCGGCTGCAGCGCACGGACGGTAGGGTTTGCCATGGCGTCACTTGGAGGGCGCAGCGACGTTCCCTGGCAGCGGGTGATCAACCGCCAGGGCCGGGTCAGCCCGAGACGGGATGGCGAGGGGAACCTCCTGCAGCAGGATCTGCTGCAGGCAGAGGGAGTCTGTTTTGATCAGGAAGGGAGGGCCGATCTCAACCGCTATCGCTGGGAGCCGGATGCCACGACTGCAGGGCCCGGTTGATTCTGCTCAGCTCTTTCCCGCGACCATGAAAAAGAGGGGGAATTCCTGTTCCGTACCGGCCCGGTTTGTTTTGCTGATTTTATAATAGGGCTTGACCTGCCTGACTGCAAACCCCGCATTCACCAGCTTTTGCGAGAGCTGATCAATATCGAACCCGTCATGCCCCTGGAAGTCGGCAACGTGTTTATGGAATGAGCCATCCCGGTCAAGGTAGAGGTCGGCGATCATCAGCGTGCCATGTTTGTTCAGCAGGTCTGCTGCGTGACCGAGGAAGGCGTCAAGGTCGTGAATGTGATGCAGGGTCATCAGGCTGATAATTGCCGAAAAGCTGCCGGTGAGCTCCGAGAGGTCCTTTTGCAGCAGGCAGATTCTGATATTGTCGATTCCGGCGGCGGCTATTTTCTCCCGGGCCACCCTGAGCATCTCGCTGGAGGTGTCAGCTATGGTGATGGTCTTGAAATCACCCTGCAGGAAGAGACTCAGCAGGCCGGTTCCTCCACCGATATCGAGCAGACTTTCCCTGCTCGCCAGAGGGGTCAGGCGACATTGTTCCGCTGTTGCCCGGGCCCGCTCGACCTTCATCGGATTCGCGTCCCAACTGTTGGCCAACCGATCGAAATAGCTGGTCATGGTCATGTTCTCCTGCGGGTAGTTTGCGGATTGTCCTTACGCTTCGATGGCGACAGCCCGGACCGGTGAACCGTCCGCCGCCCGGGCCGGCAGCGGCAGGCAGGAAAAGGTGACCCTGCTGCTGGTGACAGCCTGCAGGTTGGTCAGGTTTTCGATAATAATCAACTCCCTGCCGAGCAGCCGCTGATGGGCAGGGAGGTCGGGGCTGTCAAGTGGGTCGATGGAGATGGTATCTATGCCGACGCCGCTCAGCGGGAAGCGACTGAGCCAGTCAGCGGCTTCAACGGTCAGATGGGGATAATCCTCAAAGTAGCTCGCCTTGACCCAGTGAGCGGACCAGCCGGTGTGCAGCAGCACGAAGTTCACGTCGTCGAGTTGCTCCGCGTAGAGCGCCAACTGCTCGAGAGCAATCGCGGAGGTGGCCCGGGAGCGCAGGTCGATAACCACCGCCGTGCCAATGAAATGGCCGGCCGGGAACTGATCGAGAGATCTGCCTTGCGGCAGGAGTGGCATGGCGCGTCGATATGGGTTGCGGTGTGCGAATACATCGAAATCCGGATTTCGGCAAAGCCATCCCGGTCAATACTGTTGGCGGGCGAGATCTGCGGCGGTTCCGTCCCCGGATAGACCGGGATGTCAGGATGGATCGGGTGTGAGAGGTCGATGGTTTTCATCGTGGTCTGTCCTGTCTTGTTCCACTGTAAATATTCCGGGCGTTGTTGCTACCGGAGCGGCGGTGCTGTCCGCTCGTTTATAGCACGTTCTCCGCAGGGGG